>SFGS01000109.1 GCA_004557565.1 Bacteroidales bacterium | reverse complement strand
ATCTACACCAAAATCCCGTAAAAACACGGGGAAAACACACCTCAAAGCGCAATCTGCGCAAAAACGCCCATACAGCCTCTAACAAGCCCTCAGAAGCCCACAACTCAAACAGTTTCCACACAAAAAAGCGTTTTCCCAAAAACCGGGAAAACGCCTCTATCGCCGTCATTTTTTTCCCAAAAAACGCCCCTTGCCCTCAAAAATCCCCCAAAAACACGTATATTTTCAGTGCTTTCGAAGTATCACGTCCCTACCGGGTTTGGTTTTTCGCCGAAGGCGAGAGGTTTTTATCCTTTTGGCGATGCCACCGCCCTCGCTGGGGAGGGCGACGTTGGTGATGAGGTGTGGCTGATTCAAGCCCCAGCTTGAAATCAGACATGCCACAGCACTAACGACAGGTGCGAAGCACTGGCATCGCCAAAAGGCTGTTTTTTTATGTTTTTTGTTTCGGAGTTCCCAGTATTTATCCACTGAACCGCTATTTTATGAAAAAATCACCAATCGAGCTTGGGGGCTTGATTGGTGATTTTTTTGTGCTTTTTTTAAACTGGGGCTTTAAAAAAAGTAGGGGGGATTATTTTTTCATGGCGAAGCCGAGGCGCACGCCGTTGAATTGCTTGGAGATGTCGCCGATAGTGGAGAGTGTGGTGTTGCCGCTGAGGGCGCTTACGGTTTGAAGCAGGGTGAGGATTTTCTTTGATTCAAATGTGAAGTTCATGCCCTGGGTGGAGCGTGTGAGGTGGGCAGTGAATGTGGTCAGCGACTTCATTTTCACCAATCCGTTGGCAGCGTCGAAGGTATAGGTGCCCGACATGGGGAATCCGCCGATTTTGCCTGTGAATTGGCCGTTTTCGTTGAATGTGAGTTGGGTGTTGCCGCTTGAGATGTGCAATGATTTGTACACAGGCAGCAGTTTTTCGTTCACGGTCTTTGCAGCCACCGAGCCACCAGCCTTGGCAAGGAGATTTTCGCTGGTGAAAGCGCAGGCAGGCTCCACGTAGCTCCATGTGCCAATGATGTCGGTTTGCGAGAGTTTCACGCTGCCCACTACCAAATCGAGCAGTCCGCCGAGCGCGTTGCTGCCAATGCTTGATCCGCTATTATTTGTGGTGGTGCCACCCATTTGGCTACCACCGTTCACACCAGGGTTTGTCATACCGCAGCTTTGCAGCATCAACGCTGCCACAACTGCCATCATCATTTTTTTCATCATTGTTGTTATACGTTTTTATCTTGATTGAAATTCGTTATTTTTTGCCGAAAAGCAATTTTCTGTCGCGTGCGAGTGCTGGCTTAGTCCATTTTTCAGGCACGAATTTCCAGTTGTGCCCAGCCTTGGGGTTGATGGTGCCAGCCTTCTCAATCACCTTCATCAGTTCGGTGCGCATTTGCGTTGGGCTGCGATACACGATGCGCTTCTGTAATTCCGCCTTCGGGATTCCTGCGCCGCGGGTGAGCAACTCGCCGCCGCCATTGCCACGGTAGCTGTTCATTGCCACACGATACACCTTCGCCTCGTCGAAAGGTTCGCCATTGCTCATGCGCAGAATCTTCACACGCTCGCCCTCTGGCTTGGTCACGTCCACCTCGTAGTCGATGCCGGCGGCAGAGTCGAAGTTGTAGGTGGGTTTTTCGAACCACAATCCCTTGCCAGTGTCCACCAGACGCATAATGTGGTCGGAAGGGTTCTTCATCGTGCTTATCCACAAACCGTAACTCATTTCAAGGTGCTTGCGCACTTCCTCGCCAGTGAGATTGAGGATGTAGAGGTCGTTTTCGAAGCGATAGAGGTCGAACATGTTGCCCACGGTAATCACGCCCTTTTTCAGCGTGGCATCGGCTTGCAGCGGTGCGCCGAAAGCGATGTCGGCATCTTGCACACGCAAGGTGAGGTCGAGAATCATATCGCCAAACGCGCTGTTGCCGAAAAAGCAGTCAGCCGAGTTGATGGTGGTAGCGAGGGTGCCGATAGGACGCTTCACCCACTGGTTCACCTCGTCGATTTGCGGAGCGAAATGCGCCATAAATTCCTCATCGATAGGAGTGGATTTCATATCCACGATGGTGCCTTTACGGTCGGTCACCTTCCAACTGGTGCCGTCGAACTCCAAGTCAACGGTGGCTTGCGCCAGCGCCATGGCGTTGTTGGCAGGGTTGAGCACCAGCACCTCGCTGCCGTCGGCCACCTTGTCCATCGAGTTGTGCACACGGTGGTCGTGTCCGCAGAAAATCACATCGAAGCCGGACACTTCGCGCGCCACTTGCGCCGAGGCGTTCTCGCGGTAGTCGTCGGTCACGATGCCGCCCTCGTAGCCGCTATGGAAAAGCCCCACTATCAAGTCGGGGTGCTCGTTGCGCTTCAGGAAATCCACCCAATAGCGTGCGCTCTCCACTATCGGTGCGAAACGCAGTCCGCTCCAAATCGGCTCGGCGAGCCAGTTGGGAATGGCAGGTGTGAGCATACCCAGCACAGCCACCTTCACGCCCTGGCGGTTCACGATGGTGTAAGGCATGGCGTAGGGAAGCCCGGTGCGGCTGTCGAGAATGTTGGCACCGAGCGATGGGCACGCCACTTCGCTCGTCCACTTGTCGTACACGGCGTGGCCCGGCTCCACATCGTGGTTGCCAAACGACTGTGCATCGTATTGCATATAGTTGATTACGCTTGCCGCCACATTTTCCTTGTCGGTGGCAACGTAGTTGTAGTAGTAACTCAACGGGCGGCCTTGCAGAATGTCGCCATTGTCGAGCAGCACCACGCCATCGGGAGCCGCTTTGCGCAAGTCCTTCACATAAGCACTCACACGAGCCATCGACCCGTCAATCGCCTTGCCGCTAATAAAATCAATGGGGAAAAAACTGCCGTGCACGTCGGTGGTTTCCAGAAAATGCAGTTGTGCCTTGTCGCCCTTCACAGGGGTAGCCATAGCTGCTACGCACACAGATGCCGCAAACATAGCTAAAATCGTTTTTTTCATAAGTAATACTGTCGCTATTTTGTTACCACAAAGTTAATTATTTCACCCCAAACCACCAAAACCCGGTCACGAATCCCGCAATCTTGCGTCTTGTGGGGCTCACACGGATCTCGCGGATCTCACGGTTTTCTTTTGATGGTGGAAAATCTCACAGAGGCTCTACGGATTGTGGTTTTTTAGGCTCACACGGATCCCACGGATTTCACAGATTTTCTTTTGATGGTGAGAAATCTCACGGAGGATGGTGGTGTGGTGTGGGGGTGTTGTCTGATTACTCCGAGAGCTCTGAGTGCTCCGATTTATCAAAGCTCACACAGATTCAACGAGATTCAACAAAAAGATTATTTGTGGGAATTTGTGCTAATTTGTGGCAGAAAAAACACCGATTTAATCCATTAAAAATCCATTAACACCAATTGTTTTTAACCCTCCATACCCTATTGCTCGTTGACCTGTTGACTCGTAGACTTTTTGCCTTTTTTTAAATCGGCTTTCTAACTGAACAGGCAAATTTTTTGGTGTTTTTTTTGAGAAAAATTACCATTTTGTGGGGATGGGTTTTCTTAGCCATGGCACGTTGCC
>SFGS01000108.1 GCA_004557565.1 Bacteroidales bacterium | reverse complement strand
CGAGTCGCCACTCTCAAGAATCAAGTCCCTCAAGCTCGTCTCCGCATTCAGCAGCAGTCCCTTGGTAAAGAGCGCAGAGTTGTCATACACCTCACCTACACCATCATGCCCACCAGCCTTCACACAAATTGACGGCAAATCTGTGAAATAAAGCCTATTCTTATCCCAGAATGATTGCCTCATACGATTTGTCAAGCTCTTAAACTGCAACAAAACTATGTCTTTCGTATGCTGAACACTAATTAGCCATAGCTTCAACGCTTCCCTAAAGTTTCCGTTCAAGTAATTATATGTTGCGAGATTGCTCAACGAGGTGGCATAGTCGGGGTGGGATTCACCAAGCACACGCTTAAGGACTTCCTTCGCTTGAGTGCCGAGTTCGGCTGCCTTCGTATAGTCGCCTAAATGGAAGTAATCATTTGCAAGATTGTTCAACGAAATGGCATAGGCGGGGTGAGATTCGCCCAACACACGCTTTCGGATTTCCAGCGCTTGAGTGCCAAGTTCGACAGCCTTGAAATAGTCGCCTAAAACGGAGTAATAGCCTGCGAGATTGCTCAACGAGGTGGCATAGTTAGGGTGGAATTCACCAAAAACACGCTTAAGGACTTCCTTCGCTTGAGTGCCGAGTTCGGCAGCCTTGGAATAGTCGCCCAAATTGGAGTAATAGCCTGCGAAATTGTTCAGCGAGGTGGCATAGACGGGATGAGATTCGCCAAACACTTGGAATAGTCGCCTAAACCGGAGTAATAGCCTGCGAGATTGTTCAGCGAGGTGGCATAGTCGGGGTGAGATTCGCCAAGAACACGCTTTCGGATTTCCAGCGCTTGAGTGCCGAGTTCTACAGCCTTGGAATAGTCGCCTAAATTAGAAAAACAGTTTGCGAGATTGTTCAGCGAGGTAGCATAATCTGAATGAGAATCACCAAGAACTTTCTTATGGATTTCCAGTGCTTGAGTGCCAAGTTCAACAGCCTTGGAATAGTCGCCTAAAACGGAGTAATAACTTGCGAGACTGCTCAACAAGGTGGCATAGTCGGGGTGAGATTCGCCCAACACCCGCTTTCGGATTTCCAGCGCTTGAGTCCCAAGTTCCACAGCCTTGGAATAGTCGCCTAAATCGAAGTAACAGCTTGCGAGATTGTTCAGCGAGGTGGCATAATCTGGATGAGAATCACCAAGAACTTTCTTATGGATTTCCAGTGCTTGAGTGCCAAGTTCAACAGCCTTGGAATAGTCGCCCAAATCGGAGTAATAACTTGCGAGACTGCTCAACAAGGTGGCATAGTCGGGGTGAGATTCGCCCAACACCCGCTTTCGGATTTCAATCGCTTGCGTACCGAGTTCCACAGCTTTTTTATAATTTCCCAATTTAGCATGGCTCTCAGCCATAACAGCCAACAGAAAATTGTCCATTTCTTGCGCCTCTTTAGTCGTATCTTGCGAGACAACCTGTTCGCAAGGCTCCAGATACTTGATGGCAAGCTCATATTGCCCCGAATCTAAAGCTGCCTTACCTTTCAACATACTATCTTCAAAATCAAAATCTTGCGCCTTAATAGAAATGGCACTAAGCAGAATAATAGCAATGATGACTATCTTGGTTCTCATTTCATATCTTAGTTTTTATAATTTAAAGAAATCCTGTTAATTGACACAAATTTAACCATTTTTCTTGATGCTCCACAATTTATTGCCAAAGTTTTCTACATCAATTTGCGTTTTTTCCTATTTCTTTGTTGTTCTGCTCAAAAGTGATTATATTTGTAGCTGATTTGCTAATTATCGGTTCTCTATCATTTTTTAGGAACAATTTAATTTGACATGCGAAGAAAAATCATTATCCGCTCCATCGTTGCGACAATAAGTTCGTTGCTCTTACTTTTTGTCAGCTACTTATACAACAACCACCCCTATCCATCGCTTGACGACATTGAACATTATTCGTGGCTTGAATATATTCAAAAATCAGTCTTTGGTGTGGAGCCGTGCAACGATAGCGTGGTATATATAAATGTGGCATACGATAAACAGCTCATCAACCTATGCGACAGCAATAATATCCCCCTTGGAAATGTCGATATCACCAATCGCCGCAACTTAATTAAGTTTTTGAGATTGCTTAAAAAAGAAGCCTCCTACAAATACATTTTCTTAGATGTGAGATTTGAAAAAGGATATGCCGACAACAGCCTTTTCGACGCAAACGACTCGCTGCGGAAAACGGTGGACGAAACCTTGTTTTCGGAAATCATCCACACCCCAAGATTAGTGGCTGCCACACATGATGACTTAAATCCTGCCTGCGACTCCATTCTGCCAAAGCTCGCCCTCAGCGACTATAAGTCAACTATCATCACCACAAATTTTGTACGCTACGAATATCTTCACGGAAACCAAGTTTCTGTGCCACTCTATATCTACAGCGACTGCACCGGACACAAGTTCAGCAAATGGGGACCATTCATTTTTGACAACGGCAATCTTTGCCACAATTGTCCATTCCTGCGAATTCCCCATTCCTTCTCAAAGCAAGACGAGACAAATGTGCTGAATTTAGGAACCGACATCTTAGATGAGGAAAGCGGAATAGGCTCCGACATCATCGAGCTGGTGAAAGGCAAATATGTGATTATTGGCAATATGGTCAACGACCAGCACGACACATATATTGGACTTCAACCCGGCTGCTACATTTCATATATCGCATTCGACTCATTAATGAAGCAAAAGCACTTGGTGAATTGGTGGTCGGTGCTCATTGTCGGGGTGCTATACTTCATTATCACATTCTTGCTTTACAGCAAACTGTCGATTCTGGCACATTTCCCATATCTCAAGAAATTAGACTCGAAAATCATACGATTTATACTTTCATTTATCGGAATCGCTTTCGTGATTTACTGTATTACCGATGTGATTTATCTATTTACAGGTGAAACATTCTGCATTTGGATTCCTTCTATGTATTTCACAGTGTTTCGTGCAATCATTAACAATAAATAATATGAAACAGTTTCTTTTCATTCTATTGGCAGTTTTGGCGATATCGGCTGATGCCGGAAAACTGAAAATCCTTTTCGTCAACACTAAAACGATTAACATCGGAGGCAAAACCCTGAAAAGAGGAAGTGTTTTCGACGAAAAAGACGTCATAGCCTGGGATTCGCCAAATCAAGCGATGAAAGTTGAAGTTTTAGCTACGAAAAAGGTAATAGTGATGACCGCGAAAAAAATAAAAAAAGAAAAAACAATCGCCGACTATTATCTAAAGAGCAACAAACTCTCAACACGGGGCACCAACAGCCTGGAAGACGTTTTGTCTGAAGATGAAAATTTTGACACAGCCCTTAACGACACCTGCTATCTGTTGGACTCCATCAGTTATGTAAGCTGGATTCCTACCGATGCCGACAATTATTTCTATTTAAAATACAAAATACAAGATTGTGAGTATGTCAAGAAAATAAATGGCAACAATCTTCAACTTCAATTAGACGACATTTTCCCTGGTAGAGATTCGCTGAAAAACATGCCTAAGCAACTCACAGTAGAAGTGTGGTACCACTCTTCCACACCTCAGAAAGAGGTGTTCCAAGAACATTGGAATATCGAATTCATCGACAAAGAGTTAAGTGAATAATAATTCATAAATCAAGAAGTCCGACCCTCTATAATTTTGAGAGCCGGACTTTTTTATTGACATCGATATTTTCAAAATATCGGTTTATCCCAAATCGGTCATTAGGGCTTGTGGTATTTCGGGATTTTAGAAGAATGAATTTTCGCATGGTTTTACCATGCATAACGCACTGGGGTATCTATTTATTTGCCCTATTGGATAATCGGATTTCTGAAGATTGGTTTTTCGGCGAAGGCGATCGGTTTTTATCCTTTTGGCGATGCCACCGACCTCGCTGGGGAGGGCGGCGTTGGTGATGTGGTGTGACAGATTCAAGCCCCTGCTCGAAATCAGACATGCCACAGCGCCAACTGCAGGTGCGAAGCACTGGCATCGTCAAAAGGCTGTTTTTTATGTTTTTTGTTTCAGTCCCTCAGAATTTATCCACAGAACCACTAATTGTCATTTCATTATCTTACTTCGGGG
Organism: Bacteroidales bacterium; assembly: GCA_004557565.1. Taxonomy (GTDB): domain Bacteria; phylum Bacteroidota; class Bacteroidia; order Bacteroidales; family Muribaculaceae; genus Sodaliphilus. The sequence continues at coordinate 198 of SFGS01000108.1, read as the reverse complement.
TCGAGAAGGATGAAGGATGCCCAGTATGGGGGGCGGGATTCGTCCTGTGGGAGATTGGTGGGGTATTTTTCCTTGAGGAAGCGCTGGGCGGCAAGGAAACTGGTGCGCTTGCCCTCGCCGGCGGTGAGGTGGCGGTAGAATTCGGTCATGAACTCCTGCGTGGGGCGGTCTGCCACCTTCCACAGGCTCATCACTATG
>SFGS01000107.1 GCA_004557565.1 Bacteroidales bacterium | reverse complement strand
GAGAACCATCTGATCGGTGACAAGTCCCTTGTCCACCAAGTCCAGCACAAGCAAGTCTGTCATTTCCCGGACAACCAGCCTTGCTTTCTCCGGCTCGTAGGGGCAGTGCAATACCTGACCGGAGCTGAGGCTGTTGGAGCTGGGACGATACGCTTTAATCGCTTCAATGGTGGTCGGCTCCCAGCCCCACGCATGGTCGATGAGCAATTCCGCGTTCTTCCCGAACAGCTTGTAAAGCAAGTCTTCATTCCGTTCGGAACAGAGGGCAACATCGCCCATCGTAAACATCCCATTTTGCTCAAGTTTCTTGGCAATGCCCCTACCCACGCGCCAGAAGTCCGTAAGGGGCTGATGCGTCCAAAGCTCACGCCGGAACTTCATCTCATCCAGCTCTGCAATGCGGACGCCGTTCTTGTCGGCGGGGATGTGCTTCGCCACAATGTCCATCGCCACTTTGCAGAGGAAAAGATTCGTGCCGATTCCTGCGGTTGCTGTGATGCCGGTTGTTTCAAGCACATTGAGGATGATCTTCATGGCGAGGTCATGGGCCGAGAGCTGGTAGGTGTTCAGGTAGTCCGTCACATCCATGAACACTTCGTCGATGGAGTAGACCACGATGTCCTCCGGCGCAATGTACTTGAGGTAGACCTGATAGATGCGGGTGCTGTACTCCATGTAGTACGCCATCCGGGGCGGCGCGATGATGAAGTCAATCGCCAGAGACGGGTTTGCTTGCAGTTCTGAGAAGAAGTGTGATGTGTCGTCCAGCCTGTGTCCCGGTGCGTCGTGCTGCCGTCCGGCGTTCGCTTCCTTCACCCGCTGCTTGACCTCGAATAGCCGTCCGCGTCCGGAAATACCGTAGCTCTTGAGGGAGGGCGTGACGGCAAGGCAGATGGTCTTGTCCGTCCGGCTTTCGTCTGCTACCACGAGGTTTGTGTCCATCGGATCAAGTCCGCGCTCCTGACACTCAACCGAAGCATAAAAGCTTTTGAGGTCGATTGCGATGTATGTTCGCTCCTTCATGCTTCGGCTGCCTCCTTTCAGAAAAATAATTTTACAGCACTATGGGCTGTCCGCTGGTAAACAAGGATGCTCCTTCGTCGAAGTTGAGAAGGCGTTCTGTATTCGCTCCTATCAGTCTTGCGCGGTTTATAATACTCTCTAACCGAATATTTGCGTCTGGATCAAACGCGAGAAAAGCGAGAGATGCATACTCGTCCAATTCGGATTGCAGTTTTTTGATTATTACCATATGGTCTTCATCTGATTTTGCGATCAAAGAAGCTATCTCTTTTTGATATTCTGCAATGAACTGCTGTTCTGTGGAAGATAGATAAGTCCTTGCAATATTCATCATAAACATTCCAGCGGTGTTTCCAATGATTACGCCTAGAACAGGAATCGGAATAAGTATCTCGCCGAGGATAGAGGAAATGGCACTCACTGTAACATCAAGGCACATCGTTTCAGATGCATCAACAAACTCTTCCGCGGAAATATCTGCATTGTTCAATCTATATGCGAGAGATAACATTCCTATCGTCGCTGTTACCATAGCGCTTGCCATCGGTGCAGGAACAGATACAAAATTTGTCAGGACATATACGCTTCCACCACGAACTGCTCCTTTTCCTGCCCCCACTATACTGTCAAAACCAAGGTCTTTCCAGTCATCTTGCGTGAACTCTACAATTTTCTTGCCATCTTTTTTCTTTTTATATACACCGAGAGTAAATGCCATTCCGCCTTCGAGCAGTGCGGCAGTGATCGTAACTTTCGCCCCTTCTTTAAGTGAAGGAGCCGTCACAGCATGAGCGTGGTCATGCTGTTCTTGGTCGATTTCTTCAATATGGTTTTCTTCATCCCGGATGGTGTTGTCAACCGTGTCCAACTGCACATCCTCATAATTGACTAATGACGGCTGAACTGCCTCGTCGAACTTAACGTCATTCTGATTTTCCCATTCTTTTATCGCTTCAAATAGTTTTGCGTCAGACGGATCCATATCCACGCCAACTTGTCCACTAGCGTAGATACGCATCAATTCTTCATACTGACTCTTAGGAATATCATAGCATTCGCCATTTTGCATAAACCACGGATATTTATCGTGATGATTAGCTATAGCGGTAAGCGTGCCACTAACTCCTTTATAAAATTTAGACTGTACCATTTTACCATCTCGAAGATAGTCTTCTGCCGCAGTCCGCGCTACACCCTCAAATGTATGATTGGCTTCTAATCCTCTTACAAGACGCTCTGCGTTAGAAAATCGAACCTGAATATGCTCTGCAATTTCTCCGTGTTTTTGCGGATAGTCACCAAAGATATGTTCTGGGTGTGCAACAAAAACCTTTAGCTTTTGCATTTCTGCCATTGCTTGTTCAAAATTGAACTCTTGTTTGGAAAGCCGTTCAGCTAATTCTTGGAGCCGGAGAACATTACGAAAGTTGATCCACGCTGCAACAGCTTGCTCTTGTGTACTTTTTGCAATTTTCTTGCCATCCACCGCAGTTTACCTCCGTTATGTATTTTCCTTGCTCATCAGTTCGGAAAGAAGAATCGCTTCATCAACCATTAGAACAATGTCCTTTTGTGCTTCTTTGGGGAGGCCTTTGAAATTTACTCCCCGGTACTGCTCCAATGCTTCTAAATACTGATCTAAGATAGTACATTGTGCTGCCAGCTCCGTTGTCAAGGAAGAGGCACGAGCCTCTTTCTCTTTGAGTTCCGAGATACACTTGAGCAATTTTATGGTGTTTTTTTCTGCTTTCCTCGCCGTTCGCCATCTGTTGATAGCCCAACCTATTAAGAGGAACACGAGTGCAATAAGGACGAGAATGCCCACTATAAGCCATACGACATAATTCTTACCGATTTTGCCGCCAGTCCTTTTGGATACAAAATCAACCACATAATCCCAAAATGAGACTGCTGCTGCGGCACCTGCTCCAAGGACGGCAACGACTCCTGAGCCAGTGATTAAGTCTTCTTTACGCTTTTCACGCTCAATAGTTTCTTTGTCTTTGTAGTCAGCTTTTTGGATATGTAGTTTTTTTAATTTTCGGTTGATCGTGAAAGGCGTGTGACTGATACTCGAAGCTATTTCTTCTACTGTAGAAATTGTTTCAAATGCCTCATCCTTTTTCAAATCCCAATCGGCATATGTTTTCTCTGTTGTCTTCAAAAGAGACTCATATTCTTTTGATACTCTATCTAAATCCGAGAGTGTTATTTTCTGCGCTTTTTTGAAAGCCATAATATATCCACCTTCTTTGTCAAGAGCCACTACGCTCCGAGCAAGCTCTGGTCAAAGGCAAACAGAGCCTCGTTGATCTCAAAGACGTTATAGTTCCCATGCTCAACGAAATACTCCACGATGATGTCAAACTTGTTGGAGTGGGAGAGTGCAAAGCCCGCCTTCATGAGCATATCCTTCATTTCGGAAAGTGGCAGTTCAAGAGCGATAGCAAATGCAATGACTGTGGGTTTGGAAGGCTTGTAGGACTTGTCTGAGCGGATCTTCGAGAAGAGTTTCCTATCAATATTCGCCTTCTTGTAGCACTGTGCGTCCGTCATGCCGCGTTCATCAATCTTCCGCAGCAGCATCTCCGAAAAGCTCTCATCGATCTGTCCCAGTGCATCGTCA
>SFGS01000030.1 GCA_004557565.1 Bacteroidales bacterium | reverse complement strand
TTTTTAATTCGTAATAGCTCGCTATCACTCATTAAAAGACAAGCAAAATTCATTCTTCTAAAACTCCGAAATACCACAAGCCCTAATGACCGATTTGGGATAATATGTGTGGAAAGATTTTGAGTATCAAAGCAAATTTTGTAATTTTGTTAGCGATAACACTAATTAAAACTCTTATGAAACATTTATTTTTAGCCATTTTGGCAGCCGGCATGGCATTCAGCGCAGCAGCCGACGACAAGGTAGTGATTCCTGACAGCACAGGCTTTAAGTTCACTGATGTGAAGGTAATTAAGAGCACTCCTGTGAAGGATCAAAACAAATCAGGCACTTGCTGGTGCTATTCTACCAACTCATTTTTTGAAAACGAAATCCTCCGCAAGACTGGTAAGGAAGTTCACTTGAGCGAAGGCTTTGTGGTATGGCACTGCTATTTCGACAAGGCACAAAAATTCATTCGCATGGACGGCAAAATCAACTTCGCCGAAGGTGGCGCAGCCGAAGATGTGCCTTACGTTTGGAATCGCTACGGTATGATGCCTAACGAAGCATACACCGGTATGACTCACGGCGACAAGAAATTCAACACAGCCGAACTCACCGCTGTGCTCTCAGGCTTCCTTGATGTGGTGAACAGTAAGAAGCTGAAAAAACTCACTCCATCATGGCTTGAAGGTTTCCAGGGCGTGCTCAACGCTTATATGGGCAAAATTCCTGAAAACTTCACCTACGAAGGCAAGAACTATACTCCACAAACATTCGCAGCATCGCTCGGCATCAATATGGACGACTACATTTCTATCGCATCGTTCACACACCACCCATTCTATAAGCCATTCACCCTTGAAGTGGCTGACAACTGGACTTGGGCTCAATATCAAAACGTGCCAGTTGACGAATTGCTCGAAGTGGCTAACTACGCTATCGACCACGGCTACACCATCGCATGGGGTGCCGACGTGAGCGAACCTTGCTTCAAGTGGCGCAAGGGCTACGCTGTGCTTCCTGTTGACCACGAAGTGCCCGACTTGAAGGGTAGCGACATGGACCGCTGGACTCAACTCAGCACCAAAGACCAAGAAAGCGAAAAATGGGACATCAAGGGTCCGGTTGAAGAAATGGTTGTAACACAAGAAAACCGCCAAGAAATGTTCGACAACAAGGAAACTACCGACGACCACGGTATGGTAATTGTTGGTAAGGCAGTTGACCAAAAAGGCAACAAGTATTTCAAGGTGCAAAACAGCTGGAACACCAACCAACTCTACCACGGTTTCTTCTATGTGAGCGAAGCATATTTTAAGGCTAAGACCATGAACATCTTCCTCAACAAGGAAGCCGTTCCAAGCAAGATTGCAAAGAAAATGGGTCTGAAATAATCAGAAAATATACATCTCTACAAGGAGGCACCCAAATGCGGGTGCTTCCTTTTTCATTATATAAAAGGGTGTTAATTGACGAAAAATTTGTAATTTTGCAGTCTTATTCGGTAAAGATGCCCCCTCAGTGGTGTGAATTCCATCTTTTTGCAAACGAATTATTCTATAAAAACATATATTATTTCTTATGAGTTTTATTTCTACTAAAAACATCAAAGGAGACCTCTTTGGTGGTATCACGGCAGGTATTGTGGCATTGCCACTTGCACTTGCCTTCGGTATTCAAGCGTTTGGTGGCATCGACAATCCATCGGCAAGTTCGGTGGGCGCATTGGCTGGCCTTGTGGGCGCAACACTTCTGGGCTGCTTCGCCTCAATCTTCGGTGGCACACATTCACAAATCAGCGGTCCTACGGGTCCAATGACCGTAATCACCGCATCGGTGGTGAGCGGCGCATGGGCAGCCAGCAATGGCAACATGAGCGAGGTGCTGCTCACCATGTCGCTGGCAGGCATGTTTTGCGGTTTGTTCCAAATCTTGTTTGGTATCATTAAAATCGGTAAGTATGTGCGCTATATCCCCTACCCTGTGCTGTCGGGCTTCATGAGCGGTATCGGCGTGATTATCATTCTCCAACAAATCTACCCTCTGCTTGGTTTGAAGTCGCCTGTGCTGGTGGTGGATATGATTACACAGTTCCCTGAAATTGTGTCGAACGGCATCGACACCACTGCCCTTCTCCTGGGCTTGGGCACCATCGCCATTATCATGGCATTCCCACGCATCACTAAAAAGATTCCGGCCACACTCGTTGCGCTGATTATCATCACCATCATTTCGCTGTTCTGCAATCTTGACGATTCACTCAAGATTGGCGAAATTCCATCGGGCATTCCAATGCCATTCTTTGCCAACGGCAGCGTGGACCTGAGCGGTGTGAACTGGGCGCAAATACTCAAGCAAGCAGTGATTCCCGGTCTTACCCTCGCAGGTCTTGGTTCAATCGACACACTGCTCACCTCGGTGGTGGCTGACAATATCACCAAAACAAAGCACAACAGCAACCAAGAGTTGATTGGTCAAGGTATCGGCAACGCCATCGCCGGTTTGTTCTGCGGTGTGGCGGGAGCTGGCGCCACTATGCGAACAGTAGTGAATGTGAAGTCAGGTGGCCGCACACAGCTCAGTGGTGTGTTCCACTCAGTGCTGCTGCTTGCCATTCTGCTTGGTTTGGGCTTCCTCGTGAAGCACGTGCCACTCGCTGTGCTGGCTGGTATCTTGATTACTGTGGGTTGGGGAATTATTGACTTCCAAGGTTTCCGCGACTTGCTGAAGATTCCACGCGCCGACGCGTTTGTGCTTATCGTGGTGTTCTTCACCACCGTGTTTGTTGACCTGCTCACCGCCGTAGGCTTGGGTATGGTGATTGCTTGCGTGCTGTTTATGAAGCGCGCCAGCGACCTTGTGGAAGGCTCATACAGCTCACAGGAAATGCAAAACTTCGACAAGGAAAGCCCTTGGAGCGACGAAAGCGACATGCCAGCCAACGCAAAACACAAAATCTACATTCAGCGTCTGAATGGTCCTATCTTCTTCGGCTCAATCACCCGATTCCAAGAAGTGATGAACGATGTGCCAGCCGATGCTGAAATCGTGATTATCCGTATGCGCCGTGTCAGTTTCATGGACCAATCGGGCTTGTACGCAATGGAAACTGCTATCAAGGAATTGAACGAGCGTGGTGTGATGGTGCTGATGACCATCATTCAACCACAGCCAATGTATATGCTCACCTCTATGGACTGTATTCCTGAACTCGTTCCCGAAAACCACACATTCAAAACCTTTGAAGAATGTACTGAGTTCCTCAAAGCCAATGTGAAATAAATGCAAATCGTATTGCCAAAATATGACAAAAAAGGTGTGCATTTTCTGCACACCTTCTTTTTTTATCCCAAATCGGTCATTAAGGCTTGCAGTCTTTCGACTTCAATGCCATAGTCCCGTATTAGATATTTCGCTTAATCAAATCGGTGAACGGTTTCCAATACATTTCGGTTTTCATCTCACCCACACCAAAAACGGAGCTGAAAGCAAGTTTGGTGGTTGGGCGTTCGTGAGCCATCGCCTTGAGCGATTTGTCGCTGAACACCATATACGGACGCTTATGCTCGCGCTGCGCAATGGTATAGCGGAGCGCCTTCAACTGGTTGAACAATTCCTGTTCAGAAAGCGTCAAGTTGAAATCAAATGTCTTTTCCACAACGGCAGGTTTCTCCTTCTCCACAAATTCCTTCTTCACGAATTGAGTGAGCTGCACTTTCTCCCTGCCGTAAAGAATGTCCTTACCATAGGAAGTGATTTTCAAGTGATTGTTCTCGTTATAAGCCACATCGAAAATGCCAAGCTGCTGCATTTGCAGCAAATAGGCATTCCATTCAAGATTGCTTAAATTGCGACCCACACCGTAAGTCTTTAAGTGGTGATAACCCTGCTGAATGATTTCGACACTGGAAGAACCACGCAGAATATCCTTCAGAGTGTAAAGACCGATTTTCTCGTCGGTGCGCACAATCGCACTCAGTGCCATCTGCACCAGTATGGATCCATCGAATCGCTTCGGGGGATTCTTGCACACGTCGCAGTTACCGCAGTCATGATCGATACGCTCATTGAAATAACTCAAAAGAATCCTTCGCCTACAAATCGACGATTCGGCGTAACGCTGCATCAACTCCAACTTTTGAGTGTTGAGTTGCACTTGCCCCGATTCCTTGACGAAACGATTGTGCGAAATCACATCACCATAAGAGTAAAACATCAGCGCATCAGCCTCCAAGCCATCGCGCCCTGCTCTACCAATTTCCTGATAATACGACTCCATATTTTGAGGCATATTGTAATGCACCACCCATCGCACATTGCTCTTGTCGATACCCATACCGAAGGCTACAGTAGCACACACAATCTGAATATCATCGTTGAGAAAGCCTGTTTGGACAGCGTTTTTGACAGAAACTGACAAACCAGCATGAAACGCCTGCGCATTCAATCCACGCCGCTTCAATTTCTCTGCCAGTGTTTCGGTATTCTTTCTGCTGAAACAATAAATGATGCCACATTCGCCATGGTGGCGATCGATAAACTTCACCAATGTATTGAATTTATCTGCGCCAGTATAACCCGACAGCACGGTGAGTGAAATGTTTTTCCTGTCGAACGACGAAAGGAAAAGTTTTGCATCGGGAATATTGAGTTGTTTTCTGATGTCGTCGCGCGTGATTTGGTCGGCAGTGGCGGTAAGCGCCACGATAGGCACACCAGGGAAATGCTCTTTCAACACCGAAAGTTGAGTGTATTCGGGTCGGAAATCGTGCCCCCATTGCGAAATACAGTGGGCTTCATCAATAGCGAGCAAACTGATTTTTATGTGTTTCGACCAATTATCTAAATCGCCCAACAAACGCTCTGGAGAAATATAAAGCAACTTGATTCGCCCCGCTAAAGCACAATCCAGCACATCGCGATTCTGCGCCTCAGTCTGCATACTATTGATAGAAGCCGCTGGCACACCATTAGCAATCAGGGCGTCCACCTGGTCTTTCATCAACGCTAACAGCGGCGAAACCACCACGCAGCAACCATCGCTCAACAGCGCAGGAATTTGATAGCAAAGCGACTTTCCTCCGCCTGTGGGCATCAGCACGATGCTGTCGCCACCACTCATAATGTGGCTTATCACCTCATATTGCATCGGCAAAAACGAGGGATAGCCATAGAATTGGCGCAGCACACCAAGTGCTTGCGCTTTTAGTTGTTCGGGGTTAATTGGCATAATGTGAACTGTTTATAGGTCAGAAAGCGTTTTGTTCGCCTCTTATTGCATTCACCACGGTAAGCACAATGATTTTCAAGTCGAGGAAGAAGTTCCAGTTTTCTGTGTACCACACATCGTATTCCACACGCTTTTCCATCTTCCAAAGTTCGTCAGTAGGTCCACGGAAGCCATTCACCTGTGCCCAACCAGTCACACCTGGCTTAATCACATGGCGAAGCATATATTTGTCGATGAGTTCGCTATAGGTGTGAGTTTGCTGCTCCATGTGCGGACGAGGTCCCACAATCGACATTTCACCACGCCACACGTTGAAGAACTGTGGCAGCTCATCGATACTGGTTTTACGCAAAAAATCACCCACTTTCGTTTTTCTTGGGTCGTCTTTAGTAGCCTGCACAGTGTCGCTCTGGCTATTTACGCGCATGGTGCGGAATTTATAGCAAGTGAACGCCTTGCCGCGCAAACCAGTGCGGCGCTGTTTGAAGAACAATGGACCGGGCGACGACATCTTGATAGCAATGCCCACTGGAATCAGCACCAAAGGCGAGAGCACAAGCATGATAGAGGACACCACAAAGTCGAACAAACGCTTCATCGCCGCATTCACAGGCAAACTGAGCGGATTGGGGCGCGCTTGAAGCACTGGCACATTATCTACCGAGAAAAGTTCAAATTGTCGGGTAATATGCCGGCCAAACTGTGGCACATAATAGAAATCCACTGCGTTGCGCTCGGCTATTGAAAGGAGTTTTGCCACTTCCTCATTATCAGTATCGGGAATGCAGCAATACATTTCATCAATAGGATTGTCGTGTACAAACTGCTCAACCTTATCCAGCGTACCTTTGTAAAATTCGGTCTTACTTAAATTCTTATTATCATCAAATACGCCAACTATACGATAGCCATAGCCTTGGTCGCCCTCCAAAACACCAATTAGTTTCTGCCCCACTGGTCCAGCGCCAATCACCACAATCTGCTTGTAGTTTTTACCCAAAGAGCGATAGCGCTTCAGCAACTTTCGTGAAATAATCCACCAGCTGCCTAGCCCTATACAGAAGAATCCGTAAAACTTACCAAAACTCTCCCAATCAAAGTGGTCGTCGCTCAGAAAATAGGTGAGCGAAAGAAACACCACAGCATGGAGCGACACCGCCTTAATCACCTGTAGTGCAACACGGTCGGCGAAAACCACACGACGATAGTGAATATCTGAGAAGAAATAGCTCACTGCCATATACGACACATTCATCATGAGCCAAACAAGTTTAGACACAAACATATCATCGTGCTTACAAAGCAAGCACACAATCATGTACGACAAATTGAGCACGACAAAGTCGATGCCCAAAAATATCCACCTGATATATTGACCGTATCTTCCCTTACTCTTCATTCCTAACAAATAGTGGTTATAGGCAAACTCCCTACGGCACGCATACTATGCGCTGCCGTAAGGAGAATGCTTTATAGATTATAATCCTTAGATTTTTTCGTCAATCAACTTGATTTTTTGCTCAAGCATTGCAATCTCTTCCTTGATGTTTGCAATCTTGCGCTCCATCTCCTTCACAAGAGAATTACCGCTCTTAGATTGAGCGTTGAAGAAACCGAGGTTGTTTTCGTAGGTTTTCAATTCCTGCGACTTCATTTCGTAAGCACGAACAAGGCGTTCTCTTTCGTGATAAACCTTGCCAGTATCACTCATTTGATTGATTGAGTTGGCAAAGTTAGCCATGCGAGCCTTCTTAGCCTTCATGTCAAGCTGTTCGAAAGCTTTGTCGATGGCTGCCTTGTATTCGGCATACACCTTGTCTTTTTCCTTATAAGGCACATGACCCACTTCCTGCCATTTCTTCATCAATTCACGAACCTTGTTTGGAGCATCTTCTGTTTCCTTGTTTTCAAGAATTGAGTTGATTTGAGCGATAATGTCCTTTTTCTGCTTGAGGTTTTCGTGCTCAACAGAGTGAACATTCACGTTCTGCTTCTTCTTTTCTTCAAAGAAAGCGTCGCATGCAGCGATAAAGCGTTTCCACACGGCATCGCTGTGCTTCTTCACCACTGGACCAACGGTTTTCCACTCTTTCTGCAAAGCGATGAGGGCATCGGTGGTCTTCTTCCACTCGGTGGAATCCTTCAGAGCCTCAGCCTTTTCACAAAGTTCGATTTTCTTAGCCAAGTTAGCAGCAAGCTCATCTTTCATTCGCTTGAAGAATTCAGCTTTCTTTGCAAAGAATTCATCGCAACTCTTGCGGAAACGGGCAAACAACTCAGTATTCACCTTGCGAGAAGCGAAACCGAGCTTCTTCCACTCTTCCTGCAATCCGATAATAGCTTTAGTGGCTTCGTCCCACGCTGCGTAGGTTTTCAGATTGTCGGTAGAGATAGCCTCAATCTTCACACAAAGTGCTTCCTTACCTTCTGCATTCTTCTTTTCATTAGCCTTACGCTCTTCGAAGAATGATTGATATTTTTTATTGATTACAGCAGAAGCATTTTTGAAACGTGTCCACAATTCTTCGCGAATTTCCTTGCTTACAGGACCTATTTCACGCCAAGAGGTATGAAGCTGCTGCAATTTCTTGAAAGCATCCACGATGTCGGCTTCCTCGTCGAGGGCTTCAGCTTCGGCACAAAGTGCTTGCTTCTGTTCCAAGTTTTTCTTGAAATCATAGTCGCGAAGCTCTTTGTTCATCTTCAGCAAATCGTAGAAGCGTTCCACAGCCACCTGATACGACTTCCACACTTCTGTATCATTTTCAGAAGGCACTTCGCCAATGGCTTTGAAGTCTTGCTGAAGTTGCTGAACGGTGCTGTACTGACGATTCACGTTGTCGGCATCTTCTGCTATCTCATTAATCTTAGAAATGATTTCGCGCTTTTTGGCAAGATTTTCAGCCTTCAAGGCATCTTGCGCAGCATTGTAGGCAGCTCTTTTCTCTTTGATTTCTGCATACAAACTCTTGAACTGTTCTTCCAGCTCATCGGCAGCGGGGGCAAAAGCAGCCTCTTCATTACCCTTGGCAATGAAGGCTTCTTTTTCTTTCGCCAGTTCTTCCTTGCGGATAGCGGCAAAAGCCACCCTGACACGAACAACATCTTCCTTCACTTCGTTGACGGGTTGCTGTGCAAGGTTTTGAAGCACCTCCACGAGTTGCTTCTTATCCATAGCTGCATAGTTGGTTAACGACTCTTCAGAAACCTTTTGAGTTTCTGAAACTTGATTCACAACTTCTTCAGTGACAGCTGCTGCCACTTCAGGTTTCTGCTCTGAAAGTTCTGTAACTTGGTCTTGTTGTACAGACTCGGAGTTCAAGGTTACATCCTTTTCGAGTTCGTTGTTCGATTGGGACATTTCACGCGATTCCATAATGATATTTATTAATGACCTACGGTCAACTATTAATTAATTCCAAATTTACAAAAAAATTCCACAAACAAGCGGTTTTTTCTTGATTTTTTATCATTAACCCTTATTTTTTCAGCTTTTAAGGAATTGAGCATTTGTTTTGTAGTCGCCACGCTATGCGTCGGGACCATAATACAGAATGGAACAATTGTCGGGATTCAGCAAATTTTTAGCCACATTCATCAGCCTATCTTGAGTGATGCAGCGATACTTACCCACTTCCTTATTAATATCGGCAGCGTCACCCAGCAACTCATACTGACACAACTTCACGCCTTTTTTCTCGTAAGTAATCATGTCGAACAGCCGGGTTGACTCATACTTGTTGGCACATTTCTCTATCTCGTAGGCAGTGGCACCGTTACTGACGAAATCTGCCAGTTCTGCATCAATCGCATCCTTAGCCTTGTCGAATGACACACCATCCGCCAAGCGGGCACGCACAATAAACAGCCCTGGATCATAAGTGCCAGAAACCGATGCGTCGAGTTCTGTGAAAAGTCCCGACTTCACCAACACATTCCTATAGAAACGCGACGACATACCATTCGACAGCACATCGCTCAACATATCACACACCTGATAGTCGGCATCGCAACGGCCACACATGTGATACATCATCGTCAACACATTCTGAGGCACCTCGCGCTTCACCGACATGAACCTTTGTTCTGTTTGCACAGGCTCTTGTGGCAAGTTGCGCACAGGTATATTGGCTGGAGCAAAGTCGCCAAACCATTTTTCAGTGAGCGCAACGGCTTTTTCAAATTCAATATGGCCCGAAACGCAAAGTATCAAATTGTTGACGGCATAATGTTGTGCGAAAAACGACTTGATATCCTCATGCGAGGCGTTTTTAATGTCATCAACCGAAAGTCCAATAGTGGGCCAGCGGTATGGATGCACTTTATAAGCCAAATCGTTGCAAAAGTGATATAAGTCGCCGTAAGGCACATTAAGGCAGCGCTGCTTGAATTCTTCTATCACCACGCTCTTTTGCGTGTCGATGCTTTCGTCGGTCAAATTCAAGTAGCGAAGTCGGTCAGACTCAAGCCAAAATGCCGTTTCCACATTTTGCGCAGGAAGGGTTTCGTAATAATTGGTTATGTCAACACTGGTCCAAGCATTACTGCTGCCCCCTGCCGCTTGAAGCGGAGCATCGAAATTAGGTGCATTTTTCGAGCCTGTGAACATTAAGTGCTCAAATAGGTGCGCAAGACCAGTGGCTTTCGGATTTTCATCTTTCGAGCCTACATCATACAACAAATTCAACGCCACCATTTGGGTGTTTTTGTCATAATAGTGCAACAGGCGCAAACCATTTTTCAGGCGATAGGTATTAAATGAAATCATGGCTATGTGATGCTATAGTTTTACTCCACAACTTTTGCTGAAATAATCTTGATGTCGTCCACTGGGCGATCTGCTGGGTCGGTGGCTACTTGTTGGATTTTATCCACCACGTCCATACCTTCCACCACTTCGCCAAACACTGTGTATTGACCATCGAGGTGAGGAGTGCCACCCACTGTGGTGTAAGCCTCAACCTGTGCTGGGGTGAATTTCAAAGGATTCTTTGCATATTCGGCTTCGGTGAGGGCAATCAGTTCGTTTTGGAGTTCTTCCAAACCGAGAGAATCGCCTGCTGCCTGCATATTGCGAATAGAGTCAACACGCTCTCTCACCAAACCGCTGAAAATATCTTCCTTCTTTTGGTCGCCCATGCGCTGTTCCATCATTTCCACCTGCTGTGGTGAATACGACTTACCAGTCACGATGTAGAACTGCGAAGCACTGCTTCTGCGCTCTGGATTCACAGCGTCGCCAGTGCGTGCAGCGGCAAGCGCACCTTTTTTGTGGAAATACTGTGGATACACAAATTCTGCTTCCACGGTATAGCCGAGGTCGCCAGAGCCAAGTTGCTGACCTGCTTCAGCGGTCTTTGAACTTGGGTCGCCAGTCTGAATCATGAAATCCTTAATCACACGGTGAAAAAGCACACCATTGTACACGCTATCGTTCACCACTTTCAAAAAGTTGTCGCGGTGCTTTGGCGTTTCGTTATATAATTTTACAACAATATTGCCAAGAGTGGTTTCAAACACCACTTTGGTTTCTTTTTCGTTTGCCATTTGTTTTGCCATATTAATTTGTGCGTTCGCTCCTTCACTGAGGGAGAGAACGCATATCATGAATAAAAAAGTAATCGAAATAATTCGCATCAATTTACATTCCCACAGGATAAAGACGTTTGTAAATTCTACGGAAATTATCGTCGGAAGCCTTCAGTTCCTCAGCACGCTCCTTGTAGTCGGTGCCCCAAATTGACGCAGCCAAATCGCCAAGATACACACGCTCGCGGTCCTTTTCAATAGCCGCTTTAATCAGTTTGTCGATGCTGTTTGCAAATTTTTTAGGATCGATAGCATGAAGGTAGCGAGCAGTGCTGACCACAAATTGACCAGTCTTATCAACCATAATCATGATTTCTACCAATTCAGGCATAATCTTATCAACAGAGCCAATGTGGTTTGCGATGTATTCGTAGGTGAGCAAACCATTATTAGGGTCTTTCGACAATCTTTTCTTTAATTCTTCTTGCATATAATGTAGATAATTGATGTTTATTCAATACTCCTGGTAACTATCACCCATTTGAGCGACAATTACATATTGCAAATTTAATCATTTTTAGGGAATCTTCACCCAAAATAGCAGAGAAAACAATAGCAAAGCCGAAATAATCTGAATCATTTCGGCTTTGCTATTTGTCTATGACGTGTGACTCGTGGTTATTTTGCGAGCGACATGTTGATGGATATACCGTAGTTGCTGTTGGTGGTTGGGTACGAGCTGGTGGACACGAGTGGCGTGTTCACTTGATAGTCGAAGTAAGCACCCACAGTCACGCGCTTGCTCATCACATAGTTTGCTGTGAAATTGATACCCAATGTGCGTGTGCCGCTTGTAGGCTGTGCAGTAGCATCAAGAATCTTACGGATGAGGGCGGTGTTGTTGTTGATTTGGAAATCAAGATTGAGCGTCAAGTCGTTGCTCACGCCCTTCTGCCTATTCTTCATCTTCAGCACCGTGTTGAAGTTGGCAATCTTATAGCCAGCGCCAATCACAAACGATTTAGTGCTTGTTTCCACCAACTGACCAGCCGAAGAGTTGAGCGAAAGCGTGCGGGCATCGCGATACTCGGCATTGAAGGTGATGTTGTTGTTCATTGTAGCATTCACACCAATCAGCGGAGCAAACTTCTCAGTGATGGTCACCGATGAAATGTTGTATGGCGATGATGGGCATGGGTTGCCTGAAAGTGCGTCTTGCGAGAAGCCGATACCGTCGCCTACAGCCACCCAGTCGCTATAACTTGAGAATGAGCCCACGGAATAGGTACACTGGTAAGCATGTGATAGCGTGAAACTCTTGAAATACTTCATAAAGAATGGCAACTTCGACAATCCGTCGTAAGTCATGCGCCAGTTAGGAAGTATAGAACTAAGCCCAGGGAACGGATTCAAGTTCACCGACTTGGCATCCTTACCTGAATATGCCGCAATAAACGCAGGAATCAGCACATCGCTGCTGGTGATGCTCACTGTGCCATTCTTGGGGTCGAACGGACGACCTGCATACACGGTGCCCTTGATGAAGCCTGCTTCAGGATAATTCAAACCATTGTACTTATCTTCCAATCGCTGTGCAATGACAGGAATATTCTGGAGAAACTTGTCGAACGCATCACTTCTATAGCCATTGTCGGCACTGAAGCCACGCAAGGCTGTAGCTATTGCCACATGCGTCTTGGTATAACTACCCGAATAGAGGGTGGTCATATCGTCGTACATGAACTGCAACTGGTTGGTGCGGTTGTCGGTTCTGTTGCCTGTGAGCGTAATCTTCAAACCTTTTACTGGCTCAATCTGAATTTCTGCACTAAATTCCTGAGTCTTGCTGTAGATGGCTGGCGAGGTCATATTTTGGTCGCAAAGCAGCCAACCTCTTTCCTTAGCCTTTTCAATATACGACTCATCGGTGAAACCGAATGCGAAATCCAAACCAGGAGCCATCACATCGTAATGCGTGGTTTGACCGAAAATATCGCCAATATCAGGAATAAATTGTGGCAACGACAGTTGTCGGGTGTTGCGGAATTTCACATTAAACGAGCGCACACTCATCAAGAATCGGGTGCTATACTGGGCGAACTCGCTCCAGAACGTCTTTTTAGCATCGGCAAGAACTTCCACAATGGTGAACTTGATATTCTGGTCACCCTTGTTGAGAATTTCCACATTATTGTTATCCTTCACCTTATACTTCACTTGGAAGCGTTTGCCATCGGTGGTGCGTGCCGTTACGGTCACATTCTTCACATTCAAACTGTGCTTAATCACCAACGTGGAATCGGGATTCAACTTCAAAGTGCGCTCCAATTTCTTTGGTTTCTTTTTTTGAGTTCGCCTTGAGGTGGTGCTGTTGTTTCTGCCCCATGAATTGTAAGATGAAGAACTTGAGAACCTCTTGTTCACATCTTTCAGATATGGAATCTTATTATACAACTGGTTCAAATCCCAACGGGTATCGAAATTCAGCGCAGCTTGGTTGGCAATCGTGTTACCAGAAATCACGCCATCGAGCGTAGTTCCCCTATCCCAATGATAGGTGGCATTATAACTTGCATTAGCAGAGATAAAACTCAAAATCGGAATGGAAGAGAACGGTGCCTTGTAAGTGGCGGTGAATGTCTGGTTATACGCCCATGGCGTACCCAAATCCTTGATACTGGTCCACACCGAGTCGCGCCAGTCGCGATAGCGGTCGGGGAACAATTTCTTGTTCACCTGTCCAACAGGCTCAAGGATATGAGCGGTGGTGTTGGTGTTAATCGACACGTTGAACGACTTGGTGAAGTTCCAACTCAAAGCAAACTGACGGTCCCAAAGGAAATTCTTACTTACCGACACAGGCAACACCACATCTGCATCAGTTTGATTTCGGGTCTGCTGCTCGTAGTAGTAGCGAGAAATGTTGGTGTTGAACGACAGTGATGCCGGCAACCAGTGGAATTCCCATTCACGGAAGAACTTCAAATTCTTGTTCTTCGCATTAATCATTTTGTGGAAAGGCTTGAATGGCTTGGAATATGGAGTCCAGCTATATTGGAAACTACCACGGTAGTCGTTGGTGTTTTCGTAAGAATTGTTGGGGTCGGTGTTGTGCTGCTTGTTGAATGAGTAGCTGAATGTGAAGTTGGCAGGGTCCCAAGGCATAGGATTCTTGCTCTTCACGTCAAACTTCAATCCCGACACGGAGAAACTCTCGGTCACCTTGCGAGTGACAGCGAAATCGTTGATAGAGTCGCGCTGATGACTGTTGGAGCAGGTTTCGAGCGCATCTTTCAAAAGCACGTCCTTATCCATTGGATTATATTTTGGCGTGGTCTTTTGATTAGTGTAAGAGTAATATACAGGGGCTTTCAGTTTAGCCTTTTCAGGGAGGAAACGGCCCAAATCCACCTGAACAGCCACATTAATATTATCAAACTCGTCTAAACGACGGCTCTTCAAACCTTGGTCAACCGAACCGAAACCGGTGGTCTCTTTATGATAGCCGAAGTTCACTGTGGCGATGTCGCTCAAATTCAGGTTGGCATTCACCTTGGCAGCCCAACCGCCATCTTGGTTGAAGTCGGTCACGCGCAATTCATCTACCCACACCGTACACTCCTTGGTGGAAGTGGCACGGTTACGCACACCCACCATAATCACACGCACATCGCTCAACGCAGGGTTACCCATCACGGTAATCATGTCGTTGGGGTTGTTGGGGTCAGGCTCTGAATAGCGAGAATAATACGACACCTCGCCCACGCCTGCCATTTTCTGTGCGTTGCGGTTCTTCTTCACATTGATGAGGGCGTCGAGGTCTAAATCGAGCATATTGCTTGTTGGCCACACTTTCTCACGGTCGCTTGAACTGTTGGTGCTGTAAACACCGGGAGCAGTTACTGCCATCGGAATTTCGTATTCATAATAGTTGTTCTTCGCATCGGTACCGAGGCGCAAGAACAGCGACACATCGCCGTCGCGAAGGTTTGTGGCATCGCCAATGAACGCTTCGTTGTGAACAAACATTTGCAAACGCTTGTAGGTGCGGAGGTCGAGCGAGGTGTTGCGATACACACCACGAGCCTCACCTGTCTTCAGTTGCTCCACCTTCATCTGCATGGATTGCTCATTCAACTGGGTGATTTGCGATTGTCCAGAATCGACAATTCTGCTCACGCCAGGAGGAAGAACGTAGTTCACAGGCTGACGAGTGGCATTCTCTTCAATATTCACCGAGTTGACTGTAATCGCCCCCTCTGCTGGCTGATTGGTGCGCACATCTGGGTTATAGTCGTAGTTGCGCCATTCGCCTCTCACGAGTTCAAGAGTAGCGAAACGCAAGTGGGTGGTCTTCTTGAAATTCGTCATAAACATTCGTATGAAACGAATGGTAGAGAAGTCGTTGATTGAGCCCACCTTCTTTTCATATTCACGCAAGGGCACACTGAATTGATACCAAACGATAGGCGTTTTCTTGCCGTCGCGAGTGGAAACCATGAGTTCTTGCTTATCCACAATGTAGTTCTTTCCCACCACAAGGTCTTCGGGACGAACCGAAATCTTGTATTGGAAATAGCGCTCGTATTCGTTGAGGGTGTTATCTTGGTTGATGTCTTCCACATCTGGAACGCTTCTTGCCGACTGATACAGCGGGTCGGAAGCATCGCTTGGCGACAATGAATTGCCTTCCGTTCCGTTATATCGCTTATATCGGTCGAGAATACCCAGTTTCGCCTGGTCGTAGTCGTAGCCTCGATAGAAGTGGTAATTATCGCCTCCAGGGTCGTTGATTGGCGAGAACTGGTCTTCTTCCATTTTCACGATGGTGCTGTCGGGCAAAAGTTTGCGGAGCGACTGCACATAGTCGCGATAAGTGGAATATTCCTTTTCTTCTGTTGTGCTCAAACCATTCAAACCCACATCTTGGTGAATACGTGAGCCTGAACTGGTGTCGAAAGCATAGGTCATCGACGATTGGGTGGAAACCTTACCCCAAACCGTCTTTTTAATATATGTGGTATCGCCATCTACTGGCAAACCGTTTTCATACGACTTCAAACCGTCTTTCAAAATGTCTTCGCTCATTTCACCAAGGTTGAAATAGAGGTCACCGCCTTCGCGATTGTCGGCATTCTGGTCGAGGAATGGATCGAGCATCCAGAATTGGATATATTCGATGTTTGATTGCTCAAAGTTGGTGTTGTCGAGTTTTCTCATAATACCACCCCATCGCTTTTCGGGATAGAGCAGATTGCCGCTTGGGTCGAGATTCAGCGCATCTAAGTTGTATGGACCACGCTCTTGAGGATAGAACGAGAGGTTGAGCGTTTGAATAATCGACGATTCGCCATAATTCAACTCACGGCCAGGGAACACCTCACTGTAAGGAATCTCACGAACGTAGGGGTTCGAGAGTTGAGCCACATCGTTTTTGATATAGCCAGGCACCAACGAAGAGTTGCGCTGTGTGAAAAGGCGGTCGATATGATACCATGACAGCAACGCACGGTTTTTACCATAGTCAATATTGTTCGACAAACCAGCCTCTGGGAAAAGCGCGCTCGAACTTGGGTCGTAAGGCGTTGAAGCCAAGAACCAAGAGTAAGGTGAGCGCAAATCAATGCCCGACTGGGTAGATTCAAAGTCGTCGATATACGAGCTACCGGCGTTTGAACCAGTTTTTGCCTGATGTGGAATGAGTTGCGCAAACTCACCTTTGAAATTGAACGAAGATGGCGCTGTGGCATTCACTGTAGGAATCTTGTTGAGCAAGTTGGTGAGCCACATGAAGTTGGTCTTGTACGACACATTCGCACCCCAAATGGTGTTGTTCACCAGTTCATCGCCAATCGACACCTTTTCGGTCAAAGCCTTTTCGCCATAGTGCATCAAAGTGGCACCCACATGGAAATCCTTGTTGAATGCGTAATCCAAGTCAAGTCCCATAAGGGTTTTGCGCTGCATGCTGAAAGTGGACTGGTTTTCCATCGACACGCTAATATTTGTGCCGGCATCGATGATGCTCTGGTTGGTGATGGTCACCGTACCCATATTGTAGTCCACCGTATAGTCGCTGTTTTCTGT
Source organism: Bacteroidales bacterium (assembly GCA_004557565.1). Lineage (GTDB taxonomy): Bacteria > Bacteroidota > Bacteroidia > Bacteroidales > Muribaculaceae > Sodaliphilus. Next base: position 8,279 of record SFGS01000030.1, on the reverse strand, counting down.
CAAGGTCACGCCACCGGCTGTCACCACCACCGAGCCGCGAGGCACATTCATGGCGTTGAGCCTAATTACATTACCTGCCGATGCCTGATATTCACCTGTCATCACATACTTATTCTTGTCGGAATACTGACGAGCCACAGGCAATGTGCAATCATAAAGTTCTTGATACACATATTTGTCAGCAATAGCACCACCGCCCATCGCCTTTTTCAAGTGGCTACCAAACGGCTCAACAACAGGGAAAATCACCCTACCCTTTGAAGCCACCACTGTGTAACCTTCAAGGAAATCGAATCGTCCATCCACATTAGGTTCCTTGTTGGCATCCAAGCGGTCAAGGTTCATCACTTGAAGCAAAGGTTTACCGTTGATGTTGCCTTCTGGAATATAGTTCAATTCAGTGCCAGTGGTGTCTGACAAATACTTCACGTCGAACTTGAAGTTAGTGGACTGAATTTGGTATGCACCTAAAGAATACACGTTTTTCATCATCAAGTGCCAGATTGGCAACTGAGGTGATGTGGTGGTACCCTTCAGCATCTTCACATAAAGCGAATTTGATGTGTTGTCGATGTCGGCAGAAAATTCACCCACTTGATAGGTCTTACCTCTGTAAGTGTATTGGAATGCCACAGCCAGCACTTCATCGGGATTCAGTGCCGAACTCAATGTGATATAGCCCAAAGAACTATTGACCGAATATTCTGATGAAGAAAGCAAACGGGCTTGCTCAATCTTTTCATAGTCTTTACCGCCTTCAATGCCATAAGCCTCCAAAGGCTTGAGGGCAGAAGAAGTTTGACTAATGTCGCGGGCATCGGGATAGTTGTTCTTGATTTCCGCAAGCTCGTTATTGGAGTTGTTTGACGGATTCACATCGCCACCGCCAGTGCTCCAGTGGCTGTTGCACAAACGGCTGTTTTCGCCCAAGTCGGCAAACGCCACAATATTGCGCGACTCATTAAAGTTGCCACGCTTATTGGTCACCCACACTTCCACACGGGTGATATTGATACCCGACGACACCAATGGCAATTTCGAGCACCATTGGTCATAATTGTCGCGGAAGAAGTGCGATAGGAAGAAGTTGCGGTTTTGATCGTAATTATCAGCGGTGATATAGAACGAGGTGGTTTGCGCGCCACCTTTGGTGTTCACCGTCTGAGTTTGTGAATTTTGTTGCGAAATAAGCGCTGTGGCAGTCAGTTTGCCAAACTGGAGTTTGGTTTTGATACCGAACAATGCGGCACTACCACGAATCAGCGATGATCCAGTGGTCATGCTCACATTACCAGCTTCCAGATTCTTGATAATTTCGTCTTCCTTGCCTTCGTAAGCAAGTTTAAGGTTCTTATTGTCGAAATCAAATGTCGCATCTGTGTTATACGACATATTGAACTTCATCTTATCACCCACCGATGCTGCGATAGTGGCTTGAATCTTTTGATCGAAATCGAAGTAAGTTTTTCGTCGAGCCGCAACCGAAAGCGCAGGGTTATCGGTCTTGTTGCTCTTCACACCCATGTTGATGTTGAGCGAACCAGTGGTTTTCAGTTGCACACCACCAGGACCGAACACCGATTCCAATGGTCCAAGACCAAATTGCATATCCAAGAAGTTGAACGGTTGGTTTTTCTTCTTTTCTATGGTTTCGGTATTTTTCTGGCGATAATACTCCTGCATCGACTGACGGAGAGCGATGTCGTTGTATTCGTCGGGCGAAAGAAGGAATGGCGTAACGATGTCGTTGTCACCAACCTTTGTGCGCACCACATAATGCCCGGTTTCGGGGTCAAACTCGGCGGTGGTGGTGATGTTTGACGGTGTCTTCAAATCGGTGGGAGGCTGCACAAATTGGAGATTATTGTAAGAATCCGACAATTTATCCTGCACACCGTAAGGGAGGTCAAACGAATCCTTCGCCGCCTTGTTCACACTCTTATCAGGAGCCACTGTAGGCGGCGGAGTAAACTTCTTTTCTGGAGCAGTGGTTTGGGTTTGCGCAACCACATAGCAACTAATTGCGAACGAGATGCTCAGCACGCACGCAACTACGAAAAATGATATTTTTTTAAACAATCTTTCCAACTACTTAGAGTTATCATTCAACTTCGCCCTACCCTACATCATTTTCAAGGCTTTCTTAATAGCCTGTTCCACAGTGATTGTAGGCTCGGCGGTAAAGAGCTTTTTCAATGCCTTTTGTGACATTTGCTTAGTGAAACCAAGCATCACGAGCGCCGACATTGCCTCGTCAAACACTTCACTCGTAACTTGGCTCTTATCTAATAACGTATCAGTAGATAGTTTTATTTTATCCTTGAGGTCAACAATTATTCGTTCGGCTGTTTTTGCGCCAATTCCCTTCACTGATTTCAAGATGCCCACATTCTCGGAAGCGATGGTCTGCTCAAGGTCGGAAGGTGTGAGCGACGACAGTATCATGCGCGCTGTGTTGGCACCCACGCCCGACACCGAAATCAGCAAAAGAAACAACTCGCGCTCACGGCGTTCGGTGAAGCCGTAGAGCAGATGCGCATCTTCCCTTATAGCCTCATACACATATACTTTAACCACATCTTCCTGATGCTGAAGCGCATTGAAAGAATTTAAAGAAATATTTATCATATACCCCACGCCATGGTTGTCGAGCACCACGTATGTTGGGGTCAATTCTGCCACATTTCCTTTGATATAATCGTACATAATTTTTGCGTTTTCGTATAAACTACAAATTTACGGAAATTTGCTAAAAATCGGGCAAAATGGCACTTACTTTTTCAGGATTTTGAACACGTGACTACCCTTTGCTCCCATAGCCTTGACTATATAAACGCCTCTGCCCAGGTGCCCGATATTCAGGTTCACTATGCCCACACCTGCGCTCGATGCCACTTCCACGCCATTCATCGCATACGCAGAAATCCGAATTGGCGAATCGGTAGAACTAACGAAAGCATAAACATCGCCATTAGCCACCATTTGGATATCATGGGTAGCGAGCCCAATATCATCAACGCCTGCCGATAGTGCTTGCAATATGCCCTGATAAGCATCAATTCTGCCATTGCCAAAGCGAATGCCTACAGCATTATTGCTCTTGTCGGCAGAGGCCGCCATAATTGACTTCACCTGCTCAATAGTAAGATGAGGATTGGCTTCTTGCCACAAAGCGACAATTCCTGCCACACAAGGCGCAGCCATAGAAGTGCCACTTGACATTCCCCAAAAGCAAGTCCTGCCGGCGACATCAGCCTCCTTCATAGCGCACTGCGATGGCTCTGACAAATATGAGTTGACCGACGAAATCACCGCTTGGCCAGGGGCCACGATATAAGGGTGAGAAACGCCATTCACATCAACACCATAACTTGAAAAACTGGAGATGGAGCCAATGGCGGCATAGGTATCTCTCACCTTATCGCCATAGCATGTGGTATGGAAGTTGCGATTCACACAAGAGCCCACCGATATGGTGTAATGCCCCGTTGCCATGTCGCTAATGCTGCATTTATCCGAGCCGTCTGTGAAACCCTTCATTCCATAAGATTGAAATGAACTTGCCTGAGAACATTCCCAAACACGCAAATCTATTTCCTCGTCGGCTTGATACTCAAGTCCTATCTTATATGGGCTTTTCATTCTCATATCCGATGTCAAATAGATGCGAGTGTGACCTGTAACATCGTTTTTGCCAAATGAGACCGACAATTTTCCCGAACGGACAGCTTGAGCGAAATAATCGTTGGTGTTCAGATTGAAAGTGGTGTCGGCCTTCAGGCAATCTGTGGTGTAAACGATGGCAGGGTTGTTGCTGTTATAAAGGAGAATTTTAACACCAAAAGGCTTAGTATTGTTGCTCCACGCATCTGCTTCTGCCTCGGAGTCGCTCAAAATCGTGGCTAATGTTTGAGAGCCGGATATGGTTTTGCGCATATATAGTGGCGCATAGCCTTCATTGCCAGCAGCCAGCACGATAATCACATTACGATACCTTTGCGCTATTTCATCAAAGGCGCGCGACATGAAGCCATTGCCGTCGTGTGGACCGTCGTGATTGCCCAAACTCAGATTTATCACGCATGGCTTGCCCACAGAAGCAGCGTATTGGGCAATATATTGCACGCCGTTCACCACATTCACCTCCGTAAGTGCGTCACCCAAAGCACACAGCACCAACTCCGCATCAGGAGCCATACCACGATAGGCGTTCACTATTGAGCCACCAGCAATGCCAGTGGTGTGGGTGCCATGTGTTTCTTTTGCATCGTATTTCAGGTTTAAAATATCGTCGCCAGCATATTCCGAGCCGGACAGTCCTTCCACTGGTTTTCCTGTATTATCATGGGGCATATACACGCGTGCAATGCGATTTTTTAAGTTGGAGTCGAGAAATGCACGATGGTTGAAATCAATGCCAGTGTCAACCACACCAAGCACCACACCCTTACCGGTGTAAGATTGTGGCAAATTGACGCCCTCGTTCACCATTCTGGCATGAGTGGAACTTGAAACTGAATCGGTGAGCAAATGCACACGATGGGATATATCAATCATATTCACACCATGAATATCTGAGGCTTCGCCGACAGCATTGGCAGGAATCGAAACTGTGCAGAATCCATCAAACACGGCATTCACCTTCGCACCCTTACGCTCCAATTTGTCGAGGGCATCGGGCGAAGAAAACGACACGAAAGCCTCGGTAGTAGTATCATCTATCTGCTGCGATTGCGATTGCTGACGCTCCAGCCAGATTTTGGTGGCAGGAGAAAGTTGCTTCACAGAGGCAAATGTCGCCAAGGGAACAAGGAGTGCTAAAACAAGAAAAAATGTTTTTTTCATAATCGCAAAATATTTGTCGCAAAGATACAAAAAGGGGTAATAAATAGCAAGAGTCCCAACACCTTACGATGCTGGGACTCTTTAAAAATATTTTTCTAAAAAGCGGCTTACTTGCTCATAGTTTCAACCACCTTTTGGAGATTTACGTTGTCTGGGTCAACTTCAAGCCATGACTTGAATGCTTCAAGAGCCTTAGCTTTGTTCTTTACGCCATTGTAGTAAAGACCAATGTATTGGTAAGCGTAACCAAGAGTTCCCTTGTAAGGAGGTTGTTGGTCAGCTGGAAGAGCCTTAATCACGTTAGCCAAAGCTTCCATTGATTCGAGAGCTGCACCGTTGTTCTTCTTTTCGCTTGCAGCTTGGATGTGAGCCTTGTAGTAAAGAAGCACGATGTCGTTTGGCTTCAATTCAATGGCCTTGTTGATGTAGTTAACTGCTTCAACGAAAGAAGCTGCCTTAGTTTCAGGAATAGAGTCGGCGATAGCCATGTCTTGGTAAATGTTTGCTAAAGTAGCGTAGTCACCAGGCACGCACTTGTCGCTTGCAACCACCTTCTTTCCGTAGTAGATAGCCTTGTCGAATACCTTAGCCTTTGAAGCTTGGCTTGCCAAGTTGCGGGCCAAATCAAGGTTGTCAGGGTTGGCTTGGATAGCTTCGTCGTAATATTTCATTGCTTCTTCTGGCATCTTAGCTTCTTCGAGAGCCTTAGCATACATCACGAGGTCCTTGTAGTTGAAGTTGATGTCGTCGGCACCCTTCTTTTGTGCAAACATTTCCTTACCGATAGCGGCAGCCTCTTCCCATTGACCTTTGTTTTCAAGGCTGTACATCATCATACGGCAAGCTGGCACATAGTAGTTGCTTGCAGGAGTAATCTTAGCCTTCAAAGCAGAAGCCACGCTATAGCATTCGTCAAACTTGTCGGCGAAGTAAAGAAGCTGTGCATAGCGAGCTTCGTCTTTATCGAAGTGGTTGTTGGTGCTGGTGATGTATTTGCCATAGCGTTCTGCAGCTTCAGCAAAGTCACCGTTTTCGTAAAGCTTTTCAGCAAGCTGACGTTGTACGAGAGCTGAATTTGGGTGAGCAACGATAATCTCGTGAAGCTTTTGGAGAGCCAATTGCTTGTTTACTTGGAAGTAAGTGTCGGCATACTTCACAGTAGCTTCAATGTTGCTTTCGTCTTTAGTGAACGCCATTTCATACTTACCCATAGCGTCGCCCACATCTTCGCGAGCCATGCTCATGTCGCCTTCGCAAATGTAAGTTTCTACAATACCGTCCTTAGTCCACTTACGAGCATCAGCGATGCACTTTTGAATCTTCTTGTCGTAAGCGGTTGGGTCTGCAGCAAAGTAAGCCTCTGCGATAGCCACTTCGAGCTTAGCATCTTTCTTCACAAGCTTACGAGCTTGCTTGAACATATCTTCACCGAGTTTGTCGCCTTGCTTCAGCATCACAGCGCCCATACCAACGTAGTTGTTAGCATAGTTGGCATCAGCAGCCATACCCTTCTTGAAGTTTTCACTTGCAGCATCAAAATTGCCATTCTTGAAGTCAATCATACCATAGTAGTAGAAAGCTTCAGCCTTGTTCGCTGCTGAATTGATGTTACGGTCGAGGATAGTCTTTGCATTTTCGTAATCACCAATTGAATAAAAATCAATTCCGTCGTTGAATCCTTGTGCGAAAACAGAAACGGAGGCTCCCAAAAGGAGCGAAGCGAAAAAGAATTTCATTTTCATTTTAGTAATTTTTTATTGTTATTGATTTTTTGATTTTCTTAATCTCAAAAACGATGCCTATGTATCTTTATTGTCTGAATGTGGATTTTAATTCGACACATCAACGATTCTTACAGGCTCTGCGCCTGGCATAATGCCGGTTTGAAGAATAATTTTTTGTCCGATAACACCTGTGAGGAACACATAGAACTGATGTGCTGGTGTGCCTGGAGGCGCTGCATCGATTGCATAAATTTTCCTGAACAGTGGATAGGAACCGTCGGCAATATAAGCTTGGTAGGGCTTCACACCTTCCACCTTGTCCATTTCGCGAACTCGAAGCACTTTCACACGGTCGGTGAAGTCGATGGCAGATGGTTCGGTTTCCTGCTCGCTTTTGTTGAGTTGCTTGAAGCGCTCCTCATCAGTCTTTTGGCTTTCACCCATGTCGTCGGCAATCCAGCTCACTCCCACAAAACCAATAGCATTGCGATTCTTTTCCACAAGTTGGAAAACTTCCTCCGACGATTTAGCGGAATATACAGGGAATGTGAAATCTTTGCCTTTCAAAAACTTTTCTTTAGCGTAGTGAATCACACCCGACGCATTACCGTCGAAAAGCAATCGGATTGAATCGTTGCGCATCTTGGTTGGCACAATCTTGCCCCATGTGCGATACTTGCCTGTCATCAGGTCGGAGAGTTCCTGCATTGAAAGCTCGTCGATGTCGCAATTCTTGTTTACAATCAGAGCCACAGCATCTACGGCAATCATTCGCGAGCGATATGCTCTGTTCTTGGATGCCAAGTAGCGTTTTTGGTCCTGTGTGAGGTCTTTTTGAGTGATAATCAAGTCCACATTGTCGTTGAGCAGTGAGTCGAGGGCTGCCGATTCGCTCATGTAGCGCGCCATCACATCCGACTGTGGATATTGATATTGGAAAATCTGGATTTCCTGCTCCAGAATGTTTTTAAATGATTCGTCGCAGTAAACCTTGGCAAAACCCGAAACAGCCTTACGCTGGTCCTTATATTTGGTGCAACTTGAAAGAAGAACTCCCAAACCTGCCACCAAAAGTGCTGAAAATAATACCTTTTTCATTTGAGTTAATCGTAAAGGAAATGAAACAATCACTTTAATTAATCTTCTTCGTCGTCATCACGTCTGTTGCGATAATAGTCGACACCTGTAACTTGGCGGTAGCAACGATACACACCATAAAGCATAAACACAACAGCGAGAACATAACGAAACCATGTGAGAGATGTGTTCCAGTCGAAAAAGTTAATGAACATCAAATACGCCATTCCGAGATACACAATGACCATAAACAACCCAAAGAACACACGCAGGGTCCGAAAAATATTATTACCAGTTTTCTTCATTCTTCAATTTACTAACTTTGTCGGTTAGACAACAAGACGCTAAAAAGGTTTATCCAACCCCACATAAAATCGTTTTTCAAAGCACCTTGTTATCAATTTGTAAAGTTAAGCATTTTTGCCCACATATCCACCACACACCTCTCACTAATTAGATAAACTTAACAAATAAGAGATGAGAAATTAGAAGTTAGAGCCGAGGTTAGGAAGAAAGTAGGCTCAGTGGAAAAGTCCGGGAATATTCTGCATTGTTGCCGAATCGTGAATGGAATCAAAAACAAAAACATAAAAAACAGCCTTGGAGCAACGTGGAATGCTTCGCATTTGGCGG
>SFGS01000106.1 GCA_004557565.1 Bacteroidales bacterium | reverse complement strand
TGAAAAAAGATGTTGACAGAGGGAAGGGAGTTTGGTATTATAAATAAGCCGCAAAAAACGCGGCGAACCTTGAAAAATCAATACAGTACCAAGAACGAAAAGGAAATGCTTGAAAGCGGAGCCTAGATCAATATGTTAGTTAAAAACGTCCGAGAGGGCGTTAAGATTTTAATTAAGAGTTTGATCCTGGCTCAGGACGAACGCTGGCGGCGTGCTTAACACATGCAAGTCGAACGAGGTTGCCCTTTGTGAATCCTTCGGGAGGAACTGTGGGTATACCGAGTGGCGGACGGGTGAGTAACGCGTGAGCAACCTGCCCTGCAACGGGGGACAACAGTTGGAAACGACTGCTAATACCGCATGAGACCACGAAACCGCATGGTTTTGAGGTAAAAGGATTTATTCGATGCAGGATGGGCTCGCGTCCCATTAGATAGTTGGTGAGGTAACGGCCCACCAAGTCAACGATGGAACTGAGACACGGTCCAGACTCCTACGGGAGGCAGCAGTGGGGAATATTGGGCAATGGGGGAAACCCTGACCCAGCAACGCCGCGTGAGGGAAGAAGGTCTTCGGATTGTAAACCTTTGTCCTATGGGACGAAAGAAATGACGGTACCATAGGAGGAAGCTCCGGCTAACTACGTGCCAGCAGCCGCGGTAATACGTAGGGAGCAAGCGTTGTCCGGAATTACTGGGCGTAAAGGGTGCGTAGGTGGTCATGTAAGTCAGATGTGAAAGACCGGGGCTTAACCCCGGGGTTGCATTTGAAACTGTGTGACTTGAGTACAGGAGAGGGAAGTGGAATTCCTAGTGTAGCGGTGAAATGCGTAGATATTAGGAGGAACACCAGTGGCGAAGGCGACTTTCTGGACTGTAACTGACACTGAGGCACGAAAGCGTGGGGAGCAAACAGGATTAGATACCCTGGTAGTCCACGCCGTAAACGATGGATACTAGGTGTGGGGCCCGATAGGGTTCCGTGCCGAAGCAAACGCATTAAGTATCCCGCCTGGGGAGTACGATCGCAAGGTTGAAACTCAAAGGAATTGACGGGGGCCCGCACAAGCAGCGGAGCATGTGGTTTAATTCGAAGCAACGCGAAGAACCTTACCAAGGCTTGACATCCTCTGACGACTGTAGAGATACAGTTTCCCTTCGGGGCAGAGAGACAGGTGGTGCATGGTTGTCGTCAGCTCGTGTCGTGAGATGTTGGGTTAAGTCCCGCAACGAGCGCAACCCTTATTGCTAGTTGCCAGCGCGTAAAGGCGGGAACTCTAGTGAGACTGCCGGGGACAACTCGGAGGAAGGTGGGGACGACGTCAAATCATCATGCCCCTTATGTCTTGGGCTACACACGTGCTACAATGGCCGGTACAAAGGGCAGCGAACCCGTAAGGGGAAGCGAATCTCAAAAAGCCGGTCCCAGTTCGGATTGTGGGCTGCAACCCGCCCACATGAAGTCGGAGTTGCTAGTAATCGCGAATCAGCATGTCGCGGTGAATGCGTTCCCGGGCCTTGTACACACCGCCCGTCACACCACGGAAGTTGGGAGCACCCGAAGCCAGTGGCTTAACCGTAAGGAGAGAGCTGTCGAAGGTGAGATCAATGACTGGGGTGAAGTCGTAACAAGGTAGCCGTATCGGAAGGTGCGGCTGGATCACCTCCTTTCTAGGGTGTAGAAAAGAGAAGATTTAGGAAAGCGCGAGTAAGGTATTTTCTTTTCGGTACTGTATGATTTGAAACAGCAAACTGCATAGTAAGCCTTTTAGAGCACATACAGAGATGTATGTGATTTAAAATGGGGGTGTAGCTCAGCTGGGAGAGCACCTGCCTTGCAAGCAGGGGGTCAGCGGTTCGATTCCGCTCATCTCCACCAAGTGGGGGAAAGCGGGAGACACCGGAGCAGCTAACTGAAAATGGGCTCATAGCTCAGCAGGTTAGAGCACACGCCTGATAAGCGTGAGGTCGGTGGTTCGAGTCCACTTGAGCCCACCAAAGCAACCGAAAGGTTGCGGGGCGCGATCCCTGAAAACTAAGAAAGGTGACGGCCGGAAGCGGTTGCGCGAACGAGAGTGAGCGCATAAGTTATCTCGCCGGTGGTTCGAGTCCACTTGAGCCCACCAAAGCAACCGAAAGGTTGCGGGGCGCGATCCCTGAAAACTAAGAAAGGGAGCCCCAAAGCGGCAGCATAGGAAAGACAGAAAGCACCATGTGTGAGCATGGCGAGCGCATGAGGGGATTGAGGCATAGCCTCAAAGCACATTGAAAACTGAATAGTAGAAACGAAAGAGTAGAGCGAAAAGATATCTAAAAACTAATCTGCAAAGATGAAAAAAGGGTAAGATATAATTTTGCGAAAGTCTTAGGGAAAAAGAAAAGTAGACGAAAAGATCAAGCTATGAAGAGCACAGGGTGAATGCCTTGGCATCAAGAACCGAAGAAGGACGTGTCAAGCTGCGAAAAGCTGCGGGGAGTTGCAAGCAAACATTGATCCGCAGATATCCGAATGAGGGAACTCAGCATCTGTAATAGGATGTTACCATATACTGAATTCATAGGTATATGGAGGGAACCCGGTGAACTGAAACATCTAAGTAGCCGGAGGAAAGGAAAACAAAAGTGATTCCCAAAGTAGCGGCGAGCGAAATGGGAAGAGGCCAAACCGGAAGTCTTCGGACATCCGGGGTTGCGGACCCATAGAATCGATCTGACGAATATAGCTGAATAGCATTGGAAAGTGCAGCCAAAGAGGGTAAAAGCCCCGTAAGCGAAATACGAGTCAGCGAGATGGGCACCAGAGTACCACGGGACACGTGAAACCCCGTGGGAAGCCGGGAGGACCACCTTCCAAGCCTAAATATTCCTTGATGACCGATAGAGAAATAGTACCGTGAGGGAAAGGTGAAAAGCACCCCGGGAGGGGAGTGAAAGAGAACCTGAAACCTTGTGCTTACAAGCAGTGGGAGCACTATTGGAAAGTGTGACCACGTACTTTTTGTAGAACGGGCCAGCGAGTTACGGTATGCAGCAAGGTTAAGTGACTGGAGTCACGGAGCCGAAGGGAGACCGAGTCTTAATAGGGCGAATAAGTTGCATGCTGTAGACCCGAAACCGGGCGACCTACCCATGAGCAGGTTGAAGCGGTGGTAAAACACCGTGGAGGACCGAACCACACGTATGTTGAAAAATGCGGGGATGACTTGTGGGTAGCGGAGAAATTCCAATCGAGCTCGGAGATAGCTGGTTCTCCTCGAAATAGCTTTAGGGCTAGCCTCGAGTGAAGATATATGGGGGTAGAGCACTGAATGGACTAGGGGGCTTCACGGCTTACCGAATCTTATCAAACTCCGAATACCATATATTACCTACTCGGGAGTCAGACAGTGTGAGATAAGTTTCATTGTCAAAAGGGAAAGAGCCCAGATCATCAACTAAGGTCCCAAAGTGTAAGTTAAGTGGAAAAGGATGTGGAATTGCAGAGACAACTAGGATGTTGGCTCAGAAGCAGCCACTCATTTAAAGAGTGCGTAACAGCTCACTAGTCGAGTGATTGTGCGCCGAAAATGTCCGGGGCTAAAACTTACCACCGAAGTTATGGGTGCATCGTAAGATGCGCGGTAGAGGAGCATCGTATTAGGATTGAAGCCATACCGGGAGGAGTGGTGGACTTAATACGAGAGAGAATGCTGGCATAAGTAGCGAGAGTGAGGTGAGAATCCTCACCGTCGAAAGCCTAAGGTTTCCTGGGGAAGGCTCGTCCGCCCAGGGTAAGTCGGGACCTAAGCCGAGGACAGTATCGTCGTAGGCGATGGACAACAGGTTGATATTCCTGTACTACCGACCATTCGTTTGACTGACGCAGTGACACAGGAGGATAGCAGGAGCGGGCTGATGGTAGAGCCCGTCTAAGCACTGAGGGTGGAAATTAGTGAAGTACGGTTTCCGCGAAGCCTGAGGTGTGATGGGGACAGAAAATAAGTATGGAAGTCTGTGAATCCACACTGGCAAGAAAAGCTGCTAAGGAGAATGGTAGGTACCCGTACCGCAAACCGACACAGGTAGGCGAGGAGAGAATCCTAAGACGATCGGGAGAAGCATTGTTAAGGAACTCGGCAAAATGACTCCGTAACTTCGGGATAAGGAGTGCCTAGTAAAATAGGTCGCAGTGAATAGGCCCAAGCGGGCGGCCGTAACTATAACGGTCCTAAGGTAGCGAAATTCCTTGTCGGGTAAGTTCCGACCCGCACGAATGGCGTAACGACTTGGGCACTGTCTCAACAATGTACCCGGCGAAATTGTAGTATGAGTGAAGATGCTCATTACCCGCGATAGGACGGAAAGACCCCGTAGAGCTTTACTGCAACTTGGCATTGGATTTTGGTATTGGATGTACAGGATAGGTGGGAGACTGAGAAGCGTTGACGCCAGTTGACGCAGAGTCACTGTTGGGATACCACCCTTCCAATACTAGGGTTCTAACCCGAGGCCGTGAACCGGCTCGGGGACAGTACCAGGTGGGCAGTTTGACTGGGGCGGTCGCCTCCGAAAGAGTAACGGAGGCGCCCAAAGGTTTCCTCAGAATGGTCGGAAATCATTCATTAGAGTGCAAATGCATAAGGGAGCTTGACTGCGAGAGGGACACCTCGAGCAGGGACGAAAGTCGGGATTAGTGATCCGGCGGTATGAGAGTGGAATTGCCGTCGCTCAACGGATAAAAGCTACCTCGGGGATAACAGGCTTATCTCCCCCAAGAGTCCACATCGAC
>SFGS01000029.1 GCA_004557565.1 Bacteroidales bacterium | reverse complement strand
CAATTATGGGCGGACGTGAAGTATCACGTCCCTACCGGGTTTGGTTTTTCGCCGAAGGCGAGCGGTTTTTATCCTTTTGGCGATGCCACCGCCCTCCCCAGCGAGGGCGGTGGCATCGCCAAAAGGATGTTTTTTATGTTTTTGTTTCTGTGCCCCCAGTATTTTTCCACTGAACCCAAATTGGATTTTAATGGATTAAATAGGTGTTCTCGCTTTATTTAGATGAATCGCTAAATGTGATGCACCTATATCGTTATTCAAAGGTGATTTCTATTTTGCGCTATCTTGCATAGCTTTTAATTCCTTGTCGGTCATCTGCACATAGATTGACACACCATAGGTGGTTTCTCCATCTGTGCTTTTTGCCAATGGTCTAACCATGCAGAAACTTGGTTGTTCGCCGAGTGTCCAACCTGTTATCTGAAGGTATTCGTTGGTGTCGAGCAATAACACAGTGAGTCGTGTATTATTGTAGTTATCATCAAAGGTGTATGCCACTTCTTCCTTCTTCATGATGCCTCCTGCTGCGTCGGAACGGTAGTAGGAGGTCAATTTTGAGTCGCTGTTAAAATAGTAATGTTGTGGAGAGAATCCAATCATGGTGTGGTAATATTCATCAGGTAGCCTTTTGCCATTCTTGTCTATTTCCCATGTGGCGTAGTGCTTCCACCCATGACCAATGAACATTTTGTCAAAGTCCTCCTTGCCGATGCCGCCATTTGCACCTAAACATTTTCCATCGTCACTAAAGTGGTAAGCCACTCCGTAATTATCCAATACCGTAGCCCATTCTTGTTCCAAAGTTTCCTTCACATCATCATTGCATGATGCCACAAAGCATGATGCCAACAGAACTAATGCCAGCCCAAAAATATATTTTAAATTCCGCATATCAATATTTCCTCTCTTTTTTTTTCAAAGTCACAAGATGTGATGTTGAACGTATTGTGATTTATCACCCACAAATATAATTCTTTTTGCCGATTTGGTGCTCTGCCGACAGGAAAATTTTTTTTGTTGCGGATTATTTGGTTTTTGTGGATTATTGTTATAATTTTGTGGTCGATATAACGATTTTTTAGACAGAATGAAGAATTTGCGCACAACTTTGCAAGCATGTTGCTGTTGTACCGAATCAAGAGATTGGCTCGGCACAATGGTCTTTTTGCGTGATGTGATATAGGAAATCATTAAGACATTTATTAAAAGCAAAATACCTGCGCCTTGCCAATCCAGTGGCAAGGCGCTTTTTTGTGTATATTTTCAAAAACAATATCAATTTATAAAACAGTTATCATTATGATTTACTCATCAATTACAGAACTCGTAGGGCGCACCCCATTAGTGGAGGTGAGCGGATTTGAAAATCAAAAGGCAAGAATAGTTGTAAAGGTAGAGGCTTTCAATCCTGGAGGCAGTGTGAAGGACCGGATTGCGTTGGCAATGATTGAGGACGCAGAGAAGAAAGGCGTGTTGAAGCCCGGTGCCACGATTATTGAGCCCACAAGTGGTAATACAGGTGTGGGACTGGCATGGGTGGGTGTGGCCAAAGGCTACCGAACCATTCTCACAATGCCCGAAACTATGAGTGTGGAGCGTCGCAATCTGCTGAAGGCTTACGGTGCAAAACTTGAACTTACGCCAGGGGCTGAAGGTATGAAAGGAGCCATTGCCAGGGCGGAGCAGTTGCGCGCCACTATTCCTGGGGCAGTGATTCTGGGGCAGTTTGTGAATCCTGCCAATCCTGCCATCCACGAGCAGACCACTGGGGAGGAAGTTTGGGCCGATACTGATGGAAAAGTGGATATTTTTGTGGCAGGCGTGGGCACTGGTGGCACGGTGAGCGGTGTGGGTAGCGCACTCAAAAAGCATAATTCTGCCGTGAAGGTGGTGGCAGTGGAGCCAGCTTCCTCCGCAGTGCTGACCACGGGAGTGCCGGGCAAACACAAGATTCAGGGCATAGGCGCAGGATTTGTGCCATCTACCTACAATCCCGACGCCGTGGACGAGGTGATGACTGTGACCGACGACGATGCTTTCGCTGGTGCACGCAAGTTGGCACGCACTAAGGGGCTGCTTGTGGGCATTTCGTCGGGAGCGGCATTCTCCGTAGCCCTCGCTTTGGCAAGGAAGGACGAGAACGCAGGCAAACTCATTGTGGCACTGCTGCCCGACACTGGCGAACGTTATTTATCCACCTCTTTATTTGAGTAAGAAAGATGAAAGCACCCTCTGTTTCCCAACTCAAGCGACTGATGGAACTGGTCGGTTATGTTATTTTTCCCGACTATTCCGATGTGCCTTCGTGGACCAATGGCAATGAGGCCATTCACGCAGTGCTCACCGACCAACTTTCCACCATCACCACCATCACCGATCCTGATAAAATGGCGGACGACTTTGTGCAGGCGTTGCCCGAAATTGCGAGGCTGCTTCACACCGATGCTCTCGCTGTGATGCACAACGATCCCGCTGTAAAGTCGATGCAGGAGGTAATACTTTGCTATCCTGTGGTAAAGGTGATGGTTCACTATCGCACCGCACATCAACTTCATTTGCAAGGCGTTCCCATTATTCCGCGTGTCATCACCGAGATGGCACATTCTGCCACAGGTATCGACATACACCCTGCCGCGCAGATAGGCGAGCATTTCTGCATCGACCATGGCACAGGCGTGGTGATTGGTGCCACCAGTGTGATTGGCAACCATGTGATGCTTTATCAGGGCGTGACACTTGGAGCGAAGAATTTCTCGTATGATGCCAATGGTGTGCCTATAGATATGCCGCGCCACCCCATTTTGGAAGACTATGTGACCGTGTATTCCAACACCTCAATATTGGGCAGGGTGAGGATAGGGCATCACACCATAGTGGGTGGTAACGTGTGGCTCACCCACGATGTGCCACCTCACTCCCGTGTGCTCCAAAGCCGCGCTATAGAGGAACCGTTCTTTCAAGACGGCGCAGGGATATAAATTAGGCCGTGATAGATTACTTCTTGCGCCCTTCCACCTTTTATGACATGCCTTTCGAATGTTTCGATGCCAACCATCAATGTGTCAACGCATTGGAAACATGCCAAAGGCATGTCCCTACGTTATAGCGTTTTCGTTTTTGGTTAACAGTGTAGATTACCGCAAAAACACCGAACGAAATGCCACAAAAATACCGAATGAAACGCCGCAAAAATACCGAATGGATTACCATGATGTATTGGAAACCGACATTGTGCTTCTTCTGATTAAATTTGAAAGACTGATGGGGGAGGGGCGGTTAGGTTTTGCGGAATTGTTGGGGAGTGAGGCCGGTGTGCTGCTTGAAGTAGCGGCAGAAGAATGAGATGTCGCAGAAGTGGTAGTCCCACGACAATTCTTTGATCGACTTTTCTTCGGTGGCAAGCGATTGCTTGATTTGCAGCACCACATAATGGTCGATAACGCTCTTGGCGGTGTGGCCTGTGACGCGGCGGGTGACTATGCCCAAATACTTTGCCGACACGTTCAGCAGGTCGGCATAATAACTCACGTCGCGCGATTCACGGTAGCGGCTCTCCAGTGCCCTCATGAAACGGTTGAAGAGTTCGCGGATTCGTGGGCTGCCAGTTTCGGCCTTCTTTTCTTCGGGGTTGCGGTAAAGGTAGTCGTAGAAGCCGAGGAAAAAGGCTTTGAGTTGTAGCGTCACCAGTTGCTCCAGGCAGATGCAGCCCTCTTGCTCGAAATACAGTCGGAGCAGCGCAAACATATTGTTGATGATATTGGTGAGAATGGGCGACTCGGTGCGCCACCAAATCAAGCACATACCGGCTTGGCCCATCGTGGGCATGAGAGTGCTCCGCAACTTCAAGCGCCAGGCTCGCCGTGAAAAGCGAACTGCCACAGTGGGTTAATGGAAAATCAGTGGGGCAAACCGCTCACATTCCTTGCATAAAGAGGCAATAAAATGCACGTTACAGAACGAAATGATTCGCGAAACATTTCGTTCTCCGTCTTATTTGCAGTATCTTTGCAACTATGAAATCATTACGCGAACTTTATAAAATAGGCAAAGGTCCTTCTTCGAGCCATACGATGGGTCCTCAGAAGGCCGCCCAAATCTTCGCCGCCCAAAACGAGGGTGCCATATCTTTCAGCGTAACACTCTATGGCAGTTTGGCCGCAACAGGCAAAGGTCACATGACCGACGTGGCCATTGAGGAAGTGCTGTGCCCCCTTGCACCCACCACCATTGTGTGGGAACCCACCAAGTTTTTGCCATTCCACCCCAACGGAATGACTTTCAACGCCATTCACGCCAACGGTCGTCCTAACACATCCTGGACGGTTTACAGCGTTGGCGGAGGCACTCTTTCAGAGGGAGATCACCCCACCGGTGTGTTACCCCCATCGCCCGACATCTATCCGTTGAGTCATCTGAGCGACATTAAGAAATGGTGTTACGACAACGGTCGTGCTTATTGGGAATATGTCAACGAGCACGAAGACTCTGGCATCTGGGACTACCTGCAGGAGATATGGGAAGCTATGAAGCGCAGTGTGGAGCGCGGCATTGAGCAAGAGGGCCGTCTGCCTGGTCCGCTCAACCTTCAACGCAAGGCTTTCACCTATTATGTCAAGGCTCAAGGCTACCGCAGGAACCTTCAGACACGTGGCTTGGTTTATTCCTACGCCTTAGCCGTAAGCGAGGAAAACGCATCGGGTGGCACCATCGTCACCGCTCCCACCTGTGGCTCGTGCGGGATCATGCCAGCTGTGCTCTACCACCTTGCTAAGGGTCACGAATTTTCCGACATCAAGATTTTGCATGCCCTCGCAACTGGAGGTCTTGTGGGCAATATCGTGAAACAGAACGCCAGCATCTCTGGTGCCGATGTGGGATGCCAGGGAGAGGTGGGCGTTGCATGCGCTATGGCCTCAGCCGCCGCTTGCCAAATTTTCGGAGGCAGTCCGGCACAGATTGAGTATGCCGCTGAAATGGGGCTTGAGCACCACCTTGGCATGACCTGCGATCCCATCTGCGGACTGGTTCAGATTCCTTGCATCGAACGCAACGCCTTCGCTGCCACACGTGCTCTCGACTCGAATCTCTATGCTACGTTTAGCGACGGAAAGCACCGCGTCAGCTTTGACCGCGTGGTGCAAGTGATGAAACAAACAGGTCACGACCTGCCCTCGCTCTACAAGGAGACGTCGGAAGGTGGGTTGGCCGCCCAACAGCTGGTTTAATACGGTTCAGTGGATAAATGCTGGGGGGACTGAAACAAAAAACATAAAAAACAGCCTTTTAGCGATGCCAGTGCTTCGCACCTGTCGTTAGTGCTGTGGCATGTCTGATTTCAAGCAAGGCTTGAATCAGCCACACCACATCACCAACGCCGCCCTCTTACGAGGTCGGTGGCATCGCCAAAAGGATAAAAACCTCTCGCCTTCGGCGAAAAACACAATCCGGTAGGGACGTGATACTTCACGTCCGCCCATAATTGTGATACCGTGCTGAATATTAGTTATTTGTCGCGGACGCGAAGTATCGCGTCCCTACCATGCAAAATCGTTTTGGGAGATACAACCTCCTTCCAAGAAATCATGTTATTATCAGGGGTTTTTCGCCGTGAAACGGCGAGCGGTTTTTATCCTTGGGGCAATGTGGTGAGCCCTCATGAGAGGGTGGCGGAGGGATTGTGTGGTTGACGGCATGGAAACTCGTTTCCAATGACGCAAAGCGCACAGTCGCCCCGCCAAATGCGAAGCATTCCACATTGCTCCAAGGCTGTTTTTTATGTTTTTGTTTTTGATTCCACCCACGATTCGGCAACAATGCATAATTTATCCCCAGTATTTTTCCTCTGAGCCTAAATTTCCACTGATAAGGTAAATCTGTGGGGTAGAAACAAAAAACCCGGGAGGGCAAAATCAATCAATCTTGCAAATTTTTCGCTTCTTTTTTGCAAAAAAAATGCACATCGCCCTCTTTTGGACGCTTTTAGCCCTCTCAGAGCGCAAATTTTGCCCTTATTTCATGGTCTTGCGTAGCCGAAGGAGAGGCACGGTTTACTGAAAGCGTGGTGGCTGGTTGGGGTAGGCTCCGTTATCTGGATTTTGTGGCATCACAATCCACATGATGATGTAGCCCAGCACACCTGGGAAAGCCGCAGAAAACAGCGAGAGCAGCACATAGCCCAAGCGCACCAAAGTGGGGTCGATGTCGAAGTATTCGGCAATGCCGCCCAGCACGCCTGCTATCGTTTTCTCGGTGTTTGATCTGTAGAGTCTTTTTCCTGAGTAAGTCATGATGATGAATGTTTTTGTTTTCTTGTTCGTGACGGAGGTATTTCCTGCGCACTTCTTATGTATTAGATGCAATAACTGTGCCAAAAGTTGCATTCATGTGAAAAAAGTGCGGGCGTATTACTGTATTATCTAAAATATCTTAAGGATATGCGTAAGCGATTGGGAATGAATGTGATAAGGTGGATACCTAACACAAATTATGATTTATAAACACTATTTAAGCAAACTAATACCACTAAATTTTTTTATTGCGATTGAAAGATGTAACTTTGCATCGGGTTAGACGATGACATCTTTATAAAAAGGTGTGCTGACTCCAACGTGCCGACTATTAACATTAATTATATTAATACATTACGCCCATATTCTCTGGCGCAGGAAAGACCACATGGCCTCACTCTCCATAGTGTCTTTTTTCTTTCACCACCGAATTGGGTAAAATTACAACAACAAATCAACAGCAATGTTAGACAAAACCAACATTCTTTTCCGTCAAAGCATCGTAGTACGCTTTTCGGGAGACTCTGGCGACGGTATGCAGCTGGCTGGTAACATCTTCAGCAATATTTCGGCAGAGCGTGGCGACCAAATCTCCACTTTCCCCGACTATCCAGCAGAAGTGCGCGCTCCTCAAGGTTCGCTCAATGGCGTTTCTGGTTTCCAAGTTCATGTGGGACTCGGTGTTCACACTCCTGGTGATGAATGTGATGTGCTGATTTCAATGAATCCAGCAGCTCTTAAGCAAAACGCAAAGTTCCTCAAACCCAATGGTGTGGCTATCGTTGATATCGACTCTTTCAAGAAGGTCGACCTCGAGAAAGCCCTCTTTAAGACAGATGATCCTTACAAGGAAATCGGTTTGAAGGCCCAAGTGGTGGAAGTGCCTATGACCTCGATGGTGAAGGCTGCCCTTGCCGACAGCGGCATGGACTTCAAGAGCCAAATGAAGTGTCGCAATATGTTTGCGCTCGGTTTGGTTTGTTGGTTGTTCAACACTCCTATCGACGGTGCTCTCCACTTCCTTGAACACAAATTCGCTAAGAAGCCTGCCGTTTACGAGGCTAATGCGAAGGTGGTGCGTGGTGGCTTCGACTATGGTCACAACATCCACGCTTCGGTTTCCACTTATCGTATCGAAACTGAGGATTTGCGTCCAGGCGTATATACCGACGTGAACGGTAACAAGGCCACTGCTTGGGGCTTGATTATGGCAAGCGAAAAGAGTGGCCGTCCATTGTTCCTCGGCAGTTATCCTATCACTCCTGCTACCGACATTCTTCACGAATTGGCAAAGCGCCGCGACCTCGGTGTGAAGGCTATTCAGATGGAAGACGAGATTGCTGGCGTATGCTCTGCTATCGGCGCAAGTTTTGCAGGCAACCTCGCCGTTACCAGCACCTCTGGTCCTGGCTTGGCTCTGAAGAGCGAGGCCATCGGCTTGGCAGTGATGGCAGAATTGCCATTGGTGGTTATCGACGTGCAACGCGGTGGCCCATCTACCGGTCTGCCAACCAAGACTGAGCAAACCGACCTCAATCAGGCACTTTACGGCCGCAGCGGTGAATGTCCACTCGTGGTGTTGAGCGCACTCTCACCAACCGACTGCTTCAAGATGGCATTCGAGGCTGGCCGCATCGCTCTCGAACACATGACTCCAGTGATTCTGCTCACCGACGCGTTTATCGCCAACGGCTCAAGCGCATGGCGTGTGCCAGAAAACGACGAATATCCAGAAATCAAGCCTAACTTCGTGACCGAAGACATGAAGGGCGAGTGGGAGCCATATATGCGCAACGAAGAACTCGTTCGCTACTGGGCTATCCCTGGCACCGAAGGCTTCGAGCACCGTGTGGGTGGTCTTGAAAAAGACTACGAAACCGGCGTGCTGAGCAACAACCCAGAAAACCATGCTCGCATGGTGGCTGCCCGCGCTCAAAAGGTGGCTAACGTGGCCAACCACATTCCTATGCTCGAAGTGAAGAGCGAATGTGACGATGCCGACACCATTATCGTGGGCTGGGGTGGCACTTACGGCCACATCTACACCGCCTTCGAAGAGCTCAACGCAGCAGGCAAGAAGGTGGACTTCGCACAATTCCGCTACATCAACCCTCTGCCCAAGAACACCGCAGAAGTGCTGGGCAAATACAAGACAGTAATCGTTGCCGAACTCAACAACGGTCAGTTCGCTAACTATCTGCAAGGTCTTAACCCAAGTCTTAACATCAAGCGTATCAACAAGGTGGAAGGTCAACCATTCCTCGTACACGAAATCGTTGAAGGCGTGAACAAAATTATGGAGGGCAAATAATCATGGAAGAGAACAATAACATGCAACAATATCAAGCAAAGGACTATAAGAATCAGCAACCAGTTCGCTGGTGTCCTGGTTGTGGCGACCACGCTGTGCTCAATGTGCTTCACAAGGCTATGGCTGAACTCGGTGTGCCACCTTATAAAACAGCAGTGATTTCAGGTATCGGCTGCTCAAGTCGTCTGCCTTACTACATGAACACCTACGGCTTCCACACCATTCACGGTCGTGGCGGTGCAGTGGCCACTGGTTTCAAGGTTGCCAACCCTGATATGACAGTGTGGCAAGTGTGTGGCGACGGCGATGGCTTGGCTATCGGTGGTAACCACTTCATTCACGAGGTGCGCCGCAATGTGGACCTCAACCTCCTGTTGCTCAACAATAAGATTTACGGTCTGACTAAGGGTCAATATTCTCCTACCAGCGACCGTGGCTTCGTGTCGAAATCATCACCTTACGGCACCACTGAAGATCCATTCATTCCTGCCGAACTCGCTTTCGGTGCTCGTGGCACATTCTTCGCCCGCAGTATCGACGTGGAATTGAAGATTTCGCAGGAAGTGATGCTTGCCGCTGCTAAGCACAAGGGTCTTTCTATCGTGGAATTGCTCCAGAACTGTATGATTTTCAACAATGGTATCCACAACTATATCACCGACCGTGCCACTCGTGCCGACCGCACTATCCACCTCGTGCATGGCGAAAAGATGATTTTCGGCGCTGAAAAGAACAAGGGTCTTGTGCAAGACGGCTTTGGTTTGAAGGCTGTGACCATCGGTGAAGACGGCTACACCATCGACGATGTGCTCGTGCACGACGCACACTGCGAGAGCAACTTCCTCCACCAGCAACTCGCCATGATGGACGGCCACGACTTGCCATTGGCAATCGGTGTGATTCGTGAAGTGGACGCTCCTAACTACGACACTGCCGTAGCAGAGCAAGTGGCTGAAGTGAAAGCAAAGAAGGGCTTCACTTGCCTCCACGACATGATCCTCTCCGGCGACACCTGGGAAGTGAAATAAAAGCAAATAATCCAATTCCCACACATACAGCAGAAGCGAGCCCCACAGCCCGCTTCTGCTTATTTTTTAGCAAAGTTTGGTAACCAAATTTGCTTATTTGGTAACCAATTCAAAAAAAATATGTATCTTTGTGGCAAAACCATAAAATGAATGAACTATGATAGTGATTAGCACAAGAGATTTTCGCACCAATCAGACCAAATACCTGAATATGGTTAAATCGGGTGAGCACGTTGTACTGAAATCGCGTGCAGGTAAATTCCGTATATTTCCCGAAATGGATAGCGAAACGATAGAAACCCCTCGTGATTTGGTAAAGGAGCTTCGAAATGCCTTGGCAGAAGTGAAAGAGGCAATTGCAGGGAAGCGTGTTCTCCAATCAGCAGAAAGTTTGCTTGATGAATTGTAATATTACAGTTCCCGTTACTGAAGACTTCGCAAAAGAGGCGAAGAGTCTTTCCAAAAAATATCCAAGTTTCAAGCAAGACTACAAAGACTTCTTGGAAAGCATAAAGGAAAATCCATTGCAGGGCGATGAGATTACTAAGGATATTCGTAAAATCCGTATGGCTATTAAGTCAAAAGGAAAAGGAAAGTCGGGTGGTGCAAGGGTTATCACTTTCAACATTCTCACCGATGTGAAGAATGGGCAAGTAGTGTTCCTTCTTATTTATGATAAAGAAGATGCTTCCACCGTGAAAGTTGAGGTCGTCAAGCAGATAGTGCGTGATATGGGACTTTCAAGCGAATAACCCAAATTTTCCCTCCCCCATACAGCAGAAGCGAGCCCCCCAGCCCGCTTCTGCTTATTTTATTCCCAAAGCTGAAGAATGAAGCTCTCATCGGAGCACTCGGAGCACTCGGAGTACTCGGATTTTCTTCTAATTTCTAATTTCTAACCTCTAATTTCTAATCTTATTGTAGGTCGGATTCTTCGATGATGAAGAAGTAGCCTTCGAGGTCGTGGCACTTGCCGTAAACGAAACTGTTGCCGTGGTGGTAGTCTTTGTTCACCACTTTGGAGCCGTCTTTGGTTTTAAACACCACCTTTTCGCGGTCTTCGTCGAGCTGGTAGGATGGGAGCCCGTTGATGGGTACGAAAAATGGCATTTCCACTATTTCTGATGGTGGGAAAACTGTGGTGAAATCGGGGTGCAGTTCGGAGTATTTCTGTCCACTTTGCAGATATAGCACAAGGGTGTCTTGTGTGTTGTTTTCCACATAGGCGCGACGGCGGTCGGCGTCATCGCTGCATGAGGTGGCGATGAAGCAACCCATCACCATCAGCAATGCCAATCCTAATAATTTCTTCATATTGCAAATAGCTTTTTTTTGTTTGTGCAAAAGTACGTATTACCCATTAATTAATCAAGCGATTTGGGTAAAATAAAAGGAGAGCGTCGGCGAAGATAATATTCGTCGGCGCTCTCTGGAAAAGAATTTAAAAGAGAATTTTGGCTATGTTGCCTTGTTGGACTGTATTATTTAACGAGCACTTTGTGGGTGATGCCGTCGGCTACCACGAGGTAAACACCAGCCACCACGTCGATAGTGTCGGCACCTGCGCTAATCAATGCGCCGGTGGTGCTGAACACGTTCACGCTCTTGGCTCCGCTCACCTTGATGGTGTTGCCGTTCACGCTCACCTTTGCGTTAGGGTTGATTACATCGCCAACATAAGTGCTTGCATCAACGTTGATGGTGAGGCGCACATATTGGGTCTTGCCCTTTTGTGTAGCGCTTACCACAACCACCTTCTTGGCCCCTGCTGCTGCGTTGACGCTGATTGCGTCGCCATCGATAGCGGCAGTGATGTTGCCATCGGTTGATACTTCCTCAAGTGCATACTTCACAGTTGCTCCATCGCTTTCGAGGTTGAACAGGTCGTCGAGGGTGATGTTGGAATCACCTACGCGCACGTTGCGCTCTGCTTCGGTTTCGGGACGAACACCGCCCAGGTTGTCCATACAGAAGTAGGCTGGAGTGTTCATGCCATACTTGCCAGTGTCGCTACTTGTGAAAGTGAACGACAGGCTTTGTACCTTGCCGAGTGAACGCAAGTCGAGCCATTGCCAAGTGTTGAGGATGTAGTGATCAGCCTCGTTTTCGCTTCTGAAGTCGCTGAGGTAGAAGTCGAGGGTGTTGGTGCCGGTAGCAGTCTTACCCGAAACGGTAAGTTTGAACCAGTCGCCCTTGGCAAACTTCTTGGCGAAAGAGTCGCCATTAGTCATGCTGCTGTAAGCGTAGGCGTTGTTGGTGATAAATGCTCCGCTGATGATGTCGCCATCTTCGTTGCTTGTCACGGTCACATCGGTGCCGCTTGGGTAAGCCACGCAGTAGTTGCTTGAGCCATCCACGCCACTGCCCACAGAAGAATTGAATTGGTCGTCGAGCGACTTAAATTCGGTAGAAGTGCTGTTGCTCATACCAAAGCCATACCACCAGCTGTCCATGTTGGCAACTGCGAACGAGAACGAACCGCTGTAGAACATATCGTCGTCGGTGTCGCCAGAGAAGTGGGTGTTTTCAGCGAGGTAGTTGTCGTCGAATGTGGCAGCCACGGTTTCGCCAGTCACAAGCACCTTGGTCTTGGCGGTAGCGGTCTGACCGTCGGTGCTCTTCACGGTGAGGCGGTAGCCATAAGTGTGGGCAGGAGCCACATTGAGAGTAGCCTCGGTAGAAACCACTTGGTTCATCTGGTCGCGCCATTCGTAGGTGTAAGGAGCCTCACCACCTGCCACTGAGGCAGTGATGGTGGCTGTTGCACCACTGTTGATGCGCACGTTGTCGTTGTCGAATGCGAGGGTGAGAGGGTCGAAGTGGCGGAGAGTGGTAAACTCTTCAGATGTCACCACCTCGCTCTTGGCACCGTCGATAGCACTTTCAAGCAAGAAGTAAGTCTGATATTTGCAGCCTGGTTCGAGGTCGGTGAATGAGGTGCTCACCTCCTCATCTGCGCTCACATTTTTAGGAGTGGCGGTGAGCAAATCGTCGGCGCTAATCACCTTCTTGGCGAGGCGTGCAGCCTTGCGTGCAGGTGCGGCCTCGCTTTGTGCCACCACCTTTTCAACCTTAGCGTAGAGTTTGCCGCTCACGTTCCACTTGGTCTTCACGTCGGCAGAGGTCTCGCCGATGTTAGTCACCATTGGGTAGCCCTCGGCGATTTCAGGAGTCACCACCTCGATGTCCTTGTATTCGTAGGCACCGATAGTTGGAGTCACGGCACTGCGGGTCACGCCCTTGATGTCGGTGGTGATGCCTTCGATTGGAGCACCAGCGCAAAGGTTGCCTGCACTCAAGAGTTGGAGGTCGGTTTCGCTCACGAAGTTGGCGGCTTCCACGAAGTTGGTTTGGTCGCCAATGAGGGTGTTAAATGCCTCGATGTCGGCATCTTGCATAATCTTGCCTTCGCCACCAAGCATAGCGTTGTGGCTGAATTTCACACGCTTCGCATAGTCTTCGTTGTAGATAAACATTGTAGGACCGGCGGTGGTGTTTTGGAGCAAGTTGTTCTTCAGCACGATATTGGTGTATGCCTCATCGCTGCTCACGCGTGCAGTGTAGTAGCAGTAGCCGTTTGTGCCGCCGATACGCACTGTGTTGTAGTAAACGTGAATGTTCTTGTTGTCGGCAGTGATTTGGATACCCGACGAACTTGCTGAAGGAGAGTTGGTGATATTGACGCTGTTGTTGTAAACGAGGATTGGCTGATCTTCATTACCGTAGCAAGTGGTGCGGAGATAGATACCGCCACTGTAATAGCTGTGGGTGTTGGTAATCTTATTGTTGCGAATCACCATATTGCCACGCACACGCATCAAGTCCATACCCCAGTAACTGGTGCGGGCTGATGTGCTTTGGAAGATAGTGTTGCCCTCGATGGTGCCGTCGTTTTCGTCGGCGAAGTAGATGCCCTTGCTGCCAGGCTCGTTGATGATGTTATTAATCACCTTAGCACCCTTTTCGTGAGTGAGTCTCACATAAGAGGTGCCGCCAATGCGGAGAGCCATGTAGCCACCGTAGAACTCACAGTTCGATACGGTGAGGTAGTCGTTGTTCTTGCCCTCTTCGTCCTTTGATTCGGTTTGCACCAAGTACATGCCGCTGTATCCAGAGGTCACAAGGTCGGCCTTCACATACACATTGTCGATGGTCACGTGACGGCTTTGGTTGTAGACGTGGATAGCGCTTGGGTAAGTTTGAGTGCAAGGCACGATAGAGAGGTTTTTAACGGTCACATAAGAAGTGCTGTCGATATAGAACAAACCTTCCTTGTGGCTGCCGTAGGCAGGCTCGCTGTAACCGCCACCTACGATAGTGACATCGGCGCGGTTGCCGCTCTTGCCTTCAAATGTGATGGTGTTGGTTTCGCTTGTGCCATCAATTTTGGTGATGCGCACATTCTCGTTGTAGGTGCCGTTTTCGATTTGCATGGTCACAGCACCTTCCACACCGTTGGCCTTCAGAGCCTCGGTAGCGGCGGCGATGGTAGGATAGTTTGCACCCTCAGAAGCACCGATGGTGTAAACGCCCTTCATACCTGCCTTGATGGTGCGGGTAGTGGCGTTGCCAGTGGTTGCCACGCTGTTGGCGTCCACATTCACGCTTGTGGCTTGTGCTGCCACCTTGTTGCCTGCTTGTGCTTCAGCGGCGATGTCGTAGGCAATCCAGAAGTAGTATGTGCCGAAATCGGTGATTTCCACATCGCTTGCGGCGGTGAATACGTTGGCATCGGTAGCCGAAACGCTGTTGAGCGTAGCAATGCAGTTGTCGGTGCTGAATGCGTTGGCAGTGCCAGTGTAGTAGAGGCGTGCGGTGGTGATGTCGGCCACGTTGGTGGTGCCTTCAGCCTTGAATGTGATGTTGTTGAGCTTGAGTGTGCCACGGTCGCCACCCACGTTCACAGCAATCTTCTGCATTGGAGCGTTGCTTGCGCCACGTGTCACGTCGTCGGTGCGTGGAGCAGAAGCCTCGATGCCATCGACCACGAATGGAGTAAGCTCGTGGAGTGAAACTTGTATTTCAAAGCCATCGTACTTGGTGTAGGTGGATGTAGGACCGTCGAACTTGATGGTCAAAGCACCGTCGGCAGCCTTAGAGATGTAGGTTGGAGGTGCGCCCACATAATTGTATGAGCCTACGAGGTTGTCAGCGTTAACGCCCTCGCCATTGTAGATGTAGAATTTACCGCTACCAGTAGAGAACTTGATAGGTTCAATCTTGATAGCGCAATTTTCCTTGCCGGGTTTGAAGATGGTCACGCCCTTGAACTTCACGGTCACAGGGTTGTCCTTGCCACCATCGTCGTAGAACATGGTTGGGTTCATAACGGTGATAACGGTGGTGTCAGGAGCCATGTTCACGATGTTTTTTGCCTCGCGTGCGCCTTCAGGGTCGCCGTCGGTCACTGCCAAGGTGTTGCCGTCGGCAGTTTTGAGGCTCACGAGTTTCGCGTCGAGCAGGGTGCCCGATGTGGCATCGTTTTTCACGTCGTATCTTACCCAGAAGTAGTTAGCGCCTTCCACCAGTTCGCGTTCGCCGCTCACGGTAGCAGTGGCGGCAGGATTTTCAACAGTGCCAAATGCCACAGCGGTGGCGGCGTCGTTTTCGGTGTTGTAATACACGCTCACCTTGCTCACTGCTTGTTCGCAGCCCTTGAGGTCGAGGTTGATCTCGCTCATTGTCGATTTGGTGAGAGTGCCAGAGGTGGTCACTTCAAAGTCGATGATACCAGCGTCGGCAGAGCCCACAGGCACGATGTCGGTGCTTGTTTGGTTCACTGTCACCTTGTCGATGGTCATGTCGTGATTCTTGAAAGGAGCCACGGTGGCCTCCCAACCGGTGCCGGTGTAGCCGCTGGTCATTGTGTTGGGGTTGAACTTGATGGTGATTGATCCATCGGCTGCTGTAGAGCGGAGAGTCTTGCCAGGACCCTTGTCTGACTTCTTGGCGTCGTCGAGTTTCCAGAGCAGGTTTTCGGCAGCAGTGCTGGTGCCGCTGTAAACCTCAAATACGGCTTTCACACCGTAACTGCTTGAACTGTAGTAAATGTCGAATTTGCTGAAATCGAGTTGAGCCACTGTGCCTTCTTCGGCAGGGGTGAAAGTCACGATGTAGTCGGCATTCTCGGCTTCGTATTTTGAAGGGTAGATGGTCGATTTGGTGTCGCTGAACTTCCAAGTGTCGTAGATGATGTGGCTGTGGCTGCCCTTAGTGGCGCGGCACACGTTGGCGATGGTGCGTTGAGCCACATTCTCAGCCACGGTTTTGCTTTCGCTAGCTACAGTTGCGCCAGCGAGGCTCAAAGCGATGGTTTCGCCATTCTTTGCGTCGGGTTTCACTTGTGCCACCACTGCAAAGTAGTTGTGACCTTCAATCAAGTTGAGGTTGCCGTTCACGGCAATGTTGCCGCTTTCCACTGTGGCTTCGCCAAATGGGGCAGAGGTCTTAAATTCGGTGTTGTCGCCAAGGCTGTAAACGCTCACCTTCTCGATGTTTTTCACATCGTTTGAAGTGAGGTTGAAGTTGGTTACAGATAGCGGATTGCTTTGGTTGTCGGTCAGCACGTCAACGATAAGCATTTGCACATTCTTGTCGCCCGCAGCCACAGTTTCGGTGCTTGCGGCAGTTGCGCTCACGCTCTTGAATACCATGTTGCCTGGCAGGAATTGTGATACCACAGCTTCCCAACCGTCGGCTGGCACGCCAGTGGTGCTGCTCAGGGTGATAGTCATCGAGCCGTCGTCGGCTGAAGATTTCACCACTTTAGCCTCCTTCAAAAGGGTGGTGATGAGGTTGGTGTCGTCGGCTGTGCGGCCGTTGTAGAACTTGAATACATCGTTATAGCCCACAGATGAGGTGTTGAAGATAGCGAGTTTCGAGAAATCCACTTTAATCTTCTGTCCTGCTGTGGCAGGCACGAAAGTGATGGTGCCGTTGAACTTTTCAGAGATTTTGCCGTCTTTGCCACCATCGTCGTAGAATTTGGCGTCGTCGCTAATGGTGAAAGTGGTGTGGTCGGCAGTCATCAGAATGTCGTTGCTCACAGCCACAGGTGCCGAGGTGCTGTTTTCGAGCGTTTGCGCAGCACCGTTCACTTTGATACTGGTCACGCTGATGCCGGGAATGGAGCCCTTTGCATCGGGGAGAATGTCGGCTACAACCGAGAAGATGTTGTGGCCGCTCTTCAATGCCACATTAGTGGCCACGAGTTCATCGCCAAGTGCTGGGGCAGTAGCCAAAGCGCCATCGGCGGTGATTTTTGTGCCATTGTAGAGGCGCACGTTGCTCACCTGGTTGGTGCCGCTGAGTGCGCTGGTGGCAATTTTCAGTTCATCAACGT
The DNA here is from genome assembly GCA_004557565.1 of Bacteroidales bacterium. GTDB lineage: Bacteria > Bacteroidota > Bacteroidia > Bacteroidales > Muribaculaceae > Sodaliphilus. The sequence continues at coordinate 26,837 of SFGS01000029.1, read as the reverse complement.
TGAACGCGTTCTTACCGCCTTCGGTAAGCACGTCGAGCGTCATGAGCATCTGGTTTTTCGCACCGCGGTATACGGCGGCCTCATTGCTTGCGAGGCTCACGCCCTTCAATTCCATGTCCTTTGAAGGGAGAGCGGTGACGGTGATGTTGAAGCCCGTGTTGGAGCCCGGACCGTTGCTGTGGAAACCAAACGAGATTTTGCCGTCTTCGGCGGTAGAGGTGTAGGTGTCGCCGTCGGTGCCGGTCACATACTTCTTCACCCAACCGCTTGGCAGGTAACTTGATTGTTTGCCATCAGATGATGCATCATAGCCGATTTTTTCAATCGCGCCATCGTACATCAGCAGATAGTTGGTACCGCTGAGGTCCACACTGTTCACTGTGATTTGAATCTTGTCGCCTTCATTCTTTGGCGCGAACACCACGCCGCAGTCGCGATAGCCAGGAATGGTCTTGCCATCTGCCACAGCTTTGAAGGTGATGGTTCCGTCCACTTCGTAGGTCTCAAGACCGTCGCGAGTCATTAGGTAGAACGCGCCATCGGCATCACTCCACGCCTTCCTCTTGCCTTCAGCCTGAGCAGTGGGAGCCACAACGCCGCCAAGCAGCATCATGGTCAGAACACAAATCAGTTGAAAATTAAAAAAACGTCTCATAAAAAATTAATATTAAGAAATATATAATCCTAAATTAATGAGACCATCGGGGCATAGCCATTCATGGGGCACCAGCTTCACCGAGGTCGGCGAAAACAGAAGCCACAGCCACATCAGCGAGCGATGGGGCACAACGATAGCATTTTAGCGGAAGTGCTGATAAAAAAGCAATAAATGGTGGAAATAAGCTACACCACATCATCACATTCTATTATGTAATGTTTGCACTACGGTTCAAATGCCACGTGAACCTTGCTCTGCGCCGAATAGGGGCGTTGATGCCTCTCGGCAGCTGTAGGCTTGCAATGTGGGCAGGTCTTCTGACTCGTCCCCATCGTGCTCACGCCTTCCCGGATAATGTGATGTAGCCTTTGTAAGAGAGATACAACCAGTGGCAATGTGTGAGCCGATGCATCGGATTTAGTGTGGGACTTACAGCAGCGGGTACTGTTCAGGATTCGCACCTGATTCCCTTTTAATTCTGCACCTTGAGGCACAGAAACCCTATGCAAAAGTTTTCAATACCGCAAAGTTATCACTTTTTTATTAATCTCCCAAAAAATCCCAAAAAATCCACCCACCACAAACCAAAGGGACGGTTCTTTCGGTCGCTGTGCTTTTCTCGTGAAATTATTTGTGAGTTTGTGTGATGGCAATAAGTGGCTGTAAAGAATAATTCGGTAAACACTGACCACAACAAACCAAAAGAACCGTCCCTTTGGTTTGCTCCTTTGGTTTGTTGTGGCGATTTTTTTGTGTGTAAAATGTTGTGAAAGAGTGAGATATGGAAAAACACCATCAAAGGGGTGGCTCTTTTGATGGTGTTTTTGGGGGTGTTTTTTTGCGGGTGGTGGGGGATTATTTGGTGGGGGATTTTGAGGAGCCGCCTACCATGTCGGTGTTTTGGATGGTGGTGTTGGTTTTTTTCACTTGGGCTTTGAGCGAGCCGAAGCGGTAGGAGATGTTGATGCCGTAATCGCGGTTGTAGAAGCGTGAGAAGCTGTTGCCGCTGTAGTTGCCGTTGATGGTGCGTTGGCTCCAAGTGCCGTATTTCTTGAATGGGCAGTTGGCATGGATGGAGACGGTCAGGCGGTCTTCCTTGAGGAATGAGCGTTGGAGGCTGAATCCGTGGAACCATGCGCGGCTGCTTTTGCCGTAGAGCCCTTCAGGGTTGCCGCCGTAGCAGCCCACGTTCACGCCCAGGCGAATGTTGCCTGGCAGGCGTTGTGTGATGTAGGTGAAGAAGTTGATCACGGTGCCATAGTTGCGAATGCCCAAATCGTCGCTTTTGTAGTAGTCGTAGCCGATGCCACCGTTCACCATCACGCTTGTGCCGAGTTTCACATTATTATATTGGCAGTAGCCAAAGATGCCTACCCAGCGCTTAAACAAACCGTTCACATAGGTGGTGTTGGCCACGTTGCCCTCTGCCCACTGCTTGGTGGTGATACCGTTGGTGCTGATGTCGAAGTTGGGCGTAACGCTGAATGTGAACGCTTGTCCGATGTGCATATAGTTGAGCTGCCAAGCGTAGTTGTGCACGCTTTTGAGGGCACTGTTGCCGAACGTCTTTGTTTCGGGGGTTACCACCACGGCAGGGTTGAGGTAAGAGATGCCGGGGCGGTTGATGGTGGTGCTGAACGAGAGTTTCAGCGTGTTGAACGTGTTGAACTGGTATTGCAGACTTGCCGAAGGCACCCAGTCGCTGAGGTCGCTGCCGAAATTCTTCTGGTCGCCGTCGGGGAATTTGGCGCTCAGGTGGCTAAACTCGTAGCGAAGTCCGGCGCGTGCTGCCCAGTTGCCGCGGTGGAAGGTGTAGCTAAAGTAGGCGGCAGCCACTTGTGTGAGGTGGTTGAAGCGGTTGTCGCTATTGCCCTCTGGGTAGCCGGTGTACTCGAAAATGGAGTGACTCTTATTGCTGCGGTTGATGTATTTCAAGCCCGTTTCCAGTTTGTGGTACTTGGCAAAAGGCCGAGTCCAGTCGAATTGGACGGTTTGCTCCAGGAAGTTTTGTGTCACGTCGTTGTTCGACTCGGTGTAGGGGAAAGTGGTGCCCACCATGTTGGAGTATGTGGTGATTTGGTTGTTCTTATTGTGATTGGTGGAAATCAGATACGAGAGCGTGAGCGTTTCGTCGGGGCGATGCGTCTTGTGCTGATAGTCGAGGCGGCCGTTGAACGAGAATACATCGTTGCCGGGATAGAACCCAGAGCGGTCGTAGCTGTAGAGCGTTTTGCCGGCTGCATCGCGCATGATGCTTTGTGCTGCACCGTCGGCGCTGTAGCTGTAATAGTAGCCTCCGAACGATAGCGAGAGCAGGTTGAGCGTGTCGGGCTCGTAGCTGGCATCAATGTTGCCGTAATGCACATTCATGCTATTTCTGCCAAAGGTTTTGTCATGCAGTTCGTTGCCAGTGTCGGTGTATCGCGTCAGTGTTTCGCTCATTTGCGAATCGTTGTGCTTGCTTTGGTGGTTGTAGCCGTAGTTGACGCTCGTCACCACTTTGCCGATTTGTGAAGTGACGTAAGCCGAGCCCATTAGGATACCACGACTGGTGATGCCTGTGGATACCGTGCCAGTGGCACCGCTGGTGCTTGCGCTGCCAGCGTCGAGGGTGACGATGTTGAGAATGGCTGTCACGCCCTCGGCATCGTATTTCGCTCCAGGGTCGGTGATTACCTCGATGCGCTTAATCATGCTTGCCGGAATGGCTTTCAGCACATCTTTGGCGTTGTTCGACATGGCGGGGTCGGGGTGTCCGTTTTTGTAAATCTTGAAACTGCTGCTTCCCTTCACCTTAATGTTCTCTTGCGCATCAACGGTCACCAGCGGCACCTTGCGGAGCATATCGAGCACGGTGCGCGTTTTCGAGTCGTCGTCGTTTTGCACATTATATGTAATGCGGTCGATTTCGCTTTTCACCACTGGCGCGCTGGCGGTCACGGTCACGCCCGTGAGCACATTGGCAGAGGCGGCAAGCACGATGGTGCCGAGGTCGGCGGTGGGGTGCTTGGCATCGACGCTAAACTCCTTTTCGGCGCTCACCTTGCCCACGGCGGATATTTCCACCTTGTAGGTGCCAGCCGAGGCCAATGATTGGTCGAAAGTGCCGTTGAGTGTGGTGACGCCAGTGGAAATCACTTTGCGTGTGTTGGTGGCGGCGTAGAGCCTTACGGTGGCAAAGGCCTCGCCCTCGCCTGTTGAGTCGTTGACTTGGAAATGCACTTTATATTGTGCAATGGCGTTGATGCTCATCAGAGCGGTCATTACCGCCATTAATACTAACTTCTTCATTCGTTTGTTCGATAGGTGATATATGGATTGTTAAAAAAAGGGGCGACACCGCTAAAGGCTGTGCACTGTGCGTTTGTGGCGCCGTTCCATATATTAGACGCAAAGGTAAGGCAAAAAGTTGCAAGGGGGAAGAAAAAATGTTCTAAAAAAAGTCAACGGGTCAACAGGTCAACGGGTTTTGGGGCTGATGGGGGTGCTTTGTTTTCGGACCCGGCAGACCCTTCGGACCCTTCAGTCCCATCTCTTGTCTGACTTGTCTGACTTCAACTCGTTGACTTGTTGACTCGTTGACTTGTTTCCCCTTGCCTTGATAGCAAAAATTAATGAATGAGGGGGGAGATGGTGATTTTTTTTAAAAAATAATTGGCAAAAAATTTGCGTATGTGTGAAAAAAGTTAAAAATTTGCATCGGCAAAGTATTTGCACTTTACCATAAACATTGTTTTTTTAAGAGATAATTCACTTTAATACTATCAACAATCTAACTAACTAAGGACGAATGCGTATGAAGAAACAATTCGTATTGCTGGCTTCGCTTATGATTGCATGTGGCGCACCTATGGCTTTGACCTCAAATCAAAACCTTAGTGGCTTCACTGCTATTGCGCAAAGCAACAGTAAAGTTACTGGTACCGTTACCGACCTTAATGGCGAGCCATTAATCGGTGCCACCGTAATGGTGAAAGGTACTAAGATGGGTACTGCCACCGATGTGAACGGCAAGTTCTCTATCAAGGCTGCACAAGGCAGCACATTAGTGGTCACTTACATTGGTTCAAAGCCTACTGAGGTAAAAGTCACAGGCTCTGTAGTGAATGTGAAAGTGGCTGATGGCACCACCAACCTCGATGAGGTGGTTGTAACCGCTCTCGGTATCAAGAAAGACAAAAAATCGCTCGGCTATGCTGTTGACGACCTTAGCAGCGAAGAACTGATGCGTAACAAGAGCACCAACGCCATCAACTCACTTTCAGGTAAAATTGCGGGTGTTAACATCACCCAATCCTCTGGTGCAGCTGGCGCTGGCTCACAAATCATTCTCCGTGGTGGTACATCAGGTTCTGAAAACCGCGACAACCAACCTCTCTTCGTAGTTGACGGTATCATTTACGATAACTCTTCTACCGTGGTTGGTAACTCTGCATTCGATGGTTCGATGGCTTCTGCTACCACTTCTTCTAACCGTGTGATGGATATCAACCCTGAAGATATCGAGAACATGTCGGTGCTGAAAGGCCCTGCCGCTTCTGCACTTTACGGTTCTCGCGCTGCTAACGGTGTGGTAATCATCACCACCAAGAAAGGTAAAGAAGGCTCTGTGGAAGTGAACCTCAGCGCTAAGTACATCAGCTCATGGTGCAAAGACCTTCCTGAAACCCAAAAGACTTTCCGTCGTGGTTACATGGAAGAAATTCGCACCGATGGCAATTACAAGCGTGCCTTCAACGAATTCTCTTACAACTCTTGGGGCGAACAATACGGCTCTGACGTTGCCACTTACGACAACATCGGCAACTTCTTCCAGACCGGTGGCGTTTGGGACACCAACCTTAGTGTTTCGGGTGGTACAAAGAACGGCTCATTCTACTTGAGCGGCTCTTACTACGACCAAGACGGTGTGGTTCCAACCACAGGTTACACCAAGACCACTTTCCGCTTCAATGGCGAACAAAAGTTCAAGATGTTCACATTCGGTGCCAACGCTGCTTACAGTAGCGCACGCACTACCCGTACCCTTACCGGTGCAGCTCTCTATGGCTCAAGCGGTACAGGTGCCCTCTATGGCGTGTACAACTGGTCACCAACCGACGACATGACCCACTATCTGAATGAAGATGGCACACGTTATCGTATGTTTGGCGACCGTCTCGACCCATGGGACGAACGCGACAACCCATACTGGATTGTGAACAAGAACAAGATGACCGATAACACCGACCGCTTTACTGGTAACTTCAGCGTGAAGGCCGACATCACCGACTGGTGGTGGGTAAGCTATCGCATGGGTGTGGACACTTACACTCAGGATGCTTCTAACCGCATCGCTCCTAACGGTGCTATCAAGCAAGTGTGGCAAAAGGGTATGATGAGCGACAACGACCTCCGTTACCGCTACCTCTCAACCAACTTGATGACCAACATCAACAAGCAATTCGGTGACTTCAACCTCAACTTGATGCTCGGTACTTCAACCGACTACACAAGAATTAAGCGCAACTACAAGATTGCCTACAACTTCGCAGTTCCTGAATTCTACTCTTACGACAACGTAAGCAACACCGACCGCAACTTCTCTTACTTCATGTCGAAGAAGCGCCTCGTGGGTGTGTTTGGTGAATTCCGTGCCGACTGGCGTAACGCAATCTTCTTCACCGTTACCGGCCGTAATGACTGGACTTCAACCCTTCCTCTCGACAACCGTTCTTACTTCTATCCATCAGTGAGTGGTGCTATCGCATTCACCGAACTTATGGGTGAGGCTCGTCCTGAATGGCTGAGCTTCGGTAAGGTGCGTGCAAGCTGGGCTGAAGTAGGTAAAGATACCGGTGCTTATGAAACCAACACCGAACTTTGGCCAGTTCACACTTATCTCAACGATGCAGTGTCGGTAGGTAACAGCTGGACTCGTGGTAACCCAGTGCTCAAACCAGAAAAATCTCGCTCATGGGAAGTTGGTTTGGAATTGCGCTTTATCCAAAACCGCTTGAAATTCGACATCGCTTACTACCAAAACAACTCATTCAACCAGATTCTTAGCCCACGTGGACCTCAATCTACTGGCTACATCTTCTGCTCAATCAACGCAGGTAACGTTTACAACAAGGGTCTTGAAATCAGCCTCAGCGGCACTCCTATCAAGACTGGTGACTTCACTTGGGAAACTGGCATCAACGTAGCCGGCAACCGTGGTACAATGGACGGACTTCCTAAGGGTATGGAATTCATGTACGTGACCGACGTTCAATATGCAGGTGCTAAGGCTTGCTCTATCTCTGGCGGCAACTTCATGGCAATCTCTGGTACTGAATGGGCACGCAACGAAGAGGGTAAGCTCATCCTCGACAAGAATGGCTTCCCAACCGACGGCAAGACCACTCTCGAAGTTGGTAACCGTGAAGCTAAGTTCACTGGTGGTTGGAACAATACCTTCACTTACAAGAACTTCACCCTCAATATGCTTTGGGAATTCCGTGTAGGTGGTGATGTGTTCAACGGCACCAAGTATGCGATGACAATGAGCGGTGTAAGCAAGTGGTCAGGCGAATTCCGTCAGCAACCTCTCACCATCTCAGGTGTTGACGCTGATGGCAAGGATGTGACTCACACTTGGGAACCAGGTAAGATCTACACCTTCAACGACCTCCCAACCGACGGTGCTACAATCATCGAAGGCTACTACACTGGCGCTTACAACTACGAGACCCGCAACTGGATCACTAAGGTGAACAGCCTCCGTCTGCGCACCATCTCTCTTGGCTACGATGTGCCAAAGGATTGGCTCGTTAAGAACATCAAGTTCGTGAAGCGTGCAACCTTCACCTTCACCGCCAACAACCTCCTTCTCTTCACCAACTACGACGGTGACCCAGAAGTGGCTGCTGCTGGTGCTGGTCGTGGTGGTTCTTCTTCAGTTGGTTTCGACTACTGCGGTGTACCTGCCACTTCAAGCGTAGCATTCGGTGTGAACTTGACTTTCTAAACAATTTAAGAAAAACCTATAATTGTTAAACCCCAATATAAACCATATATAATATGAAATTAATCAAATCTATTATACTGTGTGGTATGGGTGCTGCGGCACTGGGATTGACCTCTTGCAACGACTGGCTTGATGTGAATACCAACCCAAATATCCCAACTGCAGAAGCTGCAAAATACGAACAGCGTCTCGCCCACATCCAGTTCTATACTAATGACGCTTACATGTTTGCAAGCTGGCGTAGCAATATGGCTTGCGGTGACTGGACTCGCAACGTAGGCGGCGGTACCTACTTCAACATGTCGGTATGGTACCCAACAAATAGTATTGTGACCACTTCTTACCAATGGTGGTTCGTAGGTGCTTATGCTAATGTGCCCGATATGATTGCCAAGGCCAACGCTGCCGGCAACAAGCAATTCGAAGGCGCTGGCTACCTCATCAAGGCTTACGGCAACATGCTGATGACCGACCTTTATGGTGAAATGCCTTACACCGAAGCTGCAGGCGCTAACGCACTTCCTAAGTACGACACCGGCAAGACCATCTTCATGGGCTGCTTGGCCGACATCGACAAGGCTATCGAACTGCTCGAAGCTGGTAGAAACCAAGCTGCAGAGCACCCAACTCTCCCAACCCTCGCTGCTAACGACTCTTGGAACAATGGCGACATCGACAAGTGGATTAAACTTGCTCACTTGCTTAAGGCTCGCTTCATGCTCCACCTCAGCAAGAAGGCTTCTGGTAGCTATCTCGATGGCAAATACGATGCTGAAGGCATTCTCGCCGAACTCGACAAGGCAATGCAAAGCAATGCCGACAACACCGTTATCAACCACACCGACAACAACTCTACCAGCCACGACGTGCTTGGTTGGGACGAACCAGTTGACTACAGTGGTCTCTACTCAGTATCAGGTATGAACTCTGGCTACATGATTACTAAGATGTACTACGACAACCTCACCAACTTCGCAGGTTGCGGCATCGAAGATCCACGTGCCGATAAGATCATTCCATGGGCTGTTTCAAGAAAGTCGGCCGACACTCCTGCTGAAATCAAGTGGCAAGGTGAATGGCGCCGTTCTTTGGGTCTCGACCTCGCTTCTAACATCAACAGCGAAGGTGGTCCAATCCGTGCATCTTGGGATAAGGAAAAACAAGGCTTCTATATCGACAGCGACAACGCTGCTCGCTTCGGCGACACCGTTTACGTAGAGCAAACCAGCTCTTCAAAAGGTTATGCTAAGAATCCTGACCTCTACTACTATCGTGGTGGCGTTACTCAACCTAACTCTCGCGAATCAGGCACATTCTACACCCGCGTATCTTCTCCAACCTACGTAGGTACGTATGCAGAAGTTTGCTTCATCCGTGCAGAAGTGCTCTTCAACCTTGGCAGAAAAGCTGAAGCTTACGACGCTTACAAGAAGGGCGTGAAGGCAAGCATGGAACTCATGAACGAAAAGCTCGCTAAATGGTGCAGCGAAGATGAAAACCTCAAAAAGTGCCCATCTTTCACTGTAATCCCTGCTGCTGACATCGACAACTACGTGAACAACGCTCTCGGTACAGCTAGCGACATCACCCTCGGCAAGATTATGACTCAAAAGCGTATCGCTATGTTCTTCTCAATGGAAACTTGGAACGACATGCGCCGTTACGACTACAATCCAGAAATCTTCCTCGGATGGAAAATGCCTGCTTACCACAAGACTCTCGTAGATGCTATGAAGGCTATTCCAGAAGGCAAGCAATTCCGCCGCTGGCGTCAATGCTCACACGAGCTCAACTACAACGCCGACAACCTCCAGGCAATTGGCGCACAAGTGCCAGGTGCCGATATGTCGCTCGCAGGTGGATGGAACAAGGCTGACGACGTTTGGACAATCCCAGTATGGTGGGATAGCGACCAAGAATAAAACATTCTGACACTCGATGATAATTAGCGCCGGGGCTTCAAGCCTCGGCGCTTTTTTTGTGGCCTATGAGGCGGTAGAGGGCGCATAGATTATAGAATGTGGGCGAATTACCCAATCGACGGTCAAACTGGTGAAAACAAGGGTCAACTCCAATACACCAATGCTAAGGGCAATGTAGGCACATTCACCGACTATTGGAATTGGGCAATCGGCCGTGGCTACCTCGACTTCGCTCGTGGCGTGCTCGACAGCAAGACCTTCGTGACTGCAATGACCCAGTTCGTGGCTCAATAATCCTCAAGATTTAGTTATTTAAAACTATAATCCCCACAGGGGCTCAGCATCACCGCTGAGCCCCTTTTTTCGCCCCCACACAAAAGCCGAAATGGGGATTTTGGCGGGGATTTTTGAATTTGTGGTGGGTATTCGCTTATTTCTCCGCAAAAATCACTAATTTTGCCTAATGATGGATACTTTGTCTACAAATTCGCTGATTATAGTGTTGATCACTATGCTGCTGTCGGCTTTCTTTTCTGGCACGGAACTCGCTTTTGTGTCGGCAAATAAGGTGCGACTTGAAATCGACACCCAAAAGGGTGGGTTGGTCAACCGCATTATCAATATGTTTTACAATAATAGTGAGGTGTTTATCTCCACTATGCTTGTGGGCAATAATGTGGTGAATGTGGTGTATAGTATGGCTATGGCGAGCCTGATTGGTGCGCCTATTTACGAGATGCTCGGTGAAAACGAGTTCCTGCAACTGCTGGTGCTCACCATCATCAGCACCGTGATTATCCTTATCACCGGCGAATTTTTGCCAAAGACGCTGTTTCGCATCAACCCCAATGCGTCGTTGCGCATGGTGTCGCTGCCACTGTTTCTGTTCTACTGCATTCTTTATCCGCTCTCTCGCTTCACCGAAATGCTTTCGCAACTGCTGATGCGAATGTTTGGCGTGAAAATCGACAAGGAGAAGATGGACCGCCTCACGGTGGAGGAACTGGATGCGTATCTGCAAGAGACCATCGACAAGCGCGAGGACGAGAACGAGGAGGTGGAGCGCGAGGTGAAAATCTTTGAAAATGCCCTCGACTTCAGCGACACGCACTTGCGCGACTGTATGGTGCCACGCAACGAGATTGTGGCGGTGGACATCAACGAGACCGACCGCGACGGGCTGGTGGAGATTTTCTCAAAGACCGGTTTGAGCAAACTGGTGGTGTATCACGACGACATCGACAATGTGCTCGGCTTCATTTCGGTGAGCGAACTTTTCGTGACCGATGTGAACTGGAAGGAGCAGATGAAGCCGGTGCTGTTCGCCCCCGAAACCATGCTTGCGAAGAATATGATGCAGAGCCTGCTCAAAGAGCGTCGCTCGATGGCGATTGTGGTAGATGAGTTTGGCGGCACCAGCGGTATGGTGACGCTGGAGGACTTGGTGGAGGAAATCTTCGGCGACATTCAAGACGAGCACGACCACAACAAGCTGGTGGCGCGCAAGGTGAATGAGAGCACTTTCGAGTTCTCTGGGCGTATGGAGATAGAGGAGATCAACGAGGCGTATCACCTCGACATTCCCGAAAGCGACGACTATCAGACCATAGCCGGACTGCTGCTCAACCACCTCGGTGCTATCCCCAACGAGGGCGACACCATCGACTTCGGCGCATTCAAAGTGTCGGTGCTCAAGAAGAGTGGCGCACGCGTGGAACTGGTGCGTGTGGTGGTTACCAATGTTGAAAAAGAATAACTATAATTAAAAGTATATATGCAGAAAATTGTATTGCTCAACACGCTCCCCGCTGTGTTTGCCGGCCGTGAGGAAGACCACAGCGAGGTGTGGCTCCGCAATGTGGAGTTTGAGCGTGGGAAGCACTATCTCATATCCGCCGAGAGCGGAACAGGCAAGTCGAGCCTCTGTAGCTACATCTACGGCTACCGTATCGACTATTCGGGCGTGATGCAGTTCGACGGCACCGACATTCGCACCCTCAGCGTGGAGCAATGGTGCGACGTGCGCAAAAATCACATTGCCTATCTGCCGCAGGATTTGCGACTTTTCCCCGAACTTACAGCTATCGAAAACATTCAACTCAAAAATCGGTTGACCAATTTCAAGACCGAGAAAGAGATTATATCCTATTTTGAGCGACTGGGCATACCAGAAAAGGTGAACAGCCCTGTGGGCAAGCTCTCGATAGGGCAGCAGCAGCGTGTGGCTATTATCCGTGCGCTGTGCCAGCCTGCCGACTTCATCTTGCTCGATGAGCCGGTGAGCCACCTCGACGAGGCCAACAATGCCATCGTGGCGCAGATGGTGACCGAGGAGGCGGCACGACAAGGCGCTGGCGTGATCAGCACCAGCGTGGGAAATAATGTGAAAATCAGCGTGGATAAGGAGTTGAAGTTATGAAAAAAGGATTGATGTGGAAATTGTTGCGTCAGCATATCAGCAAGATGCAACTTGTGGGCTTCTCGGTGGCAAACCTTGTGGGGCTCACTATCGTGATACTCGCCGTTCAGTTTTACAGCGATGTTCTGCCGGTGTTCAACGACCAGGAGAGTTTTATCAGCAAGGATTATCTGATTATTTCGCGCAACCTCACCAGCGCAGGCGCGCTGATGGGTGGCACCTCTGAATTTTCCGACGACGACATCGCCGACATCAAGGCGCAGCCGTGGTGCCGCAAGGTGGCTCCGTTTGTGAACAGTGAGTTTGGTATCACCGCCAGCATCGGAGTGGACGCCACCCACGCCATGCGCACGCAGTTCTTCTTCGAGAGCATCCCGAATGAGTTTATTGATGTTGACCCTTCGTGGAAGTTCGACCCCGCCAATCCCACCGTGCCGGTGATTATGAGTCGCGACTACCTTTCGCTCTACAATTTCGGTTTTGCCGCAGCGCAGGGAATGCCGAAAATCAGCGAGGGCGAGGCATCGAGCGTGCCGCTCATGTTCAATCTGTCGGGCAACGGCTTCCGCGACGATGTGCGAGGTCGCATCGTGGGCTTTAGCAACCGTCTGAACACGATAATCGTGCCAGAGGAGTTCATGACTTGGGCTAACAAGAAATACGGCCAGGGCGGCGCTTTGAAGCCTCTACGCTTAATTATAGAGGTGAACAGACCTGGCGATCCGAAAATTCAGCAATATATGGACGAACACAACTACAACATAGCGGGCGATAAGACCAATTCGGGCAAAACCTACTACTTCCTCACTGTGATTGTGTCGATTGTGGTGATTGTGGGCGTGCTCATCAGTCTGCTGTCGTTCTTCGTGCTGATGCTCAGTATCTACCTGCTCTTGCAGAAAAACACCAAGAAACTGCAAGACTTGCTCATGCTCGGTTATTCGCCAGCCGAAGTGTCGAAGCCCTACATCAAGATGGTGCTGTTTATCAATGCCGCGGTGCTTGTCGCCTCGCTCGTACTCATGTTCATCGCCCGCGCTTCCTATATGGTTATGCTCAGCGGTTTAGGCACCAAGGGCGGCACCATAGTGGCATCAATCGTGGTGGCAGTGCTCATCATGGGCACCATCACCACTGGCAATATCATCGCCATCCGCCGCAAAATCCAATCCCTCTGGCTCCAATCCTAACCCCACAGTCCAGGAGCACCAAAGGAGGAAAGCATGTGGCGTGTAAAAATAACATCATAACGTAGGGACATGCCTTCGGCATGTTTCAATACAATCAGCATAGTATCAACGCCTTGGGTGTGTGCCTTTTTTGCACACACCCAAGGCGTTGTCGTGTTAGAAAGATTTTGCCCGCCCTTTATTTCGCTTACCCAAACAAGATTACAGCAGCTTTTATCTGGAATAATTCCATATAATACAAAAATCCGCATCGAAACGATATCGTAACCATCCAAATATCAGGTATCAAGCAAAGTTGTAACCAAAAGAACCGTCCCTTTGGTTTGTGGGTTTTGTGCGTTTGGCTTATATGGTTAGTAGTCTGATTTCGGCATTTGTGAAGGAGGGGATGTCGTGGTAGTCGCATTTGAGGTGGTGGGCGAACATGTTTCTGGCAAATTGGCCGTGGGTGACTACGATGATGGTGTCGGTGGCGTATTTTTCGGCGAGATGACGTAGGGCGTTGCCGGCGCGCTGGAGGATTTCCTTGTCGGTCTCTGCGCTGCTGTCGGGGAAACGCCATATACCGTCAATCTTGTACTTCTCGGTTGCCTCCGCGACCGCCATGCCCGTGTAGATGCCCCAATCGCGCTCGCGCAGTTCTTTCATGGGGGTGATGGGGAGGTGCAGACGCATTGCGATGATGTGGGCGGAATCCATGGCACGCTTCAGGTCGCTCGAAACGATGCACTTAAATTCCACGCCAGCCTCTGCCAGACGCTCTGCCGCTTTCCGCACTTGCTCCTTGCCTTGCTCGGTGAGGTTGCCGGGCAGATGCCCTTGCAAAATGGCTTGCATATTTTCTTCCGTTTGTCCGTGTCTTACGATGTAAAGTGTCATATTAATCTATTTCTGTGAATCGGTTGAATGTTTTGCCGTCTCTCGTCACTTTCCCGAAAAACATCTTTTCGGGCCGCACCCAGTAGGCCTCGTCGCCATAAAGGGCTTGATAAACCACCATGCGCTCCAGTGTTTCGGAATCGAAGGCGGAGCGAACGAACTTGTATTTTCCCCCTTTGAAGTGCTGGAATAGCCTCTCATCCTTCTTAGGATATTCCTTCATGAGTTTCTCTGCCAATGGCGCATACCATGTCTTTACCTCCGCTGGCGTGGGTGTGTGTCCGCCAGGAAAGTGGAAGATGTGGCTGTAATGCTCCGAGAAAAGAGGGGAGAAGTGGGCAATGGGGTCGTTGTCGCCAAAAAGTCCCCAAACGCGCTCCCTGTAATATGGAGAGCAGCAGTCGAACTGCACGGCTTCAAGTTCGGCAAACTCATTGATCAACGCCTCGTCGATCACCAGCCGCTGATTGCCGTCCGTTCGGGAAGCCTTGTATTGATGCTCGCCGACGCGCTCCTTCAGAAACTCCGTCATCTTGAAATACGGATTGCCCAGCAGGGCAGGCACGCCCACCACAGGAGCCAACATCTGTGCAAGAAACGCACCGCAACTATTGCCAATCAGCAAGTCGGGGTGCTCCTTGTCGATAATTTTCCGGACCAACTTCAGCGCCTCCTTCGGGTGGCGAGGCAAATCGGGAGTCAGCACCACCGCCTTCCCATCAAAAGCCTCGCGCAAAGCCACCGCCATAGCGCAACTCCCCGAAGCAAAAAAACCATGCAAAAAAACGATCCTCTCCATCATCCTTCCAAATTTGTGTTTCAATCAAAATCCCAAACTTCCTCACAAAGTTACAAAATCCCCCCACCAAACCCAACAAAAAAGGCAATCCTTTGATAGATGGCAGCAATTCGCAGGAAAAATAGTAGAATTTTGAAATTTTTTAGGGAGGTGTGCAGATTGGTTGCACAGATGTGTTGTAAATTTGCACTCGAAATAGAATTTTAGGTGCATCGAGAGTACCCCGTGGATGAATGGGGGATGCCAACCGAGCCTGCACACATGGAGCCGCGGTGGAAAAGGAAAGATGCGAATGTTTAATCATTAAAATATTAGAAGTTATGTGTAAATCTCAGTTTTCAATTAGTCTTTTGAATGGTAACGAACTGGTTTGTTACCCTAAGAGTGTTCAACCACAATCAATCCAAGCCGATGGTCTTGAAATCGACACCACTGGCAAGTATTTTGGCACCACTAAGCCGCATGATGTGCTGCCGCAGGTGGAGAGCGACGCAGAGGAGGCCGATCGGGAGTTTTTCTTGGAGCACGCTTTTTTCTTTTTCAGGAATGCCGAAAAGATTATGAGCGATAGCCGAATGTTTCTCGCGCCTGTGCCTATTGTGAATGGCATTGCCTACTCTGGCACCGCAGGGTTCACGAATCCCACTTTGGGCGTGTTTGTTGAGTGGTGGCTCAACTGCGAGACCGACGTTACGCATGACCATAGTGGGAAAGAGGCGTTGTGCTACGCCATTGCCGGCAGTCCGCTGACGGGGATTAACGGGTGTGGCTGCGTATATCCCGATGGCACCACGGAGAGGATAGTGTATGGTAAGTTTTCGAATGTGTGGCGCACTTTTGTGCAAATCAATCAGCGCTACACCGAAGTTAAGCAAATTGCTGAGGCTTATTCTTTGCAGGAGGTGTATGATAAGTTGAAATGATGCTGTGGTTTAACCCAAATCGGTTCGCTTGTTTTTAATTCGTAATAGCTCGCTATCACTCATTAAAAGACAAGCAAAATCCATTCTTCTAAAACTCCGAAATACCACAAGCCCTAATGACCGATTTGGGTTTAATGCGCTGACACATTGTTGTTTGCAGCGAAACATGCCGAAGGCATGTCGCTACGTTTGGGCGAATTCCTGTTTTGATTCGCACGCCCTTTTCCAAAGGCAGTTCTTTGGGGTGGTTTTGCAAGTGAATTGCAAAATATATTGCGTAACTTTGCAGGAAAAATCAGAAGATGGGGAATGATGATATAAATAGCGTTTTGGCTGAAAAGGGGATTAGGTCCACCTCCAATCGCATTCTTGTGATGAGGGAGTTGGCGAAGGCTTCGCATCCGGTCAGTCTTGCCGACCTTGAAATCTCTTTGGAGTTTTCGATGGACAAGGCAAGTATTTTCAGGGTTTTGGAACTTTTCTCGGCAAAACACATAGTTCGCGTCATAGAGGACGGTAGCCGCTCTCTGAAATATGAGTTATGTGGCAGCGGTGCGCATTACTCCGACCAGCATGTGCATTTCTATTGCGAACAATGCAAGAAAACGTATTGCTTTGAGGACGAGAGTGTGCCGGTGGTGAACATTCCAAAGGGTTTTTCGCTCCATGACATCAACTATATGATGAAAGGCTTCTGCCCGAATTGCAATAAGCGATGAATAAACAAAGCGGACAAAGATTTAGGTAAAGCACCTCTTTTTCAGTAGGTTGAAAATATAATTATGGCAGAGCATCCTTATCGGGTGGCTCTGCCATTTGTTTTTGCAAACGGTTTGCAAAAGGGTGTTTGTAACTTTGCGCCCAGAATAAAAAAAGCAAAATTATAAATGAAAGTAAAACTCCCACTCTCTTTGGCTGTATCTCTATTGATCGCCGGTAGCGCAAATGCCGCCGGCAATATTGTAGGTTCAGTCTATGACAAGGGCACAGCAAAGCCCCTCGACTACGCCTCGGTGGTGCTCGTGAATCCGACAACTGGTGCTCCGCTCTCAATCGGTGCTATGACCGATGAAAGCGGAAAGTTTGTTATCACAAACGCACCTTCAGGAAAATATATTATCCGTGTAAGCATGGTTGGCTGTGTTTCGCAGGAACGTGAAATCGTAGTTGCCGACTCCGAGATAAATCTTGGCAAGATTGAGCTTGCCGAAGACGCTAAGTTGCTTCAGGAGTTGGTGGTGACAGGACAGAAAAGCCAAATGTCGGTCAACTCGGAACGTAGGGTTTTCAACGTGAGTTCAAATATTGCCGCTACTGGTGCATCGGCTGATGAACTGCTTGCCGCTGTGCCATCGGTGCATGTGACCAGCGATGGCGAGATTTCGCTGCGTGGCAACTCCGACGTGCTTGTGTGGGTAAACGGCAAAGAAATGGGCATGAATGCCGACAACCGTGCCCAGATTCTCCGTCAACTCCCAGCCGAGAGCATCGAGAGCATTGAGGTGATGATAAATCCATCGTCGAAGCACAGCACTTCGGGAACTGCCGGCATCATCAATATCCGACTGAAAGAAGACCATCGTCACGGCTATTTTGGAAATGCCGAGGCGAATGTTGACTCTCGTGGAACGGCTAACGTGAATTTCAATATCAACTACAACGAAGGCAAATTCGAGTCGTTTGCCGGTATCGGACTTAAAACCCAACATGCGCCCGCTGGCTCGACATCGCGCCGCAACTACGACAACGGCACCTTCCTCAATTCTGACGGCGACAGCAAGAAGCATGAAAACAGCATGTTCCTTCGCCTGGGCACCAATTTCCACCCCGATGAACAGAACACCGTTTATCTGAGCGCAATCGGCACCCTCGGACACAAATGGGGCCGCACAACCACCACCCACCTCAGCAATTTGCCAAATCAGTGGACGCAGAATATCAACAATATGCGTGAAACTGGCGACACACGAGGCGCAAACGTGATGCTCGGCTATAAGCACACCTTCAACCCCAACCATTTCCTCGACATGAACGTGAGTTACAATATTTGGGAAGGACCCAACGACAACAAGTTTCACGAAAATGTGAAATGGGCCGACGGCAATGAGGAGTTCATTTGGCAAAACCAGCATCAGGATGTGAAAATCAGCAACTGGGAAGCTGCGCTCGACTATTCAGCACAGGCACTGCCATGGCTCCGCTTTGAGACTGGCTACAAGGGCAACTACAACCACGAGAACAGCCCTGCCTCGTATGCTGGCGGTGCTGACGAGAACAGCCTGACACCACTCAACAACCTCTACAACCGTTTCAAATACGACACCGACATTTCAGCCCTGTATGTTCACTTCTCCGGCAATTTGGAGAAACTGACCTTCGCGGCAGGACTTCGTGGCGAAATGTGGCAAATTCGCACCCGATCGCTCGGCTACGGACAGACCGACGCAGATGTGCCTTTGTTCAAGAAGAATGATTTCGCACTGTTCCCATCGGCATCTATCGGCTGGTCGTTCCTTACCGGCAACGAGTTGAAACTGAACTATTCACGCCGCATACGCCGTCCGTTCGGTCCACAACTCAACACTTTTGAGAATATTTCCGACCCATCGGAAGTGCACCTCGGCAATCCACTTATTCAGCCAGAATACAGCAATGCTGTGGAACTGTCGTATATCAAGAACTGGAGCAACCACATGCTGTCGGTTTCGGGCTATCTCCGTGCCAGCAACGATATGATCAGTCACATCAGTTTCCTTGCGCCAATGGCCTCAAACCCCAATGTGAACACCATGTATTACGGTCATGCCAATGTGGGCAATATGATGAACACCGGTGTGGAAATCATTTCTCGCAACACACTTTTCAATCGCCTGACCCTCACCACCACTGTGAACCTCTACAACAGCCATCACAAGGCATGGAGCACCGAATATCCGCTGCACGACAGTTTCTATTCCGTGCACGGCGAAAAGCAGAACCGCTTTGTGTGGGATGCACGTTGCATGGCATCGGTTCGCCTGCCTTGGGAGATGACATTCCAAGCCACAGGCCGATACAATTCGTGCCGTGTCACCGCGCAGGGAACACTGGAGGCAGACTGGGATGTTGAGACAGGATTGCGCAAAAATATCGGTGCTTGGGGCATTTCGCTTCTTTGCAAGGATATGTTCAACTCAAAAGAAACCCATAATATCCTGAACGGCAACGGTTATGTGCAGTCAATCAGCAAATGGTCGGGAGGTAGAACTGTCCGCTTGTCGGTTACCTACACCTTCGGTAAGACCCACGAACACGATCACGGTCGCCACAACCACATCGACACCGGCGGCTACGGCGAAGAGCATCAACATTAAGCTCCCTTATATATAACATCAATCACGGAGATTGCCCAATGCGGCAGTCTCCGTGATTGCGTATAAGTGTGGTGGTCTTGTGTGGGGGAGGAAGACACCGATTTAATCCATTTTAACCCTATTTACACCGATTTTTTTTTACATATTTTCCTGCGTTATGGCGTGTCGGTGGGGATTAGAGGGCGCGTTCGATGGCGAGGATGGTGAGGAAACCGAGCAGGAGGGCGTAGGTGGCTTGTTTTTGGTAGCCGTGGCTGTGGGTTTCGGGTATCATCTCGTCGCTCACCACATAAAGCATGGCGCAGCCAGCGAAGGCAAGCATCGTGGGGAGCATCACTTGCGAAATGCCTCCAGCGAAGTAGCCTATCAGCACGCCCACAATTTCAAGCAGACCGATGCCTAATGATATGAGGAAGGTGCGCATTCGGCTCACTCCTGCCACCAGCAGCGGCGAAATCACCACCATGCCTTCTGGCACGTTTTGAAGGGCAATGCCCACGGTCACCGTCCAGGCGTTGCCCAAGTTTTCGCCATTGAAACTCACACCTGCCGCCATGCCCTCTGGCAACTTGTGAATGGCGATTGCCATCACGAAAAGCAGAATGTGGTTGAGGGTGGAGTTGTTGGCGTGTTGCTCTTGGTCGAGGCCAGTGATGTGGTGGAGGTGGGGCGTAACGAGGTCGAGCACGTTGAGAAAGAGCGCGCCCGCCATACCGCCAATCACCACCCACGCTATGCCCCAGCCATCGCCAGCCATGTCGGCGGCAGGCAAGAGCAACCCCAACACAGCGGCTGCCAACATTACGCCAGCGCAATAGCCAAGCACTGTGTCGTTCCATTTGTGCGACAGTCCCTTAAAGGTGAACCCAATCAGCGATCCAATCACTGTGGCTCCACAAAGCCCAAGAGCGCTATATACTACATTTGTAATCATGAGAATAGAAATTAGATGTTAGAAATTATAGAAGTTAAGGAGTTAAGAAGTTAAAGAAGTTAAGACGATAGTTTTGGTGCAGGAAACGATGGTGTCCGCATCAGCCCCGTCGGACTTGTCTGACCTGTCTGACTCGTCTGACTTCAACCTGTTGACTCGTTGACTTGTTGTCTCGTTGACTTGCGAACTATGCAAAGCTGATGAGTTCGATTTCGAAGATGAGGGTGGAGTAGGCGGGGATGCCTGGTTGGGCGAACTTTCCGTAGCCCATTTCGGCAGGGATATAGAGTTCCCATTTGTCGCCGGCGTGCATTCGTTGCAGTGCAATTATCCAGCCTTCAATCAGTTCGCGCAGTCGGATAGCCAGCGGTGCGCCGCTGTAACTGTTGTCGAACTGTTTGCCATTAATGGTGCGGCCAGTGTAGTGCGCCACAATCACATTGCTGAGGTTAGGCGTTTTTCCGTTAGGGTCGCCACTTTTCAGCACCTTGTAGAGAATGCCCCTTGGCAGTTCGTTCACGCCTTCTTCTTTTGCCTTTTCTTCGAGCCACTGCTCGTTTTTACGTTTGTATTCCAGTTTGTTCATTTCTGCTTATTGATTATTTACTTCCACAAAGATACGTAATTTGTCGGGAAATGTTGTAACTTTGCGAGAAAGAGAACCACAACCTTTATGCGCAGAAAAGATTTTTTTGAATTTAAGCAATTCACCATCGACCAGCGAAATGCCGCCATGAAAGTGGGCACCGACAGCGACTTGCTCGGCGCACTTGCCGCCGGTGGCACGCACATTCTCGACATAGGCACTGGCACAGGCGTGATTTCGCTGATGCTTGCCCAGCGATGCCCCGACGCCACCATCACTGCCGTGGAAATTGACGACCACGCCATCATAGACGCTGCCGCCAACTTCGCCGCATCGGCGTGGACCGACCGCCTCACGCTCGTTCATGCCTCGTTTCAAGACTTCCTCGCCACTCGACAGGCAGAGGGCACGCTTGGCGCTTTCGACTGCGTGGTGTGCAACCCACCCTATTTCGACAAAAGTCTTGAGTGCCCCGACGACAGCCGCACACGCGCACGCCACAGTTCCAGCCTGCCATTCAGCACTCTTGCCAAAGGCGCTTACGCCATGCTGGGTGACGAGGGCGTGTTTTCGGTGTGTATTCCCGGCGAGGTGTTGAGCGATTTCTCGGCTGAATGTTTTCTGCAAGGTTTTTGGCTTCAAGACATCTACCGCATCAAGACGCTCCCCACTAAAGAGACAAAGCGATTTGTGCTGGTGTTCAAGAAAGGGGCCTCTACGCCACGCCGCGAGCACACCCACTGTATGCGCAACGCCGACGGCAGCCGTTCCGACTGGTATTTACAGTTGATGGAACCGTTTCACATCGGTTCTACAAAATAAATAGCGAACTATGAGCCATATCCAAGATATAGTGAACGACATCGAACGCCCATCTAATCTGCTTCAGGGCGAGCGTAGCAATTTCCTGCTGTCGCTGATGGCGTTGTCGGCGTATATCATTCGCATCGATGGCGACTTCGGAATGCAGAAGCAGGGCTATGTGCAGTATTTCGTAGGCACTTACTACGAGCCGGCAAAGGCGCAGCGGTGCTATGAACTGTTGATGCGCATTTTAGGCGAGCAACCGAAATACAATCCACTGTTGTGGGCGGCGAAAATCGAGGAATGTGCCCGAAGCATCGCCTCTTACACCACATCGGAGCAACGCCTCCAAATCATCGACTTCCTCATACTGGTGGTGAGGGCTGGCAACGGTGTTACGCAACTCGAAATGATGGCACTGACCAATGTGGCTGTGTGGCTCGGTGTCGGTCCAGTGGCAGGTGTAAAAATCAACCAATTACGAATGTCAATCTTCTAAGCGAATATGGAAGTTCTATACATGCTCATTTCCAGCCTTCTGCCAGCCGTGTTGCTGATAGGCTACGTCAGATACCGCGACCGCCGTCGGCCCGAACCCATGATGCGCATCATTCAAGCCGTCATCTACGGTCTGTTTTCCGCCTTCCTGGCTGTGCCGTTGGCAATGGCGCTTGAAGGGCTGGTGTATAGTTCGGGATATGGCATCTTTGCCGTGCTGCCATTTGTGCGAGGTGTGTTTAGCGCTTTCGTGGGAGCGGCAATACCAGAGGAATCGATGAAACTGCTCATGCTGTGGCTCATGCTGCGCAACTGCGATGACTTCGACGAAGCCATGGACGGCATCGTGTATGCCGTGTGCATAGGCATGGGCTTTGCTGGACTTGAAAATGTGCTATATGTGTTCCAAAGCGAAGACGGCTGGGCTACCACCGCCCTTATGCGCAGTCTGCTTGCCGTGCCGGGACACTATATCTTCGCCGTGCTGATGGGCTTCTTCTATTCGCTCGCGCACTTCTATCCGCGCCGCTACCGCAAATATCGTTACTTCATTTGGCTGGCACCAGTGCTTGCCCACGGCATCTACGACGCCATACTCATGGTGGGTGCAGAGCACGAACTGCTCTCGATGCTCAGTTACATACCGCTCGTGATTTTCTGCGTGTGGATGCACCGCTTCTGCCTCAAGCGTTTTGCCCACGCCGAGCGCCTCGATGAAGACACCGCCGACATCGCCACCTTCTGCGCCGCCGTGAGCCAAGAGCAATTCCTCCGCACTCCCCACCGCCCCATGTGATTTTCCCCACCGCCAAAAGAACAAAAACCGCTCGCCTTCGGCGAAAAACCAAACCCGGTAGGGACGTGATATTTCACGTCCGCCCATAATTGTGGCACCATATTGAATATCAACCATTTGACGCGGACGCGAAGTATCGCGTCCCTACCATACAAAATCGTTTTTGAGAAATTTGATGCTGTTTTTAGGTTTTTGTTTTTGATTCCATTCACGATTCGGCAACAATGCACAATCTATCTCCCAGTAATTTTCCACAGAACCGTAGCAACTGGAAGGTGAAACAGGAAGGAGGGGGTGAATTTTTTGGAGAAATATTGTGGGGGAAATGCTTGCATATTTGGAGTATTTTAACGAATTTTGGAAAAATATTATATTGGAGTATGAATTGATGGTTTTTTGAGGGATGATGTCGCCGAAAATCGGATTTTTATACATTTGATATAACCAATTATACAGGGCTTATTTATTATTTTAATAATTCATAAATTGTTATGAGAAAAACGTTACTCAACATTTTGTCGGTGTTGGCAATTAGTTCGGTGCCGGCAGTAGGTTTTTCAGCAGTTCACTATGTGAAGGCTGATGGCACAGGCGATGGCACATCGTGGGCCAACGCAGCAGGTAATCTTCAAACCGCAATCGATGCCGCTCAGGCAGGCGATGAGATTTGGGTGGCACAAGGCGAATATGTGCCCGAAAAACTCATCAAGTCAACTAAAAATACATCTAAGTCGTTTATCCTGAAAGATGGTGTGTCGCTCTATGGTGGCTTTGCTGGTAATGAAGCAAGTAAAGACGACCGTGCTTTGGAAGACGTGAATGGCACAAAATTGTACAAAAATAAAACCGTTCTCAATGCCAACGACGAAGTTGCTGACGTTTGGGTGCGCGCCAACGAGGCAGGCACCACTTCTCGCTACACTTGGGAAATGGAAGAAGGCGCTGGCAAGCAATGGGTGACTGGCACTAAAAACAACTACACCCATGTGATGTATTGCGGCAGCGAATTCAAGCAAAAAACCGTAATCGACGGTTTCACCTTGAAGGGTGGCAACGCCAATGTTTGGAACGTGAAGGCTAATGGCGGTGCAGTGTATGCTATCGGTGATGTTCACATCAGCCACTGCCGCGTGCTCGAAAACTCTGCTTATTTCACAGCCGAATCCGACGTTGACAGCAACAGCTACGGTGGTGCCATTTATCTCGACGCTAAGGGCAAAGGCACCATCACCGAATGTTATTTCGAAGCCACTTATTGCCACTCAAGTTATGGCAATGGCGTGGGCGGCGCAATTTATGTGAAGAATGGCACCGTGAAAGACTGCCGCTTCCTCAACTGCGTGGCAAGCGACAACGGTGGTGCTGTGTATGCTGCTGGCAGCAAGGTGATCAACTGCTATGCTGAAGCATGCTACGCCGGTTCGGGTGGTGCATTCTGCATCGACGCCACTTCTTCTATCGAAAACTGCGTGGCAAACACTTGCCAAGGTCTTGTGGGCGGTGGCTTCGCATTGGAAGGCCCTGCAGTGCACTGCTCTGCTTACAACTGCTATGCCGACGCTCCTGAATATGGTCAGGTGGGCGGTGGCCGTGGCGCTGGCTTCTGTGTGAACGGTGGCTCAATGCTCGGTTGCGTGGCATACAACAACCAATCTTATGCCGGTGGCGGCGTGTATGTGGCAGCTGGTAAGGTGGTCAACACCACAGCCCTGTTCAACGTGCTGCGCGATGGCACCACTAAGAGCAACATCGAAGGCGCAAAGGATTTGTCAACTTCTGTGTTCAACTCTATCTACGCAGTGGATACCGAACGCGCCAACTTCGTGAAGACCGCTGATTTTGACGGTCGCGCTCAAAATGCAGAAGACTTGAAGAAGGTGCTCAGCACCGACCTCTCGCTTGCAGAAGGCAGCAAGTTTATCAACGCCGGCACATTGACCGAAGGCTTCGCTGAAGAATTCGACATCGCTGGCAATCCTCGCGTATCTGGCAGCTCAATCGACGTGGGCGCTTACGAATATCAAGAAGCTCAAGAAGTGAAGCCTGCTATGGTGATCAACTTCGTGAAGGGCACCAAATCGGCTCGCGTGGGCGTGGGTGGCAACTCTGGCGAAGAATTCTTCATCGACTGGGGTGATGGCGAAAAAATATCATACAGCAAGGCTGCTTACTATACTCACGATGTGTTTGGTGAACAAGTGAAGGTGTATGGTGGCGAAGTGAGAATCCTCAATGTGACCGGACAAAACGTGACTGCATTAGACATCACCAACGCTCCTCTGCTTCAAACTCTCCAAGCAGAAAAGAACCAACTCAAGGCTCTCGACCTCACAGGCAACCCAGTGCTTACTGGCGTGTATGTGGCTGAAAACCAAATTTCCTCTATCGATGTGAGCAAGAACACCAAGATTCGCGTTCTCGACGTGAACACTAACGCTCTTGAAGGCACGCTCGACTGCTCGGCAATGGAACAACTCTCAAAGGTGGACTGCTCTGCCAACAAATTCACTTCACTCGTATTGCCTCACCATGCCACAATGTATGAGGTGCTCTGCGACGACAACCAACTCACCACTCTCGACCTCTCTGGTCTTACTGGTTTGAACGAGGTGTCATGCCACGGCAATAAGCTCACCGCCCTCAACATCGACGGCTTGACTTCACTCGAAAGCGTTTACGCTTACGACAACGAAATCAACACCTTCAGCGCTGATGGTTGCACCAGCCTCAAGACTTTGAACCTTGCCAACAACAAGATCTCTGCTATCAACATCGAAAAGCTTACCACTCTTGAAGGCTTGTATCTCTACGACAACCAACTCACCGCTCTCGATATCACCAAGAATCCTCAGTTGCGTTGGGTGAACATTGAAAACAACAAGATTGCCGCGCTCAACACAAGCGCGCAAAGTATGCTTTCATTGCTCTATGCCGACAACAACGAAATCGCCGCTGTTGACTTCAGCAACAATAAGAACCTCTCACAATTGAAACTTGTCAACAACAAGCTCACCTCTATCGACTTGACTATGCTTGGCTCATTGAGCAACTGCCAACTTGGTAGCAACATGCTTACCACAATTGACGTGAGCAAGTGCCCATACCTCTACTGGTTCGGCATCGGCGACAACATGATTTCTACACTCGATTTGAGCAACAACTCTTACGTGCAATGGCTCTCTGCTGAGAAGAACAAACTCACTACTCTCGACTTGGCTAACAACAAGGGCATCCAAGGTCTTTCTCTCCAAAACAATAAGATGGACGCTGAGGCTATCAACGCCATCATCGCACAGTTGCAAGACGTGTCGAAGGTGGAAATCAATTCATCTAACAAGGATTGGGGCCGTCAGCTCAACATCAGCTACATGCCAGGCACAGAAGGTGCAAACGTGGACGAAGCTACAGCTAAGGGCTGGTATGTGACTGCAAACATCGCTTCTTCAGTTCAAGACCTCAACACCGACTATGCAGTGGTGGCTAAAGAATACTTCACCGTAAGCGGTGCAGCCCTCGGTGCTAACGTGCCAGAATCAGGCATCTACATCGTGAAGACCGTTTACAGCAACGGCACAGTGAAGTTCACCAAAGAGCAAGTAGTTAAATAGTATAAATTCTCTATGCTGAAAAAGCCGACCTCCTGAATAGTGGGGGCGGCTTCCAAAGCCAAAACACCAACGCCGAGCGCAAGCCCCAAGCAGCGCCCGGCGTTGCCTTTTTTCCGCCACCATTCTCCTCTCAAGGGTTCAGTGGAAAATTTCTGGAGACAAACCAAAGGGGCGTTTCTTTGCTGGAGATAGATTATGTATTGTTGCCGAATCGTGAATGTAATCAAAAACAAAAAACATAAAAAACAGCCTTGGGGCAAAGTGGAATGCTTCGCATTTGGCGGAGCGACTGTGCGCTTTGCGTCATTGGAAACGAGTTCCCATGCCGCCAACCACACAATCCCTCCGCCACCCTCTTACGAGGGCTATCCACATTGCCCCAAGGATAAAAACCGCTCGCCGTTTCACGGCGAAAAACCCCTGATGATAAAATGATTTACAGGAAGGAGGTCGTATCAAATCTCACAAAAACGATTT
>SFGS01000105.1 GCA_004557565.1 Bacteroidales bacterium | reverse complement strand
TTTTTCGATTTTCCTCATAATATACACGAGGGGATGAAAAATCGTCCCTATCAATAAGAATTATGGAGGAATGCGATGAATGTATTCGGAACAGTAAAGACAAGCATCAACACAAGAGAAGCAGCGGCGAGGTACGGCGTGGAAGTCAACCGTCACGGGAAAGCACTCTGCCCGTTCCACAATGACCGCAATCCGAGCCTGTTTGTGGACGATGACCATTACCATTGTTTCGCTTGCGGCGAACATGGGGACGTGATCGACTTCACGGCAAAGCTCTTTGGTCTGAAATTGTATGAAGCAGCACAAAAGCTGGCATACGACTTCGGCATTACGCAGGACAAGCCGCCCACCAAGGCAATGCAGGAAAAACAGAATATGAAAAGCGAAGCACAGCGACTCAGAGAAAATGAGAAGCTGTGCTTTTCTGCGCTCTTGGAGTATATGAAATTACTTCAAGAATGGAAGCGGCTGTATGCACCGAGGACACCGGAAGAAGAATGGCATCCGCATTTTATTGAAGCCTGTGACCGGCTTGACTATGTGGAATATCTGGTGGACACGCTCATCGGCGGCGATTCCTATGAGCGCAATGAGGTCAT
Organism: Bacteroidales bacterium; assembly: GCA_004557565.1. Classification (GTDB taxonomy): domain Bacteria; phylum Bacteroidota; class Bacteroidia; order Bacteroidales; family Muribaculaceae; genus Sodaliphilus. Next base: position 3,424 of record SFGS01000105.1, on the reverse strand, counting down.
TGAATTGTTGATGACCGACAGCAAACTGAAAAAACTGCAAAGGTATCTGGAAAAAGTGAAGAAGGAGGAAAAGCATATTGGCGAACAACAACTTTGATGGCATGGAGCAGCCCTCTTGGTATGACGGCAAGATGATTGATGAGATCGCATTTTGCGGCTCATTTCTGCATCAGCACCCAATGAAGTGTGTCCGAGGGCGGTTGTTCACCGTGGACGGCATGATTGAGGACGAGGGCAAAATCCAGCAAATGATTTTAGATGAGGTCATGAGCTGCCAGAGCATCGGCATTGCAAAGAAGGTAAAAAGCCTTTTTGATACCCTAAAGCTCATGGCATACTCTGACCCGTTACCCATCGAAACAGACCGCATCCACATGGCAAACGGCACGTATTTTCTAAACGGCACATTTACCGAGGACAAGACCTACTGCAATAACCGCATGAAAGTCAAGTATAATCCGGGCGCACCGCAGCCGCAGCGATGGCTGCATTTCCTGTCCGATCTGCTCGTGCCGGAGGATATTCCCACCTTGCAGGAGTATTTGGGGTACTGCCTTATTCCGTCAACCAAGGGGCAGAAAATGCTCATGCTTATCGGCAAGGGCGGCGAGGGCAAAAGCCGCATAGGGCTTGTGATGCGCTCCATCCTCGGTGACAGCATGAACACCACCAGCATTCAGAAAATCGAAAACAACCGTTTCAGCCGAGCCGATCTGGAAAACAAGCTGCTGATGGTGGACGATGATATGGATATGAGCGCACTTCCCAAAACCAATTATATCAAGTCCATTGTTACAGCCGAGTGCAAAATGGATTTGGAACGCAAGGGTGTACAGAGCTATCAAAGTCAACTGTACGCTCGTTTTTTATGCTTCGGCAACGGAGCGTTGACCGCCCTGCATGACCAGTCCGATGGCTTTTTTCGCCGTCAGATCGTACTGACCACCAAGGACAGGCCCGCTGACCGCACAGACGATCCTTTTCTCGTGGAAAAGCTCATGTCCGAGATGGAGGGTATTTTCCTTTGGTGCTTGGATGGACTGCATCGACTGCTTGCAAATAATTATCAGTTCACCATCAGCGGACAAGCCATTGAGAATGTGGAAACGGTCAAGCGAAGCAGCAACAATGTCATTGAGTTCTTGCAATCGGAGGGATATATCCGCTTCAAGGCTGACAGTGAAGCAAGCTCCAAGGCACTCTATGAAGCCTACAAACTCTGGTGCGAGGACAATGTGCGAAAACCCATGTCGGCAAACAGACTCAGCTCTGAGCTTGCTCAAAATGAGCGTCTTTACAACGTGGAAGCTACCAACAACATCTATGCCGGAGGAAAGCGGGTGCGTGGCTTTGTCGGAATTGAGGTGCTGGCGAAGTCCTCTTTTCTAAAATGGTGAGCGAAGTGAAAAAGTGCTGTACGTACCGTACAGTACGTACGGCACTTTTGAAGTCCATCGTTAATACGGGCATTGAAAATGATGCAAAAAATCAATGCTTAAAATCAAGCCTTGTGCAATCCGTGAGGATTTACACCGCAGGAAGTACAGAAATCATCATTCGGTGATTTACCAAACAGCAAAGCCAATTCACGGAACTGTGGTGTTTCTTCCGTTTCGGTCTGCTCTCCCACAAAACAGCAAACCTGATAGGGTGCTGTTGTGGACAGGACTACGCAGAACGAAATCTGAGAGGAAAACGCCATTTTCAAAATCATCATTTATCGGTGACAGCAGTTCACCGCACAGCAAACCAATATCACGAAATTATGGAGGAATTTTTGTATGAAATCGAATTTGAGAAATGAAATCAAGTCGTACATTGTACGGCAAGGGATGACCATGCAGGAGGTCGTGGACCTTCTTGCGGATGAATACGGATGGAGCGACAGTGTTTCCAACCTGTCCAACAAGCTCCAGCGTGAATCGCTCCGCTATACCGAAGCGGTACAGCTTGCCGATGTGCTGGGTTTTGAAATCGTATGGAGAAAGAGAGGTGATCGCTGATGGCAGCACCGCAGTATGCAATTTTACGATTTGCCAAGTACAAGGGACCGGAGATTAGCGGCGTTGAAGCGCATAACGAGCGAACCAAAGAGAAATATGCAAGCAATCCCGACATTGACCATACCCGTACACACCTTAACTTCCACCTTATCAAGCCCGAAAGGAAGTATCGTGCAGAATCCGAAAAGCAGATCGCAGAAGCTGGATGCCGCACACGCTCTGATAGTGTTCGTGTGGTGGAAGCTCTGATTACCGCTACACCGGAGTTTTTCAAGGGCAAGAAAAGAGCCGAGATCAAAGAGTTCTTTAGTGAAGCCTTGGAGTTCATCAAGCAGAATCAAGCCCCCGAAACCATCATATCCGCTGTGGTGCATCTGGACGAGAAAAATCCCCATATGCACCTTTGTTTTGTCCCGCTGACCGAGGATAAGCGTTTATGCGCCAAGGAGATTTTGGGGAATAAGAAAAAGCTTACACAGTGGCAGGACAAGTATTGGGAACACATGGTCAAGAAATATCCCGATCTGGAACGTGGGGAAAGTGCCAGCGAGACCGGGCGTGACCATATCCCCACAAGGGTATTCAAGCAGATGGCACGTCTGAACAAGCAGCACGACAAGCTTGCGGAACTGATCTCCGATATGAAATTTACGAACTACAAGGAACGCTCCGCACAGATTGCGGCGTTTCTTGAAAAGTATATCCCCGATGTTGCCGCCATGGAAACGCAGATGAAGAAATATGAGAAGTTCTTCAAGACGGCGGACGGCAAACAGAAAGCGTTGGAAAAGAAAAATGCCGAACTGACGGAAGCTCTGGAAGAAAGCGAGAAAGAAAGTACCGTCAAGAAGCTGCAGGAAATGCGTCTGCACAGTGATTATGAGCGTATCAAGGGCATTCTTGACCGCATCCCGCCGGATGTTATCAGACAGTACACCAACCGCAGCACACAGAAACACGATATTCACCGATAAGAAAGGATTTTGCCTATGAAGAAGAAAAACAAGACCTATACCGTAACCCAGCTTAACAGAATGATGATGCGCGATGACCTCTCCCTGTGGGAGATCATTGAAGCCTGTGCCTTTATCGACATCTGTAGTTGTTATGAGCCGGTGTTCTATCCTCCCAAGGAGCAGGAGGACGAATGGCGCAGGATGCGTGGAGAATACGAGCCGGAGCCTACCCTTGAAAATACTTCGTTCTATGTCACCGAGTCTGAGGGAACGAAGTATTTTTATTGCGGAAATACCCGTACCAAGGTAACGGAGTTCTTCTCGCCCAACGGACAGACCTTGGATAAGGTAATTGAAAATCTCGTCCGTTTCGCCGCAGGAAATACCGTGTCCGCAAATATTTCGATGAATTGTTAACAGAATCGCATTGAATCACAGCCCACGCTTATGGTATAATGTATTATA
>SFGS01000028.1 GCA_004557565.1 Bacteroidales bacterium | reverse complement strand
GTTATGCTCCATTTCGCTTCGCTCATTTCGCATAACCTTCGCTGCATACCTGCCTACACACATCAAATCCCTACGGGATTTTTTCAATCATTACTAAATAATCACAGGGACAACTTGTATATCATTTCCTTTTTTTGTGGAGTTAGTTTTCTTTGGGCACACTGCATTTGGGTGGTGTGGGGAATAATTTGTAATTTTGTGGTGTAAAAAGTTATTAATTTTTGAACGTGATGAAGAAAACGATATTATTGTTAGTGAGTGTGGCGGCGATGGCTTTGGCCGCCGATTTAATGGCCGAAACGCGCGATGAAATCGCCAAAATTGGGCAAAATGTGGGCGCGGAAGGCAAGTTTTGCTACTGGACGGAGGGCAGCGTGCCTTTGGCAAAACTCAAGAACTTTGTGGAGCGTGTGACCAATCCGCAGAGCGATGGCTTTGTGCCGCAGTCCGACCGCGTGGCGGTGTTTGACCTCGACGGCACGCTCGTGTGCGAAACCGCCCCATCGTATTTTGAATGGATGATGTATTTGCACCGTGTGTACAACGACTCCACTTACCACGCCACGAAAGAGCAGATAGCCACCGCCGACACCATTAAGAAGGCTGTGTACGCTCGCTCAGTGCCTGGCGATATGATGTGGACAGAGGCAATCGCGCAAAACGAGGTATTTGCCGGCATGACGAATGAACAGTATCGCGATTACGCAATTGAATTTATGAAAACGCCAGTTGAAGGCATGACCAATTTGCAGTGGGGCGAAGCCATCTACTTGCCCATGGCTGAAGTGGTGGGATATTTAGCAGCCAACGGCTTCACCACCTACGTGATTTCGGGCAGCGAGCGTCAGGTGACACGCGCCTATGCCGATGGAGCGTTGGCGTTTGGCCGCAACCACATCATAGGCTCCGACATCTACACCTACGCCACCTCGCAAGGCAATAAAGAGGGCTGGGACTATTCGTTCAAGCCTACCGACGATGTGGTGCGCGGCGCAATGTATGTGAAAAACTTGAAGATGAACAAAGTGAGCGCCATTGTGCGCGAAATAGGCATAAAACCGATTTTGGCTTTTGGCAATTCATCGGGCGACTTCAGCATGTTTGAATACACGGTCGCAAACAACCACTACCCCAGCATGGCGTTTTGCGTGCTCGCCGACGATGTGGTGCGCGAGTACGGCAACCCTACAAAAGCAGCAAAAATGAAATCGTCGTGCGACGCTAAAAACTGGACTACAATCTCAATGAAAACCGACTTCGCCACCATCTACGGCAAAAATGTAAAGAAACAAGAAAAATAGCCCATCCTCATTATATTAATTAGGAGAACAATTAAACCCAATATTTTTTTGTAAATTTGTGGAGTAAACAACAATACACACACAACTAACTAATAACTATTAATCAAAATTTCTCACGATATGGCTACAAGCATACAGCAGAAGCAAGAACTTTTCAAAGCCATTTGGGCTACCGCCGAAGACCTCCGCAACTCGGTTGACGGCTGGGACTTCAAGAGCTACGTGCTCGGCATTCTTTTCTACCGGTTCATTTCTGAAAATATCACTAATTATGTGAATCGCTTGCAGGCCGATGCTGGCGTGGAGGGATTCGAATATGCCGATTTCTCCGACGAGGAAGCCGAAGCGGCTCGCCATCAGCTGGTGCACGAAAAGGGATTTTTCATTCTCCCCTCACAGCTGTTCTGCAATGTGCGCAAGAATGCCAAAACCAACCCTAACCTCAATGTGACGCTCGACTCGGTGTTTAAAGCCATCGAGGCTTCTGCCATTGGCTCCGAAAGCGAAAGCGACTTGAAAGGACTTTTCGCCGACATCGATGTGAACTCCAACAAGCTCGGCGGCACGGTGGATAAGCGCAACGAGCAGCTCACAAAAATTCTCAACAATATTGGCAATATCGACCTCAAAGGCGATTATCAGGATAATCAAATCGACATTTTCGGCGATGCCTACGAGTTTTTGATGGCGATGTACGCCTCAAATGCCGGCAAATCGGGTGGCGAATACTACACGCCACAAGAAGTTGCCGAACTTCTTGCTCGCCTCGTGACCCACGGCCGTGAATATGTGAATAAGGTATATGACCCCGCATGTGGGTCGGGCTCACTATTGCTAAAATTCGCCAAAATTCTGGGCAAGCATAATGTGAAAAAGGGATTTTTCGGACAGGAGCTAAATATCACCACCTACAACCTGTGCCGTATCAATATGTTTTTGCACGACATCAACTATTCCGACTTCGACATCCGCAATGGCGACACGCTGCTTGAGCCTTACCACTGGAGCGATGAGCCGTTCGATGCCATAGTTTCCAACCCACCCTATTCAAAACCATGGATTGGCTCCGACGATGCCACGCTCATCAATGACCCTCGCTTTGCCCCTGCCGGCGTGCTGGCGCCGAAAAGCAAGAGCGACTTGGCTTTCACTATGCACATGCTTTCGTGGCTCTCCACCGAGGGAACCGCGGCTATCGTGGAGTTTCCCGGCGTGCTTTATCGCGGTGGCGCAGAGCAGAAAATCCGCAAATATCTTATCGACAACAATTATGTTGACACCGTGATTCAGCTGCCGCAAAACTTGTTTTTCGGTGTGAGCATTGCCACTTGCATCATAGTGCTGAAAAAGTCGAAGAAGGAAAACAAAACGCTCTTTATCGATGCCTCACAGTTCTTTGTGCACGAGGGCAACAAGAATAAACTTTCGCCCGGAAATATCGATGCCATTGTTACCGAATTTGCCGAACGCCGCGAAGTGAAGCATTTCTCTGCCCTTATCAACAATAGAATTGTGGCTGAAAACAACTACAACCTTTCGGTGAGCAGCTACGTGGAGGCAGAGGACACTCGACCAAAAATCGACATCAAGGAGCTTAACGAACACATTCGCAAAATCGTGTCACACGAAAACAAACTCCGCACAGAGATAGACAAAATCATCGCCGAACTCGAAAACGAAACTGCCGTATGAGCAAGCTACAAGAACTAATCAACAAGCTATGCCCAAACGGCGTGGAATTTAAACCCATTTGGAGCTTAACTACTTGGGATAAAAAATTCAAAGGCGTTGATCGAAAAATGCAACCTAATGTAATTTCTTATCCATACGTATTGGCAAATGTATTTGATGATATTGAAGAAACCAATGGCGATGTAAAACTACTTACAACAGGCATTGGAGGAGCAGAAAGATGGACCACAGAAGAAAAAGCCGGAGCAAATCTCTGTGAAGGAGAAATTATCGCAATTCCTTGGGGTGGGACTCCTAATGTGAAATATTACAATGGGAAATTTGTTACAGCAGACAATCGGATTGCCACATCTAATGACACAACTGTATTGCACAACAAATTTCTTTACTACTGGTTGAACAATAATATTGACCTTATTGCAAAAACTTATCGAGGAGCAGGAATACAACACCCATCAATGTTGGACGTTTTAAATATCATGATTCCTGTTCCTCCTATTGAGGTGCAGGAGGAGATTGTGAGGATTCTTGATAGCTTTTCGGATTACGCAGCGGAGCTGCAAGCGGAGCTGCAAGCAAGAAAACAACAATATGAATATTATCGCAATCTTTTACTCACCTTCAATCCCTCCGCCTACGGCTGCGGGACCGATGATGAGCAAAAAGATGGTGTAACCACCTGGGGGGGGGCATAATTACAAAATCCAATGGAAGAAATTGGGAGAAATCTGCGATAATATGGACAAACTCAGAAAACCAGTTACTGCATCAACTCGAATATCAGGCATCTACCCTTATTACGGGGCTTCTGGTGTCGTTGACCATGTAAATAATTATATTTTCGATGGTTCCTATTTGTTAATATCAGAAGACGGAGCAAATTTATTGGCAAGAAGCACACCCATTGCTTTTTCTATATATGGGAAAACTTGGGTTAATAATCATGCTCATGTTCTTCACTTTAACTCAGATGTGACAAGAAAATTTGTTGAATACTTCATCAACAATTTAGACATTTCTAAATACGTTTCTGGAGGTGCTCAGCCAAAACTGAATCAAAAAAAATTAAATTCTATTCCTATTCCCATTCCCCCACTTGAATTGCAAGAAAAGATTGTTGCTATTCTTGACCGGTTTGAGACTTTGGTCAATGACCTCACAAATGGTTTGCCAGCCGAAATAGCCGCGGTTAAAGACCAATACGAATATTATAGAAATAAATTGTTGACTTTTAAGAAATTATCGGCATGAGCCAATTTCTAAATAATAAAGGAGGATATCGCAATCTCAGGGTATATCGCTTGAGTGAAATCATCTACGACCTAACGATGATTTTTACCAAGCAGTATATCAGGGCAGGAAGCCGCACGCGCGACCAAATAGAGCAAGCGACTCGTAGCGGTAAACAAAACATAGCTGAGGAAAGCGTGGCATCAACCACATCGAGCGAAACCGAAATCAAGCTCACCAACGTGGCAAAAGCTTCATTAGAGGAACTACTGCTCGACTATGAGGACTTCCTCCGACAGAACAAATTGCCGCAATGGCACAAGAATCACCCTCGCACTATCCGACTGCGAGAGTATCTTAAAAGTGACGATTTTTTGAACAACCCCACAGAATATGCTTCGGCAATGAACGCAGAGGAATTCTGCAATCTGTGTATCACGCTCATCAATCAAGCCACCTACATGCTTCGCCGCCTGATTGACAGCCAGCAAAACCAATTCCTGCAAAAAGGCGGTATCCGCAAGCAAATGTATGCAGCCCGCACACAATACCGCACCCACCAAAGCATAAATCCACCCACCAAATCCAAAAAATCCGACTAATCAGACTCGTCAGACTGGTCTGACCAATTCCATCAAACAACCTAAATAAGCATTGATTATGAAATACGACATGGTTTCAGAAAACACGGAATCGACCGTGGTTGCCGAATTTGAAGCAGGCGATTACAGCTCTGCCCAATACCAGAGCGAAGCGGCTATGGAAGCCGATTTCATCAAGCGACTTCAGCGCCAAGCCTACGAATATCTGCCTATCAAGTGTGAAGCCGACTTGATAGCCAACCTGCGCACGCAAATCGAAAAACTCAATCAAATGCAGTTCACTGACAAGGAGTGGACAGCGTTTTTCAAACAGCACCTCGGCAACCCCAACGAGGGCATCGTGGAAAAAACCCGCACCATTCAAGAAGACCATAAAAAGGTGCTCACTCGCGACGATGGGTCGTTTCTGAACGTGTATCTCATCGATAAAGAGAATATCCACAACAATTCGCTGCAGGTAATCAACCAGTATGTGCCAGAGGGCGGCAGCCACGAAAACCGCTACGACGTAACAATCCTGGTCAACGGCTTGCCACTGGTGCATGTGGAGCTCAAGCGCCGTGGTGTGGAGGTGCGCGAAGCCTTCAACCAAATTCGGCGTTACAACCGTGAATCGTTTTGGGCTGGGTGCGGACTGTTTGAGTTTGTGCAGATTTTCGTCATCTCGAATGGCACACTCACTAAATATTACAGCAACACCACTCGCTACTGCCATGTGAAGCAGCAGGGCAAGGGCAGCAAGAAGCAAACGAGCAATTCGTATGAGTTCACCTCATACTGGGCATTACTCGACAATGAGCCCATACGCGACCTCATCAACTTCACACAGACGTTTCTCTCCAAGCACACGCTGCTGAATGTGCTCACCAAATACTGCGTGTTCACCGCCGAGGAAATGCTGATGGTGATGCGCCCTTACCAAATAGCCGCTACGGAGCGCATCATTCAGCGCATACGCACCGCAAGCTACCAGCGCGATTGGGGCAAGCGTGAGGGCGGTGGCTACATTTGGCACACCACCGGTTCGGGAAAAACGCTCACTTCTTTCAAGACGGCTCGCTTGGCATCGGGCATGGAGGAAATCGACAAGGTGCTCTTTGTGGTCGATCGCAAAGACCTCGACTATCAAACCATGAAGGAATACGACCGCTTCGAGAAGGGCGCAGCCAACTCCAACACCTCTACCGCTGTGCTCACTCGCCAGCTCAACGACGAGAATTGCCGCATCATTATCACCACCATTCAAAAGCTGAGCAATTTCATTTCACGAAACCCGCTGCACAAGATTTACAACCAGCACGTGGTAATGATTTTCGACGAGTGCCACCGCTCGCAGTTTGGCGATATGCACAAGGCCATTGTGAAGAAATTCAAGAAATACCACATGTTCGGCTTCACAGGCACACCGATATTCCCCGACAACGCCGGTGCCATACGCAATGTGGAGTTCACCACCACCGAGGGCGCTTTTGGCGACCGCCTGCACAGCTACACCATTGTGGATGCCATTCGCGACGGCAATGTGCTGCCATTCCGTGTGGACTATATCCGCACTTTGCGCCCCGACGACGAAATCAAGCAGGAATCGGTGCCAGCCATCGACCAAGACAAGATTCTCAAAGACCCTAAGCGAATCACATTTATCACAAAATACATTCTCGACCACTTTGCACAAAAAACGAAGCGCAACTATCAGCACTACGATTTCAGCAAACTCACCAATATCAGCGAGGTGGCAAGCGCAAAAAAGGATGTGGAAGAACAGAAGGTGAAAACCAAACTGCAAGGCTTCAACTCCATTTTCGCTGTGGCGGGCATTCCGTTTGTGAAACTCTACTACACAGAGTTTAAGCGACAAATGGAAGCGCTTCCCTCAAATCGGCGACTGAAGATTGCCACCATTTTCAGCTATGCGCCCAATGAGGCGGAAGAAGACTTTGGGACTGACGAAAATTCTGAAAGCACCGAAGACCTCGACCAATCGAGCCGCGATTTCCTGAATATGTGCATTGCCGACTATAATGAAATGTTTGGAACGAGCTACGACACTTCGGCAGAGAAATTCCAAAACTACTATAAAGATGTGTCGCTGCGCATGAAAAATCGTGAGATTGATTTGCTCATAGTGGTGAATATGTTCCTCACCGGATTTGACGCCACCACGCTCAATACGCTTTGGGTGGATAAAAACCTGAGAATGCACGGCTTGATACAGGCTTATTCGCGCACCAACCGCATCTTGAACAGCATAAAAAGCTTTGGCAACATAGTTTGCTTCCGCAACCTTGAACACGCCACCAATGCGGCTCTCGAACTCTTTGGCGACAAGGTGGCTGGCGGACTGGTGCTGATGAAAACGTTCGACGAATACTACTTTGGCTACACGAAAGATGATGGCACAGACGTGCGCGGCTATCAATCATTCGTGAAAGATGACTTGCTGGTTAATTTCCCTCTGAGCGAAACGATTATTGGCGAAAAGGCGGAGAAGGAGTTTATCAGGCTGTGGGGCGCAATTCTGCGATTGCGCAACATCTTGCAGAGTTTCGACCAATTTAATGGCAAAGAAATTCTGACCGACGAGCAATTCAAAGATTATCAAGGCATTTACCTCGACTTATACGAAAAATATCGCCGTAGGATAAAGGTTGAAGCCGCCGATGTGAACGACGACATCGTGTTTGAAATTGAGCTGGTGAAATCGGTGGAAATCAACATCGACTTCATTCTGTTCCTCGTGGCGCAGAAGAATGGCGATTCAAAGCACGACACCGAACTTGAGGTGAAAATCAGGAAATCAATAGCCGCCACCCCCGACCTTCGCGACAAGGAAGACCTGATTATGCAGTTTGTAAGAAATGCATCGGCAGGAAGCAACATCAACGACGAATGGGCTATGTATGTGCGCCAAAAACTCACCAATGAGGTGCAGGAACTCATTTCTTCGGAAAAACTGAAACCCGAACTTACGATAGAATTTCTGCAACAGGCGTTCCGTGATGGTGAAATTCGGGAATCGGGCACAGGCATTGCGAGCATATTGCCCCCTATGCCCCTCTTTGGAGCCGGCAACAGCAGAGAAGCGAAGAAACTCAGCGTAACAGAGAAGCTCAAAACCCTTTTCAAACGCTTCTACGACCTGTGCGGCGGCGTTTTCCCCTTCCTCCAAGAATAAATCCCCCCTCAAAGAAAGCCAACAAGGCACCAAGCCAGAGCCCCCCCCCAACCAGTCAGACAAGCCTGGCAAGTCAGACAAGCCCAACAAGTCAGACGAGTCGGACAAGTCAGACAGGTCGGACTGGTCAGACAGGTCGGACGCCCCCCAAAAAAACGCCCATCATTTCAAAAGGCGAAGGTATCGTCTTAACTTCTTTAACTTCTTTAACTTCTTAACTTCTCTTCTTTAACTTCTCCCCCCTATGTGTATTTTACTAAAAAAAAGTGTAACTTTGTGGGGTAATTTATGAGTTCACTGTTTGGTAAAATACTTGACACACGGCCGAAGCCTAACGAGGCTGTTGGGCATATCGAGCTTCTCGACACCACACTGCGTGATGGCGAGCAAACCTCTGGTGTGAGCTTCTCTACAGCTGAGAAGCTGAGCATATCGCGTATGCTGCTCACCAATCTGCGTGTGCCTCGCATCGAGATTGGCAGTTGCCACGTTTCCATCGGTGAATTCGAGTCGGCAAAGGCGATTTGCCAATGGGCTGCCGACAATGGCCAACTCTCGCGTATCGAAATTCTGGGATTTATCGACGGCGGTAAATCGGTGGAATGGGTGAACAAGGTGGGTGGCAAGGTGATTAATCTGCTGGTGAAGGGATCGGAAAGGCACTGCAACCTCCAACTGGGCAAAACGCTCGAACAGCACTGCGCCGACATCGTGAGGGAAGTGAACTTGGCGCACGCCAAGGGGCTGAAGGTGAATCTGTATCTTGAGGACTGGTCGAATGGCATACGCGCCTCCAAGCACTATGTGTATAAACTGATGGACACGCTGCAGCACCTGCCCATTGAGCGATTTATGCTTGCCGACACGCTCGGCATCATGAATCCTAATCAGGTGTATGAATACTGCAAGCGTATGGTGAACCGCTACCCTGCTCTGCATTTCGACTTCCACGCCCACAACGACTACGACCTTGCCACAAGCAATGCTTTTGCTGCGGGGCTGGTGGGCATCAAGGGCATTCACTGCACCATCAACGGTCTGGGCGAGCGCGCCGGCAATGCTCCGCTGGCCTCGGTGGTGCCTATGGTGCACGACATGCTGCACATGACCACGGGCATCGACGAAAAGCAAATCTACACCGTGAGCCACATCGTGGAGTCGTTCTCTGGTGTGGTGGTGGCGCAAAACGAGCCTATCATTGGCGAGAATGTGTTTACACAAACCGCTGGCGTACATGCCGACGGCGACAGGAAAAACGAACTCTACTACAACAGCCTGCTGCCCGAACGCTTCGGCCGCAAACGTGAATACGCCCTTGGTAAACTGTCGGGCGAGGCAAGTATCACCGAGAATTTGCTGGAGCTGGGCATTCAGTTGGGCAAGAAATACGTACAGAAAGTGACCGAAAGAATCGTTCAATTGGGCGATAAAAAGGAGATTGTGACGCAAGACGACCTCCCCTACATCGTGGCAGATATCGTGAAGCGCGACTCGGTAATCAACAAGGTGAAAATTGTGAACTACTCGCTCACCATGTCGCACGGATTGCACCCCACCGCCACGGTGAAACTCGAAATCGAAGGCAAGGAATACGAGCAAAGCGCATTCGGCGATGGCCAGTTCGACGCGTTTATCAAAGCGGTGAAGAAGATTTACAAAGACAACCTGAAACGAGAAATGCCTCGACTCACCAACTACACGGTGAGCATTCCGCCCCACGGCAGCACCGACGCACTGGTGATGACCAACATCACCTGGAACTACAATGGCCACATCATCAAGACGCGCGGCCTGGAGGTGGACCAGATAGAAGCCGCCTTCCAAGCCACCATCAAAATGCTGAACATCATCGAAGGCATGCGCAAATCGTAACAAGACCGAGCGCAGTGGTATTTCACGCCCACATACACAAACCATATCATATTGTGTTATAACACATTAGCCGAGCGGACGCGAATTATCGCGTCCCTACCATGCCACTTCACTCCTGCCATACGCGCAAATAAATATTGGCGATTTTTGAAATGGAATGAAAACTATTTCGTAAATTTGTGCAGCAACCATTAATTATGCTATCAAGACAATGACTGAAATGGATTTTATAGTGAGCGAAAATCTGAGCATCTCCCCTCTTTACGGACTGCTCAAACTCACTCCACAATCAGGCACGATGCCTGACACGTACCCCGGACAGTTTGTTCAGGTGGAAGTTCCTCATTCAAAAACCACTTTCCTCCGCCGTCCTATCTCCATTTGCTATGTGGATGAAGAGCGAAATCAGCTCTGGCTGCTCATACGCAAGGCTGGCGAGGGCACAGCATCGCTTTTGGCAACACGAGTGGGCGAAACGCTCAACCTTGTGATGCCACTTGGCAACGGCTTCAGCTGCTCGTTCGCTGGCGAAATGATACTCATAGGTGGCGGCGTGGGCGTTGCTCCATTGCTCCAGCTGGGCAAAGTGCTCTCTAAACTTGGCAAAAAGGTGAGATTCCTGCTTGGCGCTCGCTCGGCAAGCGACTTGCTGCTGCTCGACGAGTTTAAGCGTTGGGGCGAGGTGTATATCTCCACCGAAGACGGTTCAGAGGGCGAAAAGGGATTCGTTACCCAACATTCCATCCTCAATTCCCCCATCGACCACATCGCTTGCTGCGGCCCTCAACCCATGATGAAAGCCGTGGCTGCCATTGCCAAGAGCAAGGGCATCGACTGCGAGGTGTCGCTCGAAAATATGATGGCTTGCGGTTTGGGCGCTTGTTTGTGCTGCGTGGAAGACACCGCCGACAGCGGTCATGTGTGTGTTTGTAAAGAAGGTCCTGTATTTAATATAAATCGATTGAAATGGTAGATTTAAGCGTTGAAATTGGAAAACTGAAGTTGAAAAACCCGATTATGACTGCATCGGGAACCTTTGGATATGGCGAAGAATTCGCCGATTTTATCGATTTGAACCGCCTTGGAGGCATCATTGTGAAGGGCACCACGCTCCACCATCGCGAGGGCAACCCTTATCCTCGTATGGCAGAAACCCCAAGCGGTATGCTCAACGCCGTAGGGCTCCAGAACAAAGGCGTGGATTACTTCATTGAGCACATTTATCCCCGTATCAAAGACCTTGACACACGAGTAATAGTGAACGTGAGCGGTTCGTGCATCGACGATTATGTGGCTGTGTGCGAAAAACTCAGCCCTCTTGATAAAGTGGCAGCCGTGGAAATCAACATCTCTTGCCCCAACGTGAAGCAGGGCGGTATGGGATTCGGCACCACATGCAGCGGTGCGGAGAGCGTGACAAGTGCCGTACGCAAAGCCTACGACGGCACAATGATTGTGAAACTCACGCCAAACGTGACCGACATCACCGAAATTGCACGCGCCGTGGAGGCCGCTGGTGCTGATGCTGTGTCGCTCACCAACACCTTCCTGGGCATGGCTATCGACGTGGAGAAGCGCAAACCAATGCTCTCTACCATCACAGGCGGCTTGTCGGGGCCTTGCATTCGCCCTATTGCGGTGAGAATGGTTTGGCAGGTGGCTAACGCCGTGAAAGTGCCTGTTGTGGGACTTGGCGGCATTGCAAGTGGTCGCGATGCCATCGAATTCCTCCTTGCCGGTGCCACCGCCGTGCAGATTGGCACAGCCAACTTCGTTGACCCACAAGTGAGCGTTAAGGCAATCGACGACATTGAAGATTATTTGAAACGCCACCAAATAGCGAGCGTGCGCGAATTAATCGGCGGAATGGAGGTGTAACTCACCCATTCACCTTTCGCGCCCTCAAAGGGACTTAAAACGGCTTTACGGTCGTTTTTATCCACAACCCACACCATAAGAAATCAGAAAAGGCTCAAAAGCGACTTGCTTTTGGATCTTTTCTTCGATTTTACCGCCTAAAATTAGGCATATATGATAGAATTTGATAGGAGTGTTCCTGAGAATGATGCTTAGCGACTGCTGCGGGGGATAAATTCTTCGAAGCTGTTGTCACTGTAGAATACCATGATTGAAGTCACACGGCGCTCCACAGGTGCCACATTCACGCCTTTTTCCACTGCTGGTTTAGTAGTTTTTTTCGCCATAGTTTGCAAGGCTGCCGAGATGGCCGCCACAGGCGTGGGTGGCGGTGTGGTGGGCTGATACGACGACTCATCATCACCGAATGAAATAGAGGTCATATAGGGTGTGCGAGATTCCTGACCAACTTCCGATGCCGTGGAATTTTCTAAATTCTCAGAGGGTTGAGCCACGGTGGGCGAGGGCATAGAGTTCGCATTTGGAACAAACATATCTCCGTCGCCAAACATAAGCCACATTATATTAAGAGCTGGATAGGCATTATGAATTTTAGTGATGAGTTCATCACTTACTTTTTTGTTGCGCCCATTGAGCAGCTGCGATAGAGTGGGACGGGGAATATCGCAAGTGTCGGCGAATGTGGAATTAGAAATTCCGTTATGACTTAAGAAAAATTTTAGGCGAGAAACTATGTCCATAATTGCAAACAGTAAAAATCTACTAAAAATTGAGTTTGCAAATGTATAAACAATTATTTAAAAACACAAATTTATCGACGTAAATCTAAATAATGAATTTGTAAATAGTAAATATCGTAAAACAAACAGCCAAAATACCCAATTCAACATTCAAAACACCCAATTCACATATCCAAAATCCACATTTCACAATTATATTATATTACAACTTTAATTTACAAAGATTATTATACTGATACATAATATATTACATTATATAAAACATACTTCATAGTAAACCACCCATCATGACACAAAAATTACCATAAATCACAACTTTATAATTTAGTATTTATTTAGTTGGGTTTTAACGATTTACACTTATTGCAAATAATTGTTAACCCTTATTTTTAATGCGTTTGTAAACGATTTAATCGTTAATTCTCCAGCACACCATTCCGCTTTCAAAACGCAAACCGAAAAACAAATGAAAACAGTCTATTTCATTTTGCAAAACACGATGTAGTTTTACGAATTAATCGGTGAATTTTGTAATTTAAATTCACAAACACACGGCGGTAATTTTACCATTTTCTGCGGTGTTTTCGCTCAACTCATTCTCCTGCCATTTTTTTCAATCAAATCCATAATTCGTTCACAAAATCAAATTCTAATCAATTCTCAGAGGGTAATCCACAGCAAAAATATATGGTGTAACCTTTTGATAAACAAATAGGTTACACCATATGATACAGTATGCAAACATGTAAACTGCTTGATGCTTCAGAAAAATGTAAAATAGGTGGTTTTTTACGGTGAATGTGCGCCACACAGCCCTGTAAGGACACTAAAACGGCTTTTTACTGCTTCAAATCACGCAAAAATCGGTGAATTTTGAATTTTCTGACGCAAAAACCGCGTCATTTTTCTGATAATTCTTTTTTCAGGAATCGGGCAGTGATTGAATTTGGATTCTCTGCCACCTCCTCTGGAGTGCCAAAAGCCACGATTTGTCCGCCATTTCTGCCACCCTCTGGTCCGAGGTCAATGATATAGTCGGCGCACTTAATCACATCTAAATTGTGATCGGTAGTAATTACCGTATTTCGCTTTTGGACTAATTTATCAAGCACCGATAAAAGTATCTTAATATCTTCAAAGTGCAGACCGGTGGTTGGTTCATCAAGAATGTAGAGCGTTTTACCAGTGTCTTTTTTCGAGAGCTCGGCGGCGAGTTTCACACGCTGACATTCTCCGCCCGAAAGTGTGCTCGACGGTTGGCCAAGTTTGATGTAGCCCAACCCTACTTCTTGCAGCACTTTTATCTTGTTGAGAATCGCAGGAATTGCATCGAAAAACTCTACGGCTTGATTTATCGTCATGTCGAGGACATCAGCAATCGATTTTCCCTTGAATTTCACCTCCAAAGTCTCTCTGTTATAGCGCTTTCCGCCACACACCTCACATGGCACGAGCACATCGGGCAAAAAATTCATTTCCACCGTTTTATAGCCATTCCCATTACAAACCTCACATCTGCCACCCTTGGCGTTAAATGAGAAGCGTCCGGGCTTATAACCACGAATCTTCGACTCTGGCAGGTTCACAAACAAATTGCGAATGTCGGTAAACACGCCAGTGTAGGTGGCTGGATTGGAGCGCGGCGTGCGGCCCAGTGGCGATTGGTCAACGGTCACCACCTTGTCGATATGCTCCAAGCCCTCGATGCTCTTGTAAGGGAGCGGCTCGATGAGCGAGCGATACAGCTTTTGGCTGATGATGGGCTGAAGTGTGCCGTTAACCAGCGACGATTTACCGCTGCCCGATACGCCTGTCACGCAAATAAACGTGCCCAAAGGAAAGTCCACGTCCACATTCTTGAGGTTGTGTCCATTGCAGCCACGAAGCCTTATCACGTCGCCATTGCCCGAACGGCGCACCTTCGGAATTTCTATCTTCTTCAATCCGCTCAAATAATCGGCGGTGAGCGTGCTTTCTTTGAGCATTTGCTTAGGAGTGCCCGCAAACACCACATTACCGCCTCTACGCCCCGCTTTCGGGCCTATATCCACAATATAATCGGCATTGAGCATCATGTCTTTGTCATGCTCCACCACTATCACGGTGTTGCCCTCGTCGCGCAGTTTTTTCAGCGACGCTATGAGGCGTTCGCTGTCGCGCTGATGCAGACCGATGCTCGGCTCGTCGAGAATGTAAAGCACATTCACCAGTTGCGAGCCTATTTGAGTGGCCAAACGGATGCGCTGGCTTTCACCACCAGAGAGCGAAGCCGACGAGCGGTTGAGCGACACATAATCCAAGCCCACATCAAGCATAAAATTCAGTCGGCTAAGGATTTCCTTCACGATTTCATCGGCAATTTTCCACTTTTTCGGTTCCATGTGGTTGTGCAAATCGCCGAGCCAGTCGCGCAGTTCGCTGATGTCCATACTCGCAAGTTGCGCAATGTTTTTGCCGTTGATGAAGAAGTGCAAAGCCTCCTTGTTCAAGCGCGCGCCACCACATTCAGGGCATACGCAACGCGAATAGAACTGCCCTGCCCATTTCTGCGCCTTTGAGCCTGCCGATTCGTCTTGCTGAAGTTCGATATACTTCACCAGTCCGTCGTAGGTGAGGAAATAGTTGTTGGTGCTCAGCGTTTCGGTTTTGATGTTGAGCCGTTCGTCGGTGCCGTTCATGATGTCGTCGAGGGCTTCTTCTGGAAGTTCTGACAATGGCGTGTTGATGTCGCAGCCATATTTTTCACAAATGGCGGCAATCTGCCAAAACACCAGCGAATTTTTATATTTTCCCAAAGGCAGCACTCCCCCTTCTTTGATGGAGAGCGACATGTCGGGCATGATTTTCTCGCGGTCAACGAGATTCACATAACCCAGTCCCTTGCACTTGTGGCAAGCGCCCTGTGGCGAATTAAACGAGAAGTTGTGCGGAGCCGGATCGAGGTACGAAAGCCCCGTAGATGGGTCCATCAGCGTCTTGCTGTAATAGGATATTTCATCGGTGGCGGCGTCGAGGACAAGCAGTTGGTCTTTGCCCTGCCTAAACGCCAGTTCCACGGTTTCTTTAAGGCGCTTTTCGTCCTTTCGTGCCACCTTCAAGCGGTCGATCACCAGTTCCACAGTGTGATTCTTGTAGCGGTCGAGCTTCATGCCGAATGTGATTTCGCGCAATTCGCCATCGATACGCACGTTGATATACCCTTTCTTTCGGTACTGCTCAAAAAGGTCTTTGTAGTGGCCTTTGCGATTCTTCACCAGTGGCGCCAGAATGTAAATTTTCTTGCCGTCGTACTTGTTGAGAATCAGCGAAAGTATCTTTTCAACGGAGTATTTCACCATACGCTCGCCAGAGGTGTAACTCACGGCATCGGCGGCACGCGCAAAAAGCAGTCGCAAATAGTCGTAAACCTCTGTAGAGGTGCCCACGGTGGAGCGAGGATTTTTGTTGGTGGTTTTCTGCCCTATCGAAATCACTGGGCTAAGCCCCGTGATCTTGTCAACATCAGGGCGTTCGAGCACGCCGAGCATATTTCGCGCGTACGCAGAAAATGTTTCCAAATATCGGCGTTGTCCTTCGGCAAAAATAGTGTCGAACGCTAACGACGATTTTCCACTACCACTCAGCCCCGTAATCACGGTGAGCTTGTAGTGTGGAATATCCACATCTATGTTTTTCAGATTGTGGACACGTGCGCCAAGCACACTCACACATTCAGTTTCTTTCCCGTTGAAAATCATAATTTGCAAAGTTACAAAAAGAAGTCAGAAATCAGAAATTAGAGGTTAGAAATTAGAAATTAGAGGTTGGAAATTAGAGGTTGGAAATTAGAGGTTGGAAATTAGAGGTTGGATGTTAGAGCGAAGCTCTCCGAGTGCTCAGAGTGCTCCAATCATATCAAGCCCCCATCCGCTTTTTTCAAAAACAAAGCTGTGCCACCATCGATAGCGGCACAGCCTTGTTTTACGTTTATTTCAAATCGTTCTTTATTCCACTACGGTGGTGCCGCTTTTCATAGCGTTTTTGCGGTAGCGGAGAATGTTGATGTCGCCGCTGAGCTTATACACCTTGTCGTCGGCACCTCGTGCTTGAATCACGTAGTAATACACGCCTGTGCTCACCAATTTGCCGCGATATTTGCCGTCCCAACCGTCGTCGGGGTTGCTAAATTCAAATATCTTGTTGCCCCAAGTGTTGAAAATCGTGCAGTGAAATTCCACGATGGATTTGTGCTTCACTTTCCAAATGTCGCCCACGCCCTCTGTTGAGCCTGGCGAGAACACATTCGGGCAAACCAATTCGCTTTCGCCAATGTGCACGGTGTAGGTGGGACCGTATGCCTCGCATCCGCCTTGCAGGTTCGTGCCCACAAAGCGCCAATACGATGTGCCTGTGGTGTTGAAGGTTTGCTCCACTTCGTCATCGTTGAAGCGCGCCTCTATGCTCTGAAAATCAGGGTCGAGTGCCTTTTGCCACTCTTTGTGGTCAACGGCATCGGTGCAATATGCCTTAAATGTCACCGTGGCAGGCGCTGAACCGCCCAATTCCTCGCTTTCATCGGTGTTTTCGCCACCTTCGCCACCTTCACTGCTGTCTTCGTCGTCGCTCTCATCGGTGCCGTCGTTGCGCTTTTGCTTGATGGCTGTGGTACGAACATCCACGGCTGTGGTGGTGTAAGTGTCGCTCTCCATTTCCACTTCTTCGTTCCAAAATTTGAGGAAACGGTCGCCACTGATATGGAATGTGGTGTTGCACAGCGGAGCGGTAATCACCAACTGTGGTTTTACCGATGTGAGCACGTTGGTGGTATCCACCTGTGTCCATTGAACAGCGGTTTCGTCCCATACGAGCGTACGGAAATTCAACTTAATTTCACGGCTCAGCACCCTTCTCACGCCAGTAATGGTGAAGTACGATATTTCGTCGGCGGATCCATCGATGCTCAGCGTGGCAGTGCCACAATCCTCTGGCGCAAGGGCAGAAATGCTGTTGAAGCGCAAGTAGTGGTCGGCATAATTCACCACCCAAACGTAGGTGCGATTAGTGCCTTCCTCAATGATATAGCCCTGCCCAGCAATCACTTGCGCAAGCGTAGTGGTGCGACCATCGGTAGTGATACCCGAAATTTCCTCGGCATATCCCCCACCTTGGCTACCAAAACTATACCACACCACAGGCGTATCGCTCGTCGCCCGATACTGCATACCCACGCCCTGCGTGTTGTAGAGCACATAAATATGGTTCAAACCCGTATTTTTCTCCGGAATCAAGTCGTAAACCTCGTGCGAGCCGCCCACAAACGACACCTGTGCCCACCCTATAAGTGGTACCAAAATCGCTATTATCGTAAAGAAAAAACTTCTAATTCTCATATCATGTAAAATGTCGTGATACAAATATGCGTAACGAAACATAGAAAGTCCGCCCCCCTTAAAATCATTATAGAAAGCCACTTCCCTACGCAAAGTTAGTCATTCTCTCCAATAATAACGCAAAACTACCCCCAAAATTGCCCATACGCATTCATTCTACACTATATCAAATTTTTTCAGCTCGATTTTAAGACTATTCTTTGACACTTTTAAAATCTCGACAAATGTTATCTGTGGCTGTTTCATTAATATCAAGAAGGCAAACAAATATATTAAACACTTGATTATAAACATTTGGATAGCGTTTTATACATGCTCTTAAATATGGTTTTGACAAAGCTACGCTATCAATAGACCATTTCACATGTTTTTCAATTATGTACTTAGGCACACTACTAAATGGATAATAAACATTTGTAAGTAGATTCTTGATGATTGAATTTGTATCATCAACGGATGAGGTAAAAGAATATAACACATTATACAGTTCTCTATCATAAGTTTGCTTAAAATATGGCACATGCAATTTACCCATAGGTTTCAAACTATCGTAATTTTCATAGTAATTAGGCAATTCAGACATGACAGAGTCTGTAACAACATCAACATTATTTGGACTCAATGGCGCAATAAAGAAACAGATAAAAGTGATTAAAAGTGTGCCGAATGGAAGTATCAGCACATTCCACCAATTTAAGTCTATACAAAAAATAAATGCAAAAAACTCAAATGACGCCATTAAAACAGAATACAACACGACAAATAGTCTTGATTTCTTCATCACCCTAAAATAGCCTCCGAACAAGACCATGCTTACTACAAAACCAATTACTGTTCCCATTTTTATTTTTATTTTTATTTATATTTATATTTATATTTGATTTATGTTTCTAATTAATGCAAGTTTCAATTTCACTTCAGAATGAAATCATAAATAATAATTCAGTTTATCTATTTCTGTTTATTATAATATATTTCAGAAAAAGGTATATTGATTTCAATAGTCTGATTACTATTTCTTTTCTGGTATTTTGCACAATAGTTTACTCCATACAGCATTAATGATTCCAGCCCTTCTTTTGACACCAATTTACTATACCACTGAATTATGTTTTTTTTTATGTTGTCTCTACATTCTTTACTGTTCTTTATCTCACTAAAATAGCATTCGTCTATCTCATAGTTGTAATAAATTGTCTTTTTATTTTCACTATAAGTCGTCCTTAGTTGCCTTGTAGCACTGTCTATCTGTAATGGCAAATCGTTATTATTAGATAACGCGCCCTTTATACAATTATAAAGCGACAAATATATTCCCCTAAGCGTAGTTAACGAGCGACCTTGTTTTCGCAATGATTTGATAAAATTTATATCTTCTATAGAAACCGTGTACTTACAAACTATTTTTTTCCTATTAACCGTATACACAATGCCTACTAGTCTAAAGTCGGCAGCTTTTAGTAAAATCTCTTGCATTGGATAAGACAAGAACACCTCCGAAAATAAATATGCATCAGTTCCCCTAAACAACTGTGCTAATGCATCATTTACAGAGTACACATTTTCGAACTTTCTTTTATCATAATCTTCAATATCAATACCCAGTTCTTCTAAACTCTCGCCAAATTGACTTCTATAAAACGACCAACCTAACTGAGTTGCATTATTTATCTCATCCAAAAAGCTATCATTTACAGTGTAATAATAAGTCAGAGTTCCATCTACATACGACATATCAAACATAATTCTGCCATCTCCCATTTTTGTTGGCAAAAACATTTTGCTTTGCTCACAGTCCTTTTTTAAGACTATATTTGCTTGTCGTTTAGAAATTTTCGCATTTCCATCACAAACTACAATCAAAAAAAACAAAAAAATTAGATATTTCATCTAAAAAATGCTGTTTTGTGTTTCTCTCGTCCCCAATGTCGAAACGGTTTATTTATGGTCTAAAAAAGAAAGCGTGGGACGATGTCGTTGTCAATCATCAACGAGGCATCGCCAAACGCCCTAACTCGAAATTGAACAACCCACCCCCACGCTGAAGCTTATAAGGCCTCCCCACTTGTATGGGGGTGGATAATACAAGCACAGCGAAGGCGTTTCTGGCTGCCCCAATATCCCTTGAGTTATGAAAATTGGCGATTTTCGTTGATAGGAATTGAAGCGAAACGCTTTCAAATAATATGTCTTGCAAAATGCAATGATGTCGCGTATGCTCACACCACGCATAATGCAATTACAAATATATGAATTTATCTTTGAAACGCCAAGCAAATAATCACATTTTCATTCGCCTATTTCAAAAACTCTAACAAGCCACAAAAAGGCTTAAAAAAATCCTACTATCCTATACAACATGTTTGATTGGGGGGCTATATAAATAATGTGTGGGGGTTGGTGAAATAAAAATGGCGGTTTTGCTTTGTAGTGCGAGTGGATTGCTTTAACTTTGTAGAAGAATTTAGATTTAAACAGTAATCCATCTTAATTTTTTATGATTACATTCTTTAAAAAAGGAGCAAACACCATCTATGCGGTAGGTGCTGACCATGCTCTTTCACCAAAGGAACTTGAGAAGTTAGAATGGCTGCTCGGCGGCATTCAAGTGCAGGACGACACTTTACGAGGCACGTTTATCGGCCCACGAAAGGAGATGATTACGCCCTGGAGTACGAACGCGGTCGAAATCACCCAAAACATGGCGATGACCGGCATCGAGCGCATCGAAGAGTTCACAACCACAAAAGAAAAGGATCCCAAGTACGACAAAATGCTTCAACGTGTGTACCACACATTAGACAGCGACACCTTCACTATCACTCGTACGCCGGATCCTATCGTTTATATTGACAATATTGAAGCCTACAATAAGTCGGAAGGTTTGGCTCTCAGCCCCGAAGAGGTGGATTACCTGAAGGGACTTGGCAAGCGCCTCGGCCGCCCTCTCACCGACAGCGAAGTGTTTGGTTTCTCGCAGGTGAACAGCGAGCACTGCCGTCACAAAATTTTCGGTGGCACTTTCATCATCGACGGCGAGGAAATGCCTACAAGCCTCTTCAACCTCATCAAAAAGACCACCAAGGAATATCCCAACAAGGTGATTTCCGCCTATAAAGATAATGTGGCGTTTATCGACGGTCCAAAGATTGAGCAATTCGCTCCAGTGAATCCCGACCAACCCGACTTCTTTGAAGTGAAGGAAATCGACTCGGTGATTTCGCTCAAGGCCGAAACCCACAACTTCCCTACCACCGTAGAACCTTTCAACGGTGCCGCTACTGGTTCGGGCGGTGAAATCCGCGACCGTCTGGGTGGTGGACGCGCAAGTTTGCCATTGGCTGGCACGGCTGTGTATATGACCAGCTACCCTCGCACCGAAGCTGAGCGTGCTTGGGAACGCTGCACCATGCCTCCACGCCCATGGCTATATCAAACTCCTGAAGAAATTCTCATCAAGGCTTCAAACGGCGCAAGCGACTTCGGCAACAAGTTTGGCCAGCCTCTTATCTGCGGTTCTCTCCTCACATTTGAGCACGAGGAAGCAAAACGCCAATTGGCATACGACAAAGTGATTATGCTTGCCGGTGGTGTGGGCTTCGCCAATAAGCGCGACGCAATCAAGGGCACTCCAAAGGCTGGCGAGAAAGTGGTGCTGATGGGTGGCGACAACTATCGCATCGGTATGGGCGGTGGCGCCGTTTCGAGCGTGAACACCGGCCAATACGCCAACGCCATCGAGCTCAACGCCGTGCAGCGCGCCAACCCTGAAATGCAGAAGCGTGTTGCCAACGTGATTCGTGCCTTGGCTGAAGACGACACCAACCCTATCGTGTCGATCCACGACCACGGCGCTGGCGGTCACCTCAACGCCCTCTCTGAACTGGTGGAAGAAACTGGCGGACGCATCGATATGGCTGCTCTGCCTGTGGGCGACCCTACCCTTTCATCAAAGGAAATCATCGGCAACGAAAGCCAGGAACGCATGGGCTTTGTGGCTGAGGAAAAGGATTTGGCTCGCATCAAGAAGATTGCCGAACGCGAGCGCGCTCCATTCTATGTGGTGGGCGAAACCACTGGCGACGACCGCTTCGTGTTTGAGCAAGCCGACGGCGTGAAGCCTATCGACTTGGGCATGAAGGATATGTTTGGCAGTTCTCCAAAGACTGTAATGACCGACAGCACTAAGCACCACAAATACAAAGCAGTGAAAACCGACGCTGCAAAACTCAACGAATATATCGAAACCGTGCTTCAAATCGAAGGCGTGGCATGTAAGGACTGGTTGACCAACAAGGTGGACCGCTCTGTGACTGGAAAGATCGCACGCCAGCAATGCCAAGGCGAAATTCAGTTGCCTTTAAGCGACTGTGGCGTGGTGGCTCTCGACTACACTGGCAACAGCGGTATCGCCACCTCTATCGGCCATGCGCCTCAAGCCGGTCTTATCGACCCTGCCGCTGGATCTGTGCTCTCTATCACTGAGGCATTGACCAACATTGTGGGCGCAAACCTCAATGGCGGTCTGAAGGCAGTTTCGCTGAGCGCCAACTGGATGTGGCCATGCCGCAACGAGGGTGAAGACGCTGGTCTCTACCGCGCTGTGAAGGCTTGTAGCGATTTCGCTTGCTCCCTCGGCATCAACATTCCAACCGGCAAGGACAGCCTCTCCATGACCCAGAAATACGGCAACAAGAAGGTGATTGCCCCAGGCACCGTGATTATCTCTGCTGGCGGTGAGGTGTGCGACGTGAAGAAAACCGTAAGCCCTGTGCTCCAACAAAAGAAGAGCCGTCTCTACTATATCGATTTCTCTGGCTGCGACATGCAACTCGGTGGTTCTGCCCTTGCACAATCTATGGGATTGCTTGGCGACAAGGCTCCTGGCGTGAAAAGTGCCGATTACTTTGCCAACGCATTCAATGCTGTGCAGGCCTTGGTGGAAAACAAGCAACTCTTGGCAGCACACGACATCAGCGCTGGCGGTTTGCTCACCACTGTGCTTGAAATGACTTTCGCCAACACCAAGGGCGGTGTGAACCTCGACCTCGACGGTATGGCTGAGCAAGACATCGTGAAGGTGCTCTTTGCCGAAAATCCTGCTCTTGTGATTCAGGTGGCAAACAACCAATGCGGCAAGGTGGAACGCGAACTCGCAGAGCGTGGCGTTAAGTTTATCTACATCGGTGAACCTTCTGAAGAGCGCACCGTGACCGTGACACAGAACGGCGACGAATACATGTTCTTCATCGACTATCTGCGCGACCTTTGGTTCAAGACCTCATATCTGCTCGACTGCAAGCAAAGCGGCAACAAATTGGCAAAGGCTCGCTTCGAAAACTATAAGAAGCAACCTCTGCGCTGGCGTATGCCTGCTGGCTTCACTGGTAAGGCGGCAGACTTGGGCATCAACGGTTTCAAGCACGGAAAAACCGGCATCAAGGCGGCTATTATCCGTGAAAAGGGTGTGAATGGCGACCGTGAAATGGCTTATTCACTCTACCTTGCCGGATTCGATGTGAAAGACGTGCACATGACCGACTTGATGAGCGGCCGCGAAACGCTTGAAGATGTGAATATGATTGTGTTCTGCGGCGGATTCTCCAACAGCGACGTGCTCGGCTCTGCCAAGGGATGGGCAAGCGGCTTCGTGTGGAACGAAAAGGCTAAAAAGGCACTCGAAAACTTCTACAAGCGCACCGACACTTTGAGCCTCGGTATCTGCAACGGTTGCCAAGTGATGATTGAACTCAACCTGCTCAACCCAGAATACAGCAGCCAGCCTCACATGGACCACAACGATAGCCACAAGTTTGAATCCAACTTCATCGGCCTGTCGATTCCTGAAAACAATTCTGTGATGTTCGGCAACCTCGCTGGTTCTAAACTCGGCATCTGGGTGGCTCACGGTGAAGGCAAGTTCAACCTGCCAGAAGGCGCCGACAACTACAATGTGGTGGCACAATACAACTACCGCTCATATCCTGCCAACCCTAACGGCTCGCCACGCGGCATCGCAGGTATCGCCTCTAAGGACGGCCGCCACTTGGCTATGATGCCTCACTTGGAGCGTGCTATCTTCCCATGGCAATGCGGCTTCTATCCACAGGCTCGCCAAGCCGACGAGGTGACTCCATGGATCCAAGCCTTCGTAAACGCTAAGAACTGGATCGCCGACCACAAGAAGTAAACAATCACTTCCCCAAAATAACCAAAAGACCCGATGAATTTCGCTTCATCGGGTCTTTTTTTACCCCAAAAACCAATGTCAATAGGGTAGAAATGGATTAAATTAGTGTTTTTTCAACATCCATCAAATCCCACCGTATTTCTCGGTGCTATTCTTCTTTTGGGGGCTGGGGATTCCAGCGGGCTTGCTGGCGCGCTGCCATTTGAGCCTCGGCGGAGTTGTCTTGGGGTGCCCATAATTGGGTGCCTTGCAGTTCGTCGGGCATATACTGCTGGCGCACGAAGTGTCCGGGATAGTCGTGGGAGTACATATAGTCACGACCGTAGCCAAGTTGCTTCATCAACTTTGTGGGGGCGTTACGCAAGTGAAGTGGCACAGGGGCATTGCCAGTCTGCTCCACCAGTTGCAGCGCACTGTTGATGGCATTGTATGCCGAATTGCTCTTTGGCGATGCGGCAAGATAGATAGCGCACTCGCTCAGCGGTATTCGCCCCTCTGGCCAACCAATCTTATTGATGATGTCGAATGTGGCATTAGCCAAGAGCAGGGCGTTGGGGTTTGCAAGCCCAATATCCTCTGCGGCAGAAATGCAGAGGCGGCGAGCGATAAATTTTGGGTCTTCACCGCCAGCGATAAGGCGTGCAAGCCAATATACCGCTGCATCAGGGTCGCTGCCACGAATCGACTTGATAAAAGCCGAAATAATGTCGTAGTGCATCTCCCCGTCTTTGTCAAATGCCATCGGATTCTGCTGCAATCGCTCGGTCACCACCTTATCGTTGAGCACAAACGGTTCTTTCTCGCCCAGCGACTGGTGGAGCAGGTCGAGGATATTCAGCAATTTTCGGGCATCGCCACCACTAAAGCGAAGGAGTGCTTCCGTTTCCTCCACTCTCACCTCCCTGTTCTGGAAAATGGGGTCGGTCTGGAGGGCATGGTCAAGGAGGCGCAAAAGGTCGTCCTTATCAAGCGACTGAAGCACATACACCTGTGCGCGCGACAGCAGCGGGCGAATCACCTCAAACGATGGATTCTCGGTGGTGGCACCAATAAGCGTGACGGTGCCGTTTTCCACAGCCCCAAGCAGGGAATCCTGCTGCGACTTGTTGAAACGGTGGATTTCGTCGATAAACAGTATAGGCCGGCCTTTGGTGAACATGCTTTGCGCATCTTTTTTGCATCGGTCGAGCACATCGCGCACATCTTTCACGCCCGAAGTCACTGCCGAAAGCGTGTAGAAAGGCACTTTCGTTTGCTCGGCAATAATGCGTGCAAGCGTGGTCTTGCCCACTCCTGGAGGTCCCCAAAGAATAAATGACGCAATGTTGCCACTCTCAATCATTCGGCGAATCACCGCTCCGGGACCCACCAAATGACGCTGTCCTATGTACTCGTCGAGCGACTTTGGACGCAATCGCTCTGCCAAAGGTTGAAAACTCATGATAAAAATAAATAGTGTGTTATGATTCAAGAATTGTATTGATTAATGTCGTCACGTCGGTCACGTTCACCTCTCCGTCGCAGTTGATGTCGCACACCTTCTGCTCGTAGGTGGTGTCGCCTAAAATGGCGTTGATAAGCGCGGTCACATCACCCACATTCACTTCGCCATCGCCATTCACATCGCCAAGATATGCCACAATTTTGCCAAACTCCCTCCACACTGGTGCCGCCTTGTATCGCTTCACGGCATCGGCGTTTGGTACGTAGAGGGTGCGAGCCGAAAGGTCGGTAAACATTCCGAAAGGTGTGGTCACCTCACGCAGCGGAAGTGGTTCAACCGTGCCGCAATAAAATGATTTGCAACTCTTCATTCCAAAAAATGCGTTTGCGCCGATATGCTTCACACTTGTGGGCAATGTGAACGAGCCCATGATGCCGCAGTTGGCAAATGCCCACTCCCCTATCGTTTCCAGCCCTTCTGGCAGGGTGATCGACTTCATCGCATCGCAACCATAGAAGGCAAAGTCGGCTATGCTGGTCACCGACGATGGCACGGTATAGCTGCGCCACGATGCGTTTTTACGGCTGAATGCCACCAGTGTTTGGGCATCTTTGGTGAGCAATATGCCGTTGATGTCGCAATAGTTGGGATTTTCGGGGTCAACGGTTACCGTTTTCAGTTGGGTACAACGCTGAAAGGCTCGTGTGCCAATGCTGGTCACATTTTTGCCGACTTTCACCGTTTTCAACGCTGTGCAACCGAAAAACGCCTCTTCGCCAATACTGGTCACGGCTTCGGGAATCACAATATCCACAATCCGTGAGCAACCGTGAAAGGCAAACGCGCCGATGCCGGTGACAGTTTCAGGAATGGTGATGGCGGTGAGCGAATCGCAAGCGTTGAACGCATAATCGCCAATGGTGGCGATGCCGTCGGGAAGCACTACGCCTGTAAGACCGTGGCACGCATTAAATGCGCCAAAACCCACCGACGCCACTTGCTTTCCTCCCAGCACAGCAGGAATAGTGACTTTTCCTGTATAACAATCATCGCCTAACACCACCGTGGCTCTGCCCGATTCATCTACAGTGTAACTGATGCCGTCGGCGACTAATCGCTTGGCGGCTAACGAGAATGTGGCGCACATCGCCAAGAGAATAGCTGATAGGCTGTTTCGTAGCTTCATTTTTAACAATGTATTAATCTACGAAGATAGCGAGAATGGCGGAGATTAACAACAAACAAACTATAATTCTCAAAAGAAAAAGAGATTTATTTTGTGATTTTATGATTTTGCAGTAATTTTGCACATCGTTTCACAAAATAAGCAAGATAAAATATCAAGGTAATGGAAAACAAGCAAACGGCTTCATATATCAGCACAGGTAAAGGATTATTGGCTCTCTCGCCCATCGTGGTGTTTCTGCTGCTCTATGTGGCTGTATCGGTAATTATCGGCGATTTCTACAAAATGCCACTGTCCATAGCATTCATCATCGCATCGATGTGGGCATTGCTTTTTACGCCAAAGAAGAAAATCACCGAACGAATCGAGATATTTTCAAAAGGCGCAGCCAACTCCAATGTGCTTTACATGATATGGATATTTTTCTTGGCAGGTGCTTTTTCTGCGCTCGCTAAAGGTATTGGAGCGATTGATGCCACCGTGAACCTTGCATTAGCGTCGCTGCCGTCGTCGTTTCTTGTGCCGGGGCTTTTCATCACTGCGTGCTTCATATCCATGTCGATTGGCACTTCTGTGGGCACTATCGTGGCACTCACGCCTTTTGCGTGCCAGCTGGCTCAAAGCACTGGTGTCGACACGGCTTTCCTTGTGTCGGTGGTGCTGGGCGGCTCGTTTTTTGGCGACAACCTGTCGTTTATCAGCGACACCACCATCGCCTCGACACGCAGTCAGAAGGTGAAAATGAACGATAAATTCAAGACCAACCTTTGGATTGCGCTTCCTGCCGCCATTGCCACTTTGGGCATCTACATCTTCACAGGCGACATTCAGCACACCGCACACGCTCCTATCACCACAGCATCGTGGTGGAATGTCACACCTTATCTGATTGTGATTGTGTCAGCTATGATGGGCGTGAATGTGCTGGTGGTGCTCACCATGGGCATTATATCGTGCATCGCCATTGCGCTTTGCGGACTGGCTGATGCGAGCCTGATTGACATGTGCGGATACATGGGCGGTGGCATCAAGGATATGAGCGACCTGATTATCGTCACGCTGCTGGCGGCTGGTCTGTTGGGCGTAATTAGCCACAATGGGGGCGTGAAATACATCATTCAGGTACTCACCCATCGCATCAATAGCTGCCGTGGCGCACAAGCCGTGGTGGCAACGCTGGTGAGCCTCGTGAACCTCTGCACCGCCAACAACACCATCGCCATCATCACCGTTGGCGACATTGCCCACAAAATTTCACAGCAATTTCAACTCGACGGCAGAAAGGTGGCAAGCCTGCTCGACACTTGTTCGTGCATCATTCAAAGCCTTATCCCATACGGAGCACAGTCGCTGATGGCTGCAGGCCTTGCCCACCTCAGCCCTGTGGCGTTCCTTCCCTACCTCTATTACACCTGGGCGCTCAGCGTGATGGTGATTATCTCTATTGCATTCAATCTCCCTCGCCGCAAAGTTTAGCGACATTCGGTTATCGATTACTGAAGAATCTTGTTGATGAGGGCGGTTACATCGCTCACATCAATGTTGCCATCGCCATTAATATCGGCGGCATCGGCTGTCACACTCTCTTCCAAAATGATATTAATCAGTGCTGTCACGTCGGTCACATCACACACGCCATCGCCATTCAAGTCACCAACAACGAGACTGCCATCGCTGCTGCTTGCCGTCAGCACCAGCTCGTGAACGGCTCCTGCGCTATTCACGTCTGCCCTTGGGGCTGATATGCGCATGGTGAGCCTGTTTGTGCCCTCTGGCACTGCCAAATAATCTTCAAAAACTTGTTGTGGCAGTGCTTCGCTGTAAGCGTGCTTTTTGGTAGCCACCACCTCTCCTTGCTCGTTGAGCAGTTCCAATGTGGGCGAGGCTTTAGCTATGCTGTATTTGGGCTGCGCGTACTCTTTCACCACAATCTTTGCCTGCACCTTGACAAACTTCACAATTTTCGCACTGAATTGGGGCGAAATAAGCATATAGTTGCCGTACAGATTCACCTTGTTAGTGCAAATGGTGTTGGTGTTCAGTTCCACGCCCGACCGTGTATAAACCCAGTTATCAAAGCTATTAAGATTAAATTCCGCCAATTTCTGGGCTTGGGCAAGAATCCCAAACGCCATCCACAATAGTGTAAAAACCATCTTTTTTCCGAGAAGCAAACTTTTCATATTTTCAATAATTAATTAAGCACAACAAAAGTAATGATATTTTTTGGGGATTTCAACCATATAAAACAAAAAAAGTGGCAAGAGCTGTTGCTCCTACCACTTTCTGGTGTCCAAGATGAGACTCGAACTCACACGAACCATTGTTCACTACCCCCTCAAAGTAGCGCG
>SFGS01000104.1 GCA_004557565.1 Bacteroidales bacterium | reverse complement strand
CTATAAAATCCCTTAAATTGGCGTAATATTATGGCATCGGGGCGATTTCTTCGCCTCGATGCTTGATTTTCAGGCGAAAAAGTTTGGCAGAATCAAAACAACGTTGTACCTTTGTATTACGTCTTAGCGTAATACATAAAGATATGGCACATCCTGATTGGGCAGTAAAATTCCGTCGCCCCGGAACCGAACTTCGTCGTGTAAACGATTCGCTCTACAAGTTGTATGAGTGTTCAAGCGTGTATGACAAGGAGAAAAAGCGCGCCCGCAAGATTACAGGCAAATATCTTGGCTCTATAACTGAGGCTGGAGGCTTTAAGGAGTCGCGCAAGCGAATAATGGAACGTGAGATTGCGGAACTTAAAGAAGGAAGGTCGGCTGTGGTTGCTGAGCCAAAAATCGGAGAAGTAAAGGAATTCGGTCTCTCAGACTACATTCTAACGGAGCAGAGCGACTGTATTGACCGACTAAAGCGAGTGTTTCCTGAGGATTGGTCGCGGATTATTGCGTTGGTGTACTGCAGGTTGCGTTTTCAGTCGCCGATGCGTCGCGTTGCAGGAGACTTTGCCGATAGTTATCTGTCGCACAAGATTGGCGATAGGGGCTTGTCGGCCAATGCGCTATCGGGATTTCTTCATGATTTGGGCACAAAGCGTGATAAAATAACTGAGTATATGCGCAGCTATATTGACCCTTTGGATAATATCATCTTTGACGGCACCGATCAGCTCTCGGCATCACGTTGCATGGATTATCCGCAACTGACAAAAACAAAACGCGGCACGTTCGACACCGCGGTAAATATAATGTGGATTTTCAACTGCGCCAAGCATCTGCCCGTATATTATCGTTTGATGCCAGGTAGCATAAAGGATGTCAGCGCATTTAAGGTGTGCCTCGCCGATTCGGGCATACGCGACGGTGTTGCCATTATCGATAAAGGATTTCAATCGGCTTCAAACATAGCGCAACTTGACAAATTGGGGATAAAGTTCACTATGGCGCTAAAGCGCTCTACCAAAGGTCTGGATTATAGCATATTCGCCTGGAGAACCAACGACGGAGCTGATGGAGCATTCCTCTATCACAAAAAGCCGATATGGTGGAAGCGCTTTGAGATTGATGGTCATGAAGTGTTTCTCTACCTTGACGAGGCACACCGCATCGATGAGTCGGAAGACTACATGCGCCGCGTTTTCGACCCCGAAATGGAAGAGTACACAATGGACGGATACAAGGCGAAGTCTCTGCAGTTCGGCACATTAGCTCTAATGTCTACATCGGGAAAAGATGCCGAACATGTTTACCTCGACTATAAGACTCGTGGCGATGTAGAGCAGGCTATTGATGCATTTAAAAATGTCATCGAGGCCGACCATTCTTATATGCAAGACGAAAAATCGCTTGAGGCATGGACTTTCATCTGCATGATTGCATTGCAGTGGTACTACGACTTGAGCGAACGTCTCAAAAAAGCGGAACTAAGCAATCGTTATGCCCCGAGCGTAAATGGATTCCGGCTGAGGTAATGAAGAAAGACCGGCAACTTGTCGAAGCCGCCGGCCTTGATATTACGCCCGAACAAGGGATTTTATAGATTAAGACTATTCTATAACTTTCAAACTCTTTTCGGTTCAGTGGATAAATACTGGGGGCACTGAAACAAAAAACATAAAAAACAGCCTTTTAGCGATGCCAGTGCTTCGCACCTGTCGTTAGTGCTGCGGCATGTCTGACTTCAAGCAAGGTTTGAATCATCCACCCCACACCCCTAACGCCGTCCTCTTACGAGGTCGGTGGCATCGCTAAAAGGATAAAAACCGCTCGCCTTCGGCGAAAAACCAAACCCGGTAGGGACGTGATACTTCACGTCCGCCCATAATTATGATACCATATTGAATATCAGTCATTTGGTGCGGATGCGAAGTATCGCGTCCCTACCATGCAAAATCGTTTTGGGAGATTTGATGCCACCACATTGTCCTTGTCTTTTGATTTGATTCGGCAATGATGGTTCCATGGTATTACAAATAGG
This sequence comes from Bacteroidales bacterium, assembly GCA_004557565.1. Lineage (GTDB taxonomy): Bacteria > Bacteroidota > Bacteroidia > Bacteroidales > Muribaculaceae > Sodaliphilus. Next base: position 3,866 of record SFGS01000104.1, on the reverse strand, counting down.
ATTTTAAAATCGTCGGCAAGTCGCTGACGATTTGTAGGGCGTTTTCAATTCAAAAATAATGCTTTATTACGACAATTCAGCAGATGTAGGGGGATTATTTGAATTTGGGGAACTCGTAGGTGGCTTGGAGGATTTTGCCGTTTTCGTTGTCAACGAGGCTTGCTTGCCACCAACTGTCCACCACGCGTTGGGTGTTCCAGTCGAGTCCGTATTCGTTTTGCTCTGCGCACCACCAGAAAAGTCCGTTCACGCTCTCGCTGTATTTGTTGAGCATGGTCACGAGGTCGGCGACGAATTTCGCCTGTCCGGCTTCGGTGTAAGGGTATTTTTCGCTGATATTGGTGTCTTTTGTGCCACTCATTTCCCAGCGGTAGGAGTAGCCCGTTTCCATAATCATGATTTTACGGTCGGGCACTTGCACTGTCAGTTGCTTAATCACACCCTCCAACGCCGAAATCACGGTGCTTGCGGTGGCGTGGTAGGCAGGGTAGTAACTCAGACCCATAATGTCGTAGTCGAGCCCGAATTTCTTTGCGCCCATACCGAAGAACTTGCCCGGATTGCCGTTGTTTGACATTTCGATGTGGCAAATCACCTTCGCGTTTGGCAGCACCTCGCGCACGGCGCGTGCTCCAGCGTTGAAATAGGCTGAGAAATTAGCCCAAGTGCCTTTATTGGCTGTGCCTTCGGGCCACACGCTGCCAGTAGGCCAAAGCATACCGTAGGTGATTTCGTTGCCCACCTGCACATAGTCGGGGCGTGCGCCAGCAGCCACCATGGCTTCGAGCGACGCTTTCGTGTAGCTATACACCGAGTCGGTCATCGCCTCCACCGAGAGTCCTGTCCATCGGCTTGGCACGGTTTGCTTGCCGGGGTCAGCCCACGAGTCGCTATAATGGAAATCGAGAATGAATTTCAATCCGTGGTCTTTGATGCGTTTGCCCAAAGCCTTCACATAGGCGATGTCTTGAAACACGCCTTGCCCCTTGTCGGTAGCCGAAGCCTTTGAAGGGTCAACAAAGAGGCGCACACGCATGGCGTTGAGCCCGATTTGCTTGTAGAAAGCGAGCATATCGGTCACTTTCGTGCCGTTTTTATCGTAGTAGATGGCTCCACGCTGTTCGTAGCGGTCGAGCAGAGAGATGTCGGCACCCGCCAACTTTTGGTTCGGGTCTTCGTAAGTGCCGAGAATGATATTCACAAGTGTAGTCACGTCGCTCACATCAATACTGCCGTCGGTATTCACATCGCAAGTGGCGCTGTCGAACTGTGCTGTGCCGAGAATCTGGTTGACGAGGGCAGTCACATCGCTCACGTTCACTTCGCCGTTGCCGTCGATGTCGCCCAACGTGGCTGCACTGCCCTGGGTCGGCATTAGACCCAGGAGTGCAAGCACGATAACGCTAACTAACTTATATAATTTCATTATTCAAGAATCAGGTTGATGAGAGCAGTCACATCGCTCACGTTCACCACACCGTCTTCGTTCACATCGCACACGCTGTCGCTGAAGTCGGCTGCGGAGAGAATCTTGTTGATGAGGGCAGTCACGTCGCTCACGTTCAATTCTCCATTGCCGTCGATGTCGCCCTTGATAGGGGTGTCGCCACCGCCAGTGTATTGGAGCGTAACGTCGTCAACGAGCATCTTGCCGTTTATCGAACCTCTGATTTCGTAGTAAACATCGTTGCGGATAGGGCCGATGTCCACTGTTTGTTCTTCATTTGATCCTTTATCGAAAATCACGTTGAAATAGTAGTCCTTAGAAGGAACATTCACTGTCTTGTAGTAGAATTTCGCACCCTTTACCATCTTGGTGTCGGTAACTACGGAGCCAGGCCATGTGCCGTTGAGTTCATCGCCTTTTTTGTCCCACATATAGAAGTAAACCGATGGCCAACTTGGGTCCTTCACGTGCACGGTGGCGGTGTGAGGGGTGAAAGGTACAATCTGGTAGTCGCGTGAAAGCACACTGCTCACTGCGCCATTCTTCAGCAATCCCACTTTAAGGGTGCAACTGCCGCTGATGGTGATTTTTGCGCCATTTGCCACTTGAGGGCTTGAGGCGGTAGGTTCGGATCCGTCGAGCGTGTAAACGAGTTTCGCGCCGCTGGTGGCACTTACAGCCATGAGTTTCACATCAAACGCCTTCTCATATTCGCCCGATGCCACATCAGCCCAAGCCACCTCGCAGCTGGGTGAGAGGTAGTATTTGTAGTGATGGCCAGCAATCACTTCCACCCACGAAGCAGCCGAAGGCTTCACCAATTCGGTTTTGCCCACCACCACCATGAGTTTGCCCTTGGTGCCGGTCACTTGGTTGGCGAAATAGTTCACATTGCTGCGGTATTTTGAGTAAGAACTCATATTGTGAATGCCAGCGATTTGGCGCAGCTCAATCATATTCTTGATTTCGCTCTTGTAGTCCTGCCAGTGCTTGTAGAACACGCAAGGGGTGCCAGGCATGGCGATGAGGAATGCGTTGGCAGCGATAGTGTCCTTGCGGATAGGGTCTTGCTGCTCTGCGCTTGAGCGATATTCTGTATCGTGGTTCTCGATGAAAGTGACAGCGTAACGCTTGTAACTGGCGTTGCTCATCACGCTGGCGTTGCCGAGTTTCGACCAGTCGCTACCGTTCACAGCGTCGCGCACGTTGTAGCGGAATGGGAAGTCGAATGCGGCAGACTGAATCACATTGTTCACCTTAGTGCCGTTGATCCAGTTGATTACCGTAGAAGCGTTGCCGTCCCAGTATTCGCCCACGCTGTATTGCACGCCGGCTTTAGTGTTGTATTGACCGGTGAACGAAGCACTGTAGCCCTTCACCATATCGTAGCGGAAACCGGCATAGCCGAGGTCGTTGAGCAGGTAAGGCAGATAGGCGTTGATGATGTTCTGCACATTAGCGCTCTTGTGGTCGAGGTCGCGGCAACCGTCCCAGCCCTCGCCTGTGTCGTTGTTGGCGCTGAGGTTGAAGCCGTTTTCGCTTGCCCATATTTTAGTCTTGCCACCGTCGTCGTTGGCGCAGATGTCGGTAGATTTGAATTGATAGGTAACGCCGTTGTAGGTTTCGGCAGGGAAATCCACCCAGCTACCGTTCACACCCAAATTGTTGTGGTGGTTGATCACCACATCTTGAATGATGCCAGTGCCTTTAGCCTTGAAAGTGCTGATCATGCTGCGAAGCTGCTTTTCAGTGCCAAAGCTGCTGTTGTGGTCGAAGAAATAAACAGGGGTGTAGCCCATTTGGTTGTAACTGGAGTTGCAGTTGCCAGACTGTGGCACCCAGATGAGCTTGAAGCAACTCAACTCGTCGGCTTGCGATTCGAGGTTCGACCATTGCGAATCCACGAAAGAGTCCCAGTAGAAGCCTTGGAGCATAACGCCGCCATAATTCGCTGGCCAGCCTTGTGCAAGCGCCACTACGGGCATTGCCAGTGCCAGAAGTGCTAATTTGATTTTGTTCATATCGAAGGATTAAATAGTTTTGGCTATTGTTAATAATTAGAATACCACAAAGTTACACACCTTTTCCCTCATTTCCATCCATTATTAAAACCACAAAGCCGAAAATATTATGCAATCGTTTGCATTATCGCGTGGGGTGGGGGATAAATAAAAGCACAGGTGAAGGCATCGGAGATGCCGGTCCTTGCTATTGTTTCATTTTCATCTTTTCTACACTCTCAACGCATTGGCGTATCATAACGTAGGGATATGCCTTTGGCATGTTTCGCTGCAAACAGTAATGTATCAACGCATCTCTAACAAACCAAAAGTTACTATGTTTGCAGTGGAAATGTGGTTTGGGGTTGGAGAAGGCGTTGAGTATGGACGCTCGACGGGGCTCTGCCCCTTGCCGCTGG
>SFGS01000103.1 GCA_004557565.1 Bacteroidales bacterium | reverse complement strand
AAACTCGTTTCCAATGACGCAAAGCGCACAGTCGCACCGCCAAATGCGAAGCATTCCACATTGCTCCAAGGCTGTTTTTTATGTTTTTGTTTTTGATTCTATTCACAATTCGGCAACAATGCATAATCTATCCCCACATATTTTCCACTGAACCGTATTTATCCACTGAACCCTGATATCTCTGGTGGGGAAATGGGGGCAAAAAAAATCCCTGATATCACTATCGGGGATTGCTTAACTAATTAACCTTCTAATACCATTAACATAAACCTTAAACAAAATGAAATAAAAACCGTCGTCACGACGCCAAGAATTTCATAACCTTAAAAACTAATACCATGAAAAACCGATGCAAAAGTACAAGAAATATGTTATACAACATACTTTTTCAGCAACTTTTTGCTTTGATTTAACTTATTTTTGCAATATTCTGCTATTTCAGCGTGAATTTTACAAGCGTTCACACTTTTTCTTGGCAAAAATATTATCTGAAGGCGAAAATGAATGAGTTTTACTGAAATTTGAGTAATTTTGCCCACACATATATAATACGAACGACGAATGATGAGAAAACTATTGCTTGCCCTACTGGCTATGGCTGCCGTGCAGATGAGCGGCGCAATAAAAATTGTGGCGATGAGCGACATTCACGCCATGAGCGAGATGCTTGTGGAGAAAAGTGGCGCGGCTATTGACAAGTATGCCGCTTCCGATATGCGTATGATTAAGGAGAGCGCCGAGATTTTGCGCACGGTGATTGGAAAAATCATTGAACAATGCCCCGACATTGTGATGATTTCGGGCGACCTCACGAAAGACGGTGAGCGATTGAGCCATGAGTTTGTGGCAAGCCAGCTTGAGTGCCTGCGCGCCAAGGGCATCAAGGTGCTGGTGATTCCGGGCAACCACGACATCAGCAACGCCAACGCCAAATATTTCAACGGCAAGGAGCGTCGCACAGCCGCCACCATTACTCGTGAGGAGTTTCGCGACATCTACTCTCACTTCGGCTACGGTGGCGATGTGAAGTGCGACACCGCCTCGCTGAGCTATGCGGCTGAGCCTGTGAAGGGGCTGGTGGTGATAGGAATCGACAGCAATCGTGACGAGGAAAACTTGCTGAAGGCTCGCGGCGACTCGGTGAACACCTACCACACCGCCGGGCGCATCAAGGATGCCACGCTGCGCTGGATTACCGACCAGGCACGCTCGGCACGCGCACAAGGCAAACGAGTGGTGGCGATGATGCACCACCACCTGATTGAGCATTTCGACAAGGAAGCCCAACTGCTGGATAAATATGTGGTGGCTGACCACGAGAACGTGCGCAACGAGCTGATTGGCGCTGGCGTACACGCCATTCTCACTGGGCACCTGCACCTCTCCGACATTGCCCGCGACTACAACAACGGCGACTCAATCACCGAGGTGGCAACTGGCTCGCTCATCACCTACCCTTTCCACTACCGCACCATCACCATTGATGCTGAGCGCATGAGCGTGACCACCCACCAGTTGAAGAGCATTGCCTCAAACCCACACTTGCTTGCCGACGGCAAACGCCAAGTGGAGCAGGCCGTGCCGGGGTTACTGAACAGCGTGCTGTTGCGACTGATGGGCAAGATTGAGAAGTTGAACAAAAAGTTGAGTGGCGTGATGGCGCTGTTTGGCGGTGGCGAAAACCTCGACCTTGCCGCTCAGAAAGACAAGATAGCCGCCACATTCCACCGCGAACTCGACGACCTTGCCACCAAGGCATTTATCATGCTCTACGAGGGCAACGAGGGGCAAAACCCACAGTCGAAAGTGCTAATTGAACAGATGAACGCCGGCATAAAGGCAGTGCTTTCCTCATCGCTCCCTGCTTCACTTGGCGACATGGTGGAGGGCTTCATCACCGAGAACGCCATGCCTATGTTCGACACCCAAATCCGCAGTATGCTCGAAGACCGCAACCACTGCGGCACACCGCAGGAAGTGGTGGTTGACGACCACACCGCATCGTTCAAATTTTGATTATTCGTGCAGCAAATTCGGGACGAATGGTATCTTTTTCGTAACTTTGTGGCGAATAACACTATAAGTGCGCCGATGCCGAGAGATTTGCGAGAGGCATCAGTCACCACATTTCATGATTATAACATCAAAATTGCAATAAGAATATATGCCAGAATCGAATTTTATCGACTATGTGAAAATCATGTGTCGCAGTGGCCGCGGAGGACACGGCTCTGCTCACTTGCATCGTGCAAAATACATGCCCAAGGGTGGTCCTGATGGTGGCGACGGTGGTCGTGGCGGTCACATCTTCCTGAAGGGCAACAGCAACCTGTGGACACTGATTCACTTGAAATACACGCGCCACATCTTCGCCACCGACGGCGCACCGGGCTACGAAAACCAGTGCCACGGCAAAGACGGCGAAGACCGCACCATAGAAGTGCCTTGCGGCACTGCCGTTTACGATGCCGAGACGGGCGAGTTTCTCTGCGATGTGACCGAAGACGGCCAGATTGTGAAGTTGCTCCGCGGCGGCCGTGGCGGTTTGGGCAACACCCACTTCAAGACTGCCACCAACCAAACTCCACGCTACGCCCAGCGAGGCGAGGACGGAGTGGAAAAGGCGGTGATTATGGAGCTGAAGGTGTTGGCAGATGTGGGATTGGTGGGTTTCCCTAACGCAGGTAAAAGCACCCTGCTCTCGGTGATTTCTGCCGCCAAGCCAAAAATCGCCAACTATCCGTTCACCACCCTTGAACCAAACTTGGGCATCGTGAGTTATCGCGGACAGCAATCGTTTGTGATGGCTGACATTCCCGGTATCATCGAGGGCGCGAGCGAGGGCAAAGGCCTCGGTTTCCGCTTCTTGCGCCACATCGAGCGCAATGCCGTGCTCCTCTTTATGGTGCCAGCCGAGACCGACGACATTAAAAAGGAATACGACATCCTCTGCAACGAGGTGAGCACTTTCAACCCCGACCTTGCCGACAAGCCACGCGTGCTTGCCATCACCAAGTGCGACATGATCGACGACGAGTTGAAAGAAATGCTTTGCGAGCATCTGCCCGACGACGTGCCCACGGTGTTCATTTCATCGGTGGCACAAAAGGGACTTACCGAACTGAAGGACTTGCTTTGGCGCACCATCAACGATGAGCGCAACCGCATACCCGAAACGCTCACCCAGCGCGACCTCAGCGCAAGCCACCGCGTGAAAGAGGAAGACGACTTCATCTTCGAGGCCGAGAAACCAGTGCGCCGCGACGACGACTTCGACGAAAATGCAGGCGGAAAGATGACTTGGGAAGAAACCGACCGCCAGTGGGACGACGAATACTGGGAAGAGGACTTCACCGATGAGAACGAGAAATTCCAAGTGGTTTCCGACCCCGACGACGCCATCACCAAAGCCGACCTCCAAGAACTCGCCCAACAGTCCACCCCCGAAGAAGAAGAAGAATAACCCCCACCCAAAATACAACCAAAATCCGTGCAGTCCCCACAGCCCCACGGATTTTCTTATTTATGCAAACCCAACCAACACCCATCGTATAAATACCAAATTACGCGAGTTCGGGATAAGCGTGGACTGAAAAGGCGCAACACTATGCCCACATCCGCATCTCGCCTTTTCAAACTTCCCTTATTCCGAACTCGCGTTAATAACAAAAAAATAAAAACCCATACCTTTTTAGGGGTACGGATTTTTATTATACACATTTAGAACAAATGGTATATTGTTGCCAATTACGTTTATCTGTTTACAGGGACAGCATGTATATCATTACCTTATTTTATTTAGGTGACGAGCTAAGAAATGAATAAAATCGCGCCCCATACCCTACGAGAGGTTGTGAGAATATTGCATTCTCGTTGAGGCTTGTGGGTTGAGCAATTTCTCGTGGGGTGATGCATTAACGAAGTCAGGAAAAAAACGATAAGGTCAATGAGTGTGCGTTTATAAAAACTCACACTTATCTTGCTGTATTGACATTACAATTTTTGTACAGCATCTACAAATAAAAGAATTGTTTGACATCTTTTTTGTATGAGAAAAATTGTGTAGTTTCTGTCTTTGGATTATCATGTCTCAATTTCAATATTGAGTCAAGACGAGTTCTTGAAAAAAAAATAACATGAGAAAGCTCACGCCGTGTGGAGCATGGTGAAATTGAAAAACTTTCTATTCGAAGCGAGCTTACGTGGGACGATAATCCAAGACATATTGAAGGTGATTACTTGACGCTCTGTTTCAGACAGTCTGTAATCTATCAGATTAACGGTTAATTGTAGTCTTGGACGTAGCAACGGTAGCTGTTTAGGTGTGTGATTGCATCAATCCCGTGAAGATCTTGTAAGCATGTATTTTACCCCCTACGGGTAGGGTGTAATGAGTCTGTTTACTTAGGTCTCTTTATGGAGACGTATATCATATCGACGTGGACTCTAACGTTGTATGTTCAACAACAATATAGGCAATTGATAGAGTCTCAGACTGTGGGACGGACAACAGGTCGGCGGCTACAAGACGCGCATCAAGCACCTGCTCCACAGCAACGGCGTGGAGTTGCCCGAGCGCTTCTCAAGGTCGGGCACGCACTGGTCGAG
>SFGS01000102.1 GCA_004557565.1 Bacteroidales bacterium | reverse complement strand
GAAACACCTATCCTATTGCTCTTCAAAATGTTAAATAAATATTAAATTACCAAAATCCCTTGGTTTACAACATAGAAGAACCGTCCCTTTGGTTTGTTTCGCTGCAAACAGTAATGTATCAACGCATTGGAAACATGCCGAAGGCATGTCCCTACGTTATGATGCGATTTTTACGTTATGATGCGATTTTTACAAACCGGTGCAAAATCTATTTTCGACTTTTTCGGTGATTTGGGAAATAATAAAACCCTATAAGGTCGGGAAATACCTTATAGGGTTTCATCTTCAACTTTTATACATCCGTTATCTTATGACAACTTGATAGAGTGGAGTGGGAAATCTCCTTTGTTCTATCTGGGTGCAAATATCGTATAAATTTCATAAATGAGGAAATATTTCATAAATTTTTTTGCTGATATTTCTCTGCAACCGATTGCATAGATTTTATTATCAACTCATTAAACCCTATTGACAGATTTGGACTAAAAAAAGCAAGCCCAGCACTTTATGCGCTGGACTTGCCCAAAATGTTAGAGCTATTTTTTAAATTGGGAATTCGTTTTTATCGGATTTCTGCACCCATCACGTTGTACTTGCGGTCGCCACAGATGATGTGGATTTCGCCGTTTTCAATCACCTTGCGAGCGCGTGGTGCGAGGGTGTTGATGTCGGTTACGCCAGTTTGGATACTACCTTCCTTGATGTAGTCGGCTGGTTTGCCGTTGAGGGCAACGTAGGTGCCTTCAGCAGTTGCAAGAGTTTCTCCAGAGATGATTTGGAGATTTTTGGTGCTGGCTTGATTGGTGACGTGAGCCACATACATAGGAGTCACTTCAGCTCTGAGCTTCATATTGTTCTTGCCAGTGGTGTTTTCGAACCAGTGGAACTTGTCCCAAATCCAGTAATTGCCATCCTCTTTAAACACAAGCTTGCCTGTGAAGTTGATGTCTTCTATTGTGAGAATTTGGCTGAAATCTGGAGTTGTGTGGTCGTCGATAGCAAATTCCACATTGTAGTATTCGTCCTCAAGGGCGGTTTCGCCAATCTTGTCGGCACCGTCCATGGTGGTGCTCATTCCAATGACGGCAACTACATCGGCAACTACATGCTCGCGCGGCATTTTGCTGGTGATGGCATCAACGGATGTGATTTGTGGGTGTGCAAGCACTTGGAATTTTGCCTTGTCGGCTTTCAGCACAGCAGCCTCACCGATTGTGGCAGGGAGTGTGTAGTCGGTGCCGTCGTAATACACAGCGTCAACGGTGATGTCGGCAGCGTTGGCAAAATCCAGAGGATTCACGCAAGCGATTGTGATGCTGTGGGTGCCAGCGTTCACGCCCTCATATACCTTGTCGCCGATTTTGAAGCGTGGAGCATTGGCGGTAATCACGTTAGGATCGTCGAAATTGAGTGCGAGAGTCACTTCATAGTAGTTGCAAGCCTTTTGCTTGGTGACGTCGCCGTCTTTGATGTCGAGCTCCTTGCTGTTTTCTTTCTTGGTCACAGTCACAACCGAACCCTTAGCCTTCACGTTAGGCATTTGCATCATAGTGATGTTTTCCTTGCCGAGAGTGGATTTGGGGGTCTTGTTATTTTGGTCGTTAGGATCGGTTTCCTTGTAGTTCATCACAGCCTTGTAGGTGCGCTGTGCGAAGTTGCCCGTATTGTCGAGTTTCACCAGTTCCTTGGCATTGAAAGGATCCACAGTGGTTGTAGTGGTTGTGCCGAGGGTGTAGCCAGTGATGTCTTCGAGGTTGATAGTTGTATTCTTTTCAGCGTCAATCTTGAATGAAGATGGCACAGGAGCATACACAAACACCTTGTCGGTCCACTTGATGCCTTCGTTGCTGCTCAGGAGAGCCTTCACAGCGTCGCGCTTGTCGGTGGGGAGCACTTCGTATGCCGCAACGGCATCGTCGGCGATGTTCACGAGATACATTTCACCATTTTCCTTGCTGTTGTAGGTCACATATTCGTAGTCATTCACAGGATTGTCGAGCTTCACGAGCTGGTAGCCGTTGGCATCGAGGGTGTATACGCCTGGGTGGTAAATGATGAATGGGTTGGAGCGCACTTTAGATGAGCGACCATTGCTAAAGTCAACCTTGAGCACATAGTAGTAGCGGCCGTCAGCCAAGCCTTCGTTGTCGAAAGTGAATGTTTCTGAATTTGGGTTGGTTTTGCCTTCTGCCACCTTACCGCCGTCGTCGCCGATAGGAGCGAGTTGGTTGGTAGTGGCATCGTAGCGGTAGATGGTGTAGCCAGTCACGGTCACGCCTTCAGGCACGCTAACTGATGGTTGGTAGCTACCTTTTTTATAAGCGCCATCTTCCTTGTTGCTCTTTGCAGCGATGCTTGCAGAGCCGTAGGCGAGGGTGGTGTAGATTTTCGACGCTTTTTCAGGGTCGTTGTTGTCGTAGAAAAATTCGATAGTCTTGAAGAAGGTAGGTTGCTTGAAAAGGAAGTTACCGTTTGCTCCTTCTTCGGTGCTCACACCGTAGGTGGTCTCTGGGTTGATGGAAGTGCCATCAGTGTCGTTTGCTTTCTTGTTGCCGTAGCCCCAGTTGCGGTGGTTGCTCCATTGGGCGATTTCTCGTCCGTCTCGCTTGACGGTTTGACCTGCCCAACCGGTCCAAATCTTACCTGCGCCCACATACCAGATGTCGTCGACCACATAGCGGTAGTAGGTGGCATCGTCCACGAGGTCTAGCCCCTGGTAAGCATCGGCATTGTCGCTTGCCTTCAATTCTTTTTCCCATTCTGCACCAGTTTTAGCCACATATTTGCCTGCGGCTTTCACAGGAGAGAATGTCATCTGGTCGCTTGAGTAATGGCGTTCGCCACCAGCGTTGGCGGTGAAATATACAGGATTTTTTGGAGGCCACATGGTGCTGTACATCACATTGCCCTTGCGGTCCTTCAAGAGATTGCCTTCGGCATCGTATTGCAACCAAGCTTCTTGCCAGCCTTTGGCGGTGGTCACACCAGCAGGAGTGCCTTCCACGCCGCGTGGGGTGGCATATTCTGCATCTTGCTGCATCATATAGCCCACCAGCGAGATGAATGGCATCTTCTGGTTGGCTGAGGGGTCTTCTTCAAAAGTGAGTTTGCCTGTTACGGGGTCGAAAGTGGCGTTGAACAAGCGACCTTCGCTCAAATGGGATGATGGGAGGTCGTTCAGCGTTTGCTCGTCTAAATCAATATAGCTGTTAGCGGATGTGTATTGGCGCACTGCCACACCGTCCACATAGGTGTTGTCGTAGCCGATGCAATTAGTGTTGCGCATAGCGAAACCGTTGATGTGGTATTTGCCGTCGGCACCCTTTTCCATTTGCCATTCTGGTGTTGGACGTTCGTCGTTGAGCACTTGTGCCACCAGATAATATACAGGATTAGCCTCGAAATTGTAGGCTTTGAGCTCGCTTTCAGTGCTCACGCCATTAGGATATACTGGAATTTCGCTTTCAATGCTGGTTACGTTTTTTACGATAGAAACCTCATTGTTGTTGCAGTTGAGCTTAATGGTGTAGTTGCGACCGGCTCTCAGTCCGCTGTAGCGGAAAACCTTGCCGCCTCTATCGTCCATTTCTTCAAATATTTGTGGAGTAGAAGGGGTAACTTCCGCATCCTTCACGAGGTAGGTCCAAGTGCCGTTTCTTCTTAGCGCGCGGAATGCCCATAAAGCGTTCTTGCCGTCGTAAGTGAAATTGTAGGTGTAAACGCCTTCGTTGCACTCCATTTTCACATATTTTTCTGTGTTATCCCATTCGTTCACATTCACGCCACCAAAGATGTAGACTGCTTTGTATGGCAGCGGATCTCCTTTTGTTACAGTGAGGGATTTGTCGGCGGAATTGAATGTGAACGTACATTCATCGCCCTTTTGTGGGTAGTTCTCCAATGTGATATTTTTCTTTTCAATGCTATATGGTTTTCCCACAGAAGAACCATTAATGTAACAATACAAATCACATCCAGCGTCGCCCCATTTTCCAGTCAAGCTGTAGAAGCCATCGCCATCGTCGGTGAGTGGTTTTAAATACCATTCGTCTACGTTCTCCCAAGGGTGATAGAGATTGTAGGTCACGGTTTCCCATTTGCCATCGACGTAAGCGGTGGCTGACACATTTTGGGGAATCTCTAAATCTCCGGTTTTTTCATTGTCTGAACCGTTGTTGAAAACAATGTTCTTGTTGCTGCCAGCATCGATGCTGTACCAACCGCCGCCCAGATTGGTCATTGGCTTACCTGGCCAACTGGTGGCTTCACCACCATTCCACATGTGGGCTTTGGGCGTTTGCCAGTTCGTGTTTTTGTAATACACGACTGTGGCATTTGCTTGACTGATGGAGAATGTTACCATCAGCAAGAGCATAAATTTAATAAAATAACTTGTCATTTTGTTGTTGTTAGTTCTTTAGTTTTTTTTGCTTCGTTAATTGGTCTTTTAAGGAAAACTATTTTTTCCCAAAATCACTATGCAAATTTACTATGCTTATTACTGTAATTGTTCATTTGTATGCTCATTTTTAACAAAATATAAGTGCAAACGATTGCATTTAAATAGCGTAAAAACAGGGGATGATATACAAGTTGTCCCGAAGAAGATGCGATGAAGTTCCGTTAGGAATTTGATGTGTGTAGGCAGGTATGCAGAAAAGATGTAATGGAGCGAAGCGAAATGGAATCTTTTCGAACCTTTAGCTCGCTCGAACTT
>SFGS01000027.1 GCA_004557565.1 Bacteroidales bacterium | reverse complement strand
GAAGTATCACGTCCCTACCGGGTTTGGTTTTTCGCCGAAGGCGAGCGGTTTTTATCCTTTTGGCGATGCCACCGACCTCGTAAGAGGGCGGCGTTGGTGATGTGGTGTGGCTGATTCAAGCCCCTGCTTGAAATCAGACATGCCACAGCACTAACGACAGGTGCGAAGCACTGGCATCGCCAAAAGGCTGTTTTTTATGTTTTTGTTTCTGTGCCACCAGCATTTATCCACTGAACCCAGACCCGTCCGCCCCCCAAAAAAATCGTAGACTCGTAGTCCCGTTGACTCGTTGACTCGTTGACTCAAATTTTCCCTCCTTTTTATTTGGTATTTGCTGAGGGATTTGGTAATTTTACGAATTACAACCACAAAGCGCAATGCCTATGGAACTCCCTCTTCCAAAAAAAATCAACAGCACCGAGAAAATGGTGTTGACCGACGCACGACAAGTGACCGTGATTGGCGCCAACGGCAGCGGTAAAACTCGCTTCTGCAATCAGATGATGAAACTCTGCGGCGACAAGGCTTTCCGCCTCTGCGCCATGCGCGCCATGTTTCCCGACACTTCCGCCGAAGTGTTGCCGGGCTCGATTTCCGACATTTTCAACAAACTCAACGAGTCAACGCCGCTGCTGAAAAGCCTTGCCAACACCGAGTTCGACAAGTTGGTGCACATCATGCTCACCGAGGAATTTCACGACTTGATGAGTTACAAGGCGCATTTGCTCATGAACGAGCAACTGGAAGTGCCGAAAACGAAACTCGACACCACCGTGAAGATGTGGCAAGAGGTGTTCCCGAAAAATAAGGTGCTGCGCGAAAACGGCAAACTCCTTTTCTCGAACGAGGACAGCACCGACCAATATTCATCGCTCCGCTTGAGCGATGGCGAAAAAGCCGTGCTCTACTACATCGGCGCGGTGCAGTATGCCATGCCGGGCGCGGTGGTGCTGGTCGACGACCCCGAAACGTTTATCCACAGTTCCATCATGACTCCTTTGTGGAATGTGATTGAGGAAATCCGCCCCGACTGCACTTTTGTGTACAACACCCACAATCTGGAGTTTGCTTCAACGCGCATCGACAACCACTGCGTGTGGGTGAAGAGTTTCGACCCTGCCAACATGGCGTGGGACTACGAGGTGATGAACTCAAGCATACACCTGAGCGAGAGCATCTACCTCGAAATATTGGGCAGCCGCAAGCCGGTGCTTTTTATCGAGGGCGACGACACCCACAGCATCGACGGCAAACTCTATCCGCTCATTTTCCGCGACTACACGGTGAAGCCGCTCGGCAGTTGCAACAAGGTGATAGAGAGTGTGCGCTCGTTCAACAATTTGCAGTCGTTCCACCACCTCAACAGCTGGGGCATCGTGGACCGCGACCGACGCGACGCGAAAGAGGTGGAATATCTGCGCGCCAAGAAAATCCTCGTCCCCGATGTTGCAGAGGTGGAAAACATTCTGCTCTTGGAGGGCGTGATTAAAGCCGTGGCGCGCCATAGGAAGAAAAACCCCGACGAGGTGTTTATGCGTGTGAAGCGCTCCGTGCTGCGCATGTTCAACAGCGAACTGCGCCAGCAGGCCCTACAGCATGTGCGCCACCGTGTGAAAAACGATGTGGAGAAGCGCATCGACAAGCGATTTACCAATATCGGCGCACTGGAAGAGCACATGGTTGACCTGGTGAACGAAATCGACCCTCGCTCCATCTACGAAGGACTGTGCCGCCAGTTCCACACCTATCTCCAGAATGGCGACTACGCCTCGGTGCTGCGTGTGTTCAACCAAAAGAGTATGCTCCCCGATTGCAACGTGGCAGGACTTATGGGACTATCCGACAAGAAGTCGTATATCCAAACCGTGCTCGGCATCCTCAAGACCGACGGTCCCGATGCCGAAGCCATCCGCACCGCCATCAAATCCTGCTTCGGCCTCACCAACCCCTGTTAGTAGTTGATGATGTGGCGGTCGTAGGTGAGCGAGCCCAGTATGCCCCAACCGTTGCCGACGTTGCTGTATAGGCCTATTGGGGTGGTGTAGGAGTCGTCGGTGGAGATGCGGAAAAGCAGATACGATTTCATGAAGTAGTAAAAGTCGGGGGTGATGGTCTGCAACTCAAGTATCACCCTCGGATTATCGCCATACCTTTTTCGTGTCTCTACGGTGAAAGTGTAATCCTGCCCATTAAACAGGTGGTCGTCAAACACGTTGCTGATGCCTGCTTCCCAGTCAGCAAAAGGCTTTGTGAGCATATTGTCGATAAAAATCACATCTTCGGAAGTGAATGCGTCGGATATGGTGTAATATGGATCCTTCATGATGCCTGTATATATGTATCGAACCGCTGTTCCTCTCACTTTGAGGCGGTAGAAGTCGCGGGTGTTTTGGGGGTCGTTGATGCGTAGGGTAATTCGCATTACGGAGTCCACGCCATAGTACTCAAAGGGGTTTTCCAACAGCATTGTGCCGTCGTCGCCATTATCTTTATACACAACTTCTTTGTCCACTATTTCTATAGTCCGCGGCTCGTAAACATGTGTTGTGGCATAAGCATCGGTAAAGCCCTGTGCCTTGACTGAGATTTTGATGTCGTCACCCACCTTTGGCACATAGTCGCATGTATAGTTATAGGGCTTTTTCTCGTTGTAGGTTAGTTTGTATTTCTCTGTATTGTTAACCGTGATTTCCACCAAAGCGTCCTTAATCACTATCGCAGCCTCAAATAGCGAGTCTGTTTCTTCGCTGTACCTGTAACTGTACTCCACCCTTGAAGGGGCTGTGTTGACAGTGAACGATTTTGAAATCATTACTGAAAAAGGCTCGTCGGGCGTAGCAAGGGCAAATATTGCAATGCTTGATTCTTCCTGCTTATTGAATTCAATTATTTTTTCGCAGCTTGTCAGAAGAATAGAGAAAGCGGCAAAAAGAATTGTTATGATATGGGTCGTTCGCATCTGCTAAAATTTTTGGGTGAAACTTATAGATGGCAT
The DNA here is from genome assembly GCA_004557565.1 of Bacteroidales bacterium. Classification (GTDB taxonomy): domain Bacteria; phylum Bacteroidota; class Bacteroidia; order Bacteroidales; family Muribaculaceae; genus Sodaliphilus. The sequence goes on along the minus strand of SFGS01000027.1, from coordinate 28,183 downwards.
TATGGGAAATGGGCAGATGCCCTTCAACACCGCCTTATTGTCACTATAGCCAAAATATGCGCTACTCACATTGAAATGGTTGTAAACATTATAAACGCCAATGCCAACAATGGATTCTCCAAGACGGTGCTTGAATGAAATGGTGGCGTTGATGTCGAGATGGTGGATGTCGGGCAATTTATAGTCGTTGACTTTGCTGAATGTTTGGAATGACTGGCCGATGCCACCAATACCCGTAAACCGGTTTCTTACCACTTCATCATTGCCCTGCGAAGTCCACCATGTCATGATTTCGAATAACGTCTCTCCGTATGACATGACTGGTGTTTTTCCTCCATATTCCCGTATAGTCTGCCCCCAGATAACATTGTATGGCACTGTACCTCTGCGTCCCGATAGGTAGCTCCACGACGCACTGAGGTCGATAGCCACTTTTTTTGAAACAGGGAAATGCTGAGAAATGTTAATGGAAAGGTTGTTGCGGCGGTCGGTTGATGCATAAAACTCCTTGCCACCGTTAATCTCATTTCCGGGCTGGTCAAATTTGCGCAGAGCCTTCGACCAAGTGTAGGAAACCCAGCCTGTGGTGTTGCCCACTTTTCGCTCTGCCAGTAGCTCGAAACCGTAGCTTCTCCCTTTGCCCAATGCCACGATTTCTTGCCAGTTTTGGTCGGCAACGAAATAGCTTGCGCCGTTGCGGTACTCCAGCACGTTGCTGAGCGTCTTGTAGTAGGTTTCGGCAGAGAAGCAGAATCCCGCCACCTCATAGTTCACCCCCAGTCCCCAAAGGTGGCTTCTCATCAGCGGCACATTCTTGGTTATAGGCACCCAGATGTCGCTCGGCATGATCAGGTTGTTGGTCACAAGGCGATGAATGCCTTGCGTCATATAGGAATAGGAGGCCTTTGCGGAAAGGTTCTGCGCTATGGTTTGCTTCAGCGAAAGGCGGGGCTCAATGGCGAAATACGACTTGTCGGTCACAAAATATGAATTGAATCGCAAACCGTAGTTGAGTTTCAGCCCTCTGTATATTGAAAAGTCATCTTCAGCGTAAGCCGACGCGTTGTTCACATACAGGTTGTCGCCCCTCTTGTAGTCGATATACTCGTGTGAGGTGATGTACTTGGGGTCTTCAATATTCGTTTCGTCCTTATCATAGTTTAAGCCCCCACGATAACGCATCACGGTGGCGTCTTTCAACACCTTTGTGTAAGGCGAGAGCAACTGCCGTGACAGCTTAACGCCGTAACGCAGATGATGCCTGTCGCCCACACGCAGCGACGCATCGGCTGTGAGAGCCATGTCTTTGATGCCAGAATGGGTCGCGATGCTGTTGATTTCATCGTGCGTGTAATAGAGTCGGTATCTGTCGGTAATCTTGTTGTTGATTTGGTTGAAAACCGACATGTCGTAGAGATACTGGCTATAATTCACATTGATGTTTAGGCGATGATAAGGAGTTAAGAATGTGGTGAAGTAAACGCTTGTGAGCAAGTTGTTCCATTTGCTGTCGCTATTGTTTGATCTGCGATAGTCCTCAATGCGCTGACTATTTGTTAGCACTGTTGGATTGTCGATGGTGTTTATATGCTGAAAGCTTTCCGTGGGGGTTTCGCTGTCATTGTCATTACCATAATAAAACAAAGCCGAGAGGCGGCTACGCTCGTTGAACTTGTGCACCAATTTTGCAGTAATGTCGTAATACTTCATGTTGGAATAGGGGCGCATGGCTGTTGGCTGGTCGTAGAAATGCTCAAGAATGGGCTTTGCGATAAGGTTGAAATACGATATTCGGGCAGCCACGTTGAATGAGGTGTGCCCTTTCCAAATCGGCCCCTCTACCTGTATGCGGCTTGTGAGCATACCTAAGCTCAGCAGACCATGGTACTTGTTATAGTCGCCCTCCTTTATGCCCACATCTACCACGCTCGACAGTCGCGAGCCATATCTTGCAGGAAATGCGCCACGGTAGAAGTTGATGTTGCCCACCATGTCGGGGTTGATGGCACTTACATATCCCTTGAGGTGCTCGGCATTGTATATCGCCGAGCCATCGAGGGTGATATAGTTCTGGTCGTAGTCGCCGCCACGCACGAAAAGCCCTGCGGTGCCATCAGTACTGGGCTGCACACCGGGAAACTTTTGGAGCGACTTCAATACATCGGGCTCGCCAAGAAATACAGGAACGGACAGTATCTGCCCCTTGCTCATGGTGATGGCACTCATCTGCGATGACGCAGACCCGAAATTATTGGCACTGCCATACACCACCACGTTTTCAAGCTGCTTTCTAGTAGCCAGTTTACCACTATCGGCAGGAGCGGTTTCTATACAGTTGGTTGATGCCCATGCCGACAAAGCATATAACGAGAATATGCTAAGTAATGCACGTTTCATGATAGAATCGGGGATATTACTGCGCGACAGTGCCTTTCCACACCATCCTCACATACGACGAGGAAATATCAAAGTCGGTGATTTCTCGATGGAGTTTATAGTCCATCACCATTCGTCCGCCGTTATCTTCAAGATCAAGGGCCACAACAATATATTCGTCAATGGGATAGAAAGTACTTGATGTTGGGTCAACATCAACACTTGCCAAAAGAAGTTTTCCTTTTGTCTCAATACTCCTGACCTCCCGATTTCCCGATATGTTTTTTAAATACACCATCTTCCTGCCAGAGAAAATTGAGGAAGGCATGTACAAAACATCAGCCTGTCTGTCTGAAACAGATTTGTTGTCATAATATATGCCGTATTCACGTTTCCAATTGTAGTTGTCAAGCGCATTGTTCAGCTGTTCGGCAGTATAGTCGATATTGGCGGTTACAAGTTGACCTTTCTCTAAAAACACCTTCCCATTACCGTCTTTTGGACGTGTAATCTCTGTTTTATTATAGTTTGGCTCGTCGTTACCGCACGATACACAAAGTGTAACCAGCAAAAGTAAAATTAAACTTAACTTTTTCATAATATGATAGTTTTTTTTGATTATTCTGTCACAATTGGCTCGTAAGTGAATTCGCCAACCAATTGATTTGATTGATTATAAAATCGCAACAACATCTCATAAATACCAGCACGAGAAAATGTCACATTCACGCTGTTGCCAGTTTTTTCGTTTATTATTGCATATCCTTTTTCGACAGCATCGTCACCTTTAGATGTTTCAATATAGCAGGACATTGATGTGTAGGCTTGCGTTGGCATGTCAGCGTAATAGTCAGCCGCTATATTTACACCAATCTCTCCATTACCATTACTACATTGGATTACTCCATATTGTACTGTTACATTAGGCTTCTCTCCAGAACCAGAGTCTGTGTGATTGTAGTACTTCCTTTTGTCCATATTGAGGTAAGGCCCAAATGATGGTGAATGGCGCATTAGTGGCATTGCTCCCCATTTAGACTCATACATTCCTGGCACTGTTTCTGAAACAATAGCCGTGTGATCGGATTCGTAATAAAATATCTTTTTAGCATTGGCTTCTGTTGTTTCTGAATAATAGTCATTGGTCCAGTAATTGTCTATATTCGGCCTTCCTAAGGCAGTAATCGGGTTTATCCAACATTTCGTTTTGCCTCCGTCAGAAAGATTCCATGTATAACTGTGGCAATTATACGTTGTTGATGAACTTGATAGCATTGTGGCTTTTGAAAACGTTTTTCTACATTGTTCATCATACTGTTGGATTTCTTCTTTGCTCATTTCTGGACGAATTATAACTTCGATAGCCTTACCGCCTTTAGTGTAAATCGTTGAATACGTCTGAGAAAAGCACATTACGGAGCTTAAAGCTGCCAATAATATGGTAATTAATCTTGCTTTCATTGTTTTATAGGTTTAAGTTACTTAGAAACTATAGCGGAGATTCTTGTGTACTCTTGTGGATTGTCCACATTTCCTCCAACACTAATGAAAGACTTTAAGGCATCGGTTTCCTCTTTAGAAAGAGTTCCTTGTGTCAGCTTAACTTGAGAGTTGATGAGTAGCGAGCGGCGAACAGTGTAGATAGATGGGTCTTCCAGCTTTTTCTCAAGCACTTTATTAGAAACCAGCTCCAGTTTCTCAAGGTTTTCTCCCTCATAAAGCGATGTGAGTTCTTTTGATGCAAGATAAAGTTCAATGAATCCCATATATGTGATTTTTGAGAAATCTTCTCGGTGAACTTTTGGTGTTGTGGCATTGAAGTTGATCTCATCATAAAACTCCAGCATTTTCGTAGGGGCATCTTTTCTTTTCTTCAGCTCGGAAAAGCCGTTAAAATGCTCAAACACCACCTTCGCCCCAACCATTTCATTATTATAGGCAAAATACAGAGCATGAAGAGGATGGCTCATACACACATCAATCAGCTCGTCGGTGGACATTGAGTTGAGCTTTTCTTCGGGAATTTGGCAAGCGGCGAGCATTTCTTCAAGCGACTGGTATTGCGCCCAAACATTTGGCGCAGTGATGGAGTCGAAAGAGAAGGTCACTCTTGGCACAGGTTGCGCAGAGTATCGAGAGCCCTCGTTCAAGACATCATCGGAACAAGAGCACATTAGCGCTACCAGTGCGATTAGCAAAAATGTATTGACTCTCATCGGTTGGTTATTTTAATGGTGAAATAAAATGGCTTTCTTTTAGTTAAAGAGGTTAGTTATTTGGCGCAAAAATAATCAACAATAATATGTTTTTCCAAATGTTTTTTAAACAAATATTAAGAACATAACATTTTTTAACTGTTTAACAATGACATTATGGCTCAACTTAGGCCAGATAAAAAGACTCCCGAAAACGAAATGGGGCATCGTGGGTATATACAGAATAAGAGCCATTCTCACGAACGGCTCTTACCCTGCTTGTTATATATTACGAATTATTCTAGTTGTCGATTTTGTTGCTATCTTACTCAATCACTCGGCAAGCACCCATGTAGCGTGCTTTGTAGTAACTTTCGGTAGAGTGGCTTTCGCGAACACCACGGCTTGCTGCGTGAATGAACTTGAAAGTGCCATTGCCATTGTCGGCCTCGGTGACGATGCCCACATGGCCAATTCTATTGCCGCGCGCACGACCGTTGAAGAACACGAGGTCGCCTGGCTTCAATTCGCTACGGCTCACGCTACGGCCATTGTTCACCTGACCACGAGAAGTGCGGTCTAAGCTATAACCAAACTGGCTGAACACATAACTTGTGAAACCTGAGCAGTCGAACGCACCTGGGCGAGAAGCACCATACACATAAGGAGTGCCGCGGAACGAGAACGCGAGTTTCAACAAAGCGTCCACTTTTTGGTTGTTGTAATTAATGGGAGCGTTAGCTATTTGCTGTTCGATAGTTCCTCTTTTGTTCTCGTTGGTGTGAGAGAGGCGTTGCGCATTCATCGCGAAGCAAGCCATTGCCATCACTGCCACGAGGAGGATTCGAGTAAATGAGTTCTGTATATTGTTTGACATTAAAAATCCGTTTTTAGGGGGGTCTTTCGTTAACATCACAAAGTTACGAAAATCGGATTTTGCTCACAAATTTGCGAAACACTCTTAAACATTTACTTTTGTAAACACAAAAAACCGATTTTTTGATAAAAATTCACCCCTCACCGCCGTCAGACCCAACAATTTGCTATTCAATTTCTCAAATTCACCCAAATCAAAAACCGAAAACTTTTACACATTTTAACAAATTCACACACCTCTAAACTCCCATTTTTGCACACATCTCCCCATCTGTGCAAAAAAATCCCCCATAAACTCTCGAACACGGATAGCACGAATTAAACGGATATTTTTTTGTTGTTGGGATTGATAGGGGTAGGGTGAAATCTAAATTCTAATCTCTAATTCCTAATTTCTGATTTCTAACTTCTTTTTTGGGGTTGGGGTTTTGAGGATAGTGATATTTTCAGTAATTTTGTGGTAAATTAGAAATGTTATGAGCGATAGAAAAATGCTGATTGTGGTTGACCCACAAATTGATTTCATAAGCGGTTCGCTTCCAGTGCCTGGTGCTGCTGAGGCTATGAATCAGTTGGCTGATTACGTGAAAGCCAATGGTGATGATTATGCCTTGATGGTGGTGACCAACGATTGGCACCCTTACGACCACTGTTCGTTTGCGCCAAATGGCGGTCCTTGGCCTGTGCACTGCGTGCAGAACAGCGAGGGTGCTGCCACCTACTGGCCGCTGCTCGAAGCCCTCTACCAAAGCGAAACCGAGACGCTGTTTTTGCAAAAGGGCGACTTGCGTCACCGCGAGGAATACTCTATCGTTCAGAACACTGGCGCGCGTGAGTTTTTTGAGAACACGCTCGATAATTCACTGCTTGCCGATGCCGATTGCCAATATCAGCATGTGGACGTGTGCGGTATCGCTGGCGATGTGTGCGTGCTCAATACGCTCCGCGACTTGCTCCCCATTGTGGGCGCCGACCGCCTGCGAGTGCTCACTCGCTTTGCGCCATCGCTCGACGGCGGTAAGGCGCTTCAGGCGTTTATCGACGAAAACGGCATCGCCACATTATAACATTTACACAACAAACAGCAATAAACTTACACAAGAAATATGAGAATTGATATACTGTCGGTGATGCCCGAAATGCTTGAGTCGCCTCTGCACTGCTCAATTCTGCAACGCGCCCAAGACAAGGGGCTTGTGGAAATTCATGTGCACAACCTGCGCGACTGGTCGCTTCGCAAGCACAAAAAAGTGGACGACTATCCCTTCAGCGGCGAGGCCGGCATGGTGATGCAGATTGAGCCTGTGCACCGCTGCATTGAGCATCTGATGAGCGAACGCCACTACGACGAGGTGATTTTCACTTCGCCCGACGGCGACATCCTCGACCAGCCGATGGCCAACTCGCTCTCGCTTGCCGAAAACATTATCATTCTCTGCGGACATTACAAAGGTGTGGATTATCGCATTCGCGAACACTTGATTACCAAGGAAATATCCATCGGTAATTATGTGCTCACCGGTGGCGAACTGCCTGCCGCTGTGATTGCCGACTCTATCGTGCGACTGATTCCCGGTGCCATCGGTGATGAGCAGAGCGCACTCAACGACTCGTTTCAAGACAATCTGCTTGAAGCACCCGTATATACCCGACCTGCCGACTACAACGGCTGGAAGGTGCCCGAAATTCTGCTGAGTGGCAACCAAGCCAAAATCGAGGAATGGAAAATGCAGCAGGCATTGGAGCGCACCAAGCGACTTCGTCCCGACCTCTTGAAAGATTAACCAGACATCAATTAAAAAAACACCAAAACAATGAGCATATTTGGCAAAAAAATCGAGCGCCCTTCATGGATGCCAAGATGGATGAGTTTCACCCTGGTGTTCTCAATTCTTATGATTGGAGCCCTCTTTTTCATGGGGCCTAACAACTTTATGAAAGTGGTGGAACTGAAAAAGGAAATCAAGGAGTTGAAAAAAGAGATTAAAGCCAACCGCGACACTACTGCCATCTACGAGGCGAAAATCCGTGAACTCAACACCGACAAGGTGACGCTTGAGCGCATCGCCCGCGAGAAGTACGGTATGAAACGGCTCAACGAAGAAGTATATATAACCGAAATTCCATAAATATCATTATGCTATCAGATAAAGGAAAAGAAAAAGCGCAATACATCATGCTGTCGGTAGCCATGCTCCTGCTGGTGGGTACAGCCATTCTCCCTCTGCTCAACATCTACTGGGAGGGGTTGAAGTGGATTTTCGCCTTTGGCGCAGTGTTGGCACTTGCCGAACGGCTCACCGAACGCTACCGTGGCGACAACCTGCGTGTGCGCCGTCTCTACACGATGGGCAAGGTGTCGGCCGTGCTCTATTGCGTGTCGGCTTATCTTCTCATCAATTCTTCCACAGGAAATCCGTCAGACTGGCTGGCTTTCCTCATGGCTGGTGCGGTGATGCAAATCTACTGCATGTACGTTTACGACTACGAGAAGAAAAAGGAAGATAAAAAAAACGACAACAAACAACATTAATATAAACAGTACAATAAATGAAAAGTTTTCAGAAAATCGCATTAGCAATGATTGCCGCAGCGGCGGCAACTGCGGCGAGCAATGCACAGAACATCAACGGACGCATCACTTGCGACGGTGCTGGCGTGCAGGGCGTGGCCGTGAGCGATGGATATGTAGTGACGTTGACCGATGCCGACGGTAACTACAGTTTCACCAGCCAAAAGAAAAACGGATATGTGTTCTACACGCTTCCACGAGGATACGAGCCGACCACTTCCTACAATTTCATTCCTAAATTTTGGGAGCAACTGTCGTCGACCGATGTCAGTGCCACCGAAACCCACAATTTCACACTCCACAAGGTGGATAACGACGACCACTTGATGATTTTCAGTGCCGACGCGCACTTGGCTGACCGCAACAAAGACCGCACCATGTATCAGAAAAGTTATGTCGCCACGCTGAAAAAGGAGAAAGAAGCGGCTAAGACTGCTGGAAAGCGTATCTATTCCATCATGCTGGGCGACCTCACTTGGGACAACTACTGGTATTCCAAAAAATACAATCTGAACAACTTCGTTGCCGACCAAAAGACTTACGGCTATCCCATCATACTTTTCCCCGTAATCGGTAACCACGACAACGACCCAGCCGTGGCCTACACCTCGTCGGACAAGGGTGCTACCACCGACTTCAAGTCGAGCAAGCCTTGGCGCGAAATCATCTGCCCGAACTACTATTCGTTCAACCTCGGCAAAGTGCACTATGTGGTGCTCGACAATGTGTTCTACAAAAACGAAAACACCGGCAGCGACTACAACACCGGAGTGGTGGGCACGCGTAACTACTCTGCACGCGTGGAGCAATATCAACTCGATTGGCTGAAGAAAGACTTGGCGAATGTGGACGTGAACACCCCGATTGTGGTGTGCGAGCATATCCCCACTTTCCGCCTCAACAGTTCAAACATTGCCTACGGCGGCACCGAGAATTATGCAGCATTGGCAAGCGTGCTGAAAAATTACAAAGATGTGCATTTCGTGAGCGGACACACCCACTACAACTACACCGCACGCCCCACTGCCTATCCAAATATGATGGAGCACAATGTGGCATCAATCTGCGCCACATGGTGGTGGACAGGCCACGTAAATGGCGACAACATTAAATATCAAGTGTGTCAAGACGGTTCGCCTGCCGGCTACAGTTTCTGGGAAGCCAACGGCACCGACCTCAAATGGGAATACCGCTCCATCACAGGCAGCAACAATACGCAAATCAGAGCCTACGACATGAACAAGGTGAAGCAATTCATGACTACCGACCCCTACGCTGTGGCTTGCGTGAAGAAGTATGGCGCAACTGTGGTGCCTAATTTCACTGCCTACGCCAGCAACGCCATCGTCACCAATGTGTTTAACTACGACAGCGATTGGAAGGTGGAAGTGTATGAAGGCGCCGACACAAAGTTGATGGCGAATCGCATTTATGAGTTCGATCCTTACCATGTGCTGGCTTTCGATGTGATGCGCTACAAGGCGGCGGCATCAATCAACACCAGCTTTGCCACCATCAAAAATTTGCACATGTTCCGTAGTTACGCCAAGACCGCCAACCTGCCCATCACCATCAAGGTGACCGATAATTTCGGACGCGTGCACTACAAGACATTCCAGCGCCCGATGGCTTTCAGCCTCGATATGGTTGACCAGCAGGTGGATGCCGACCTCGGCGATGTGAACTTAGACGGCAATGTGAATGTGACCGATGTTACCGATATGATCAACGCCATTTTGGGCTCACCATCGGCTTCGTTCTGCAAAATCACTGCCGACTTCGACGGTGATGGCGTGATCAACGTGACCGACGTGACTGCGCTCATCAACAAGATTCTCGCACAGTAATCATTTTTCAGACATATAGGAATCCCGCCCCATTATGGTGGGATTCCTTTTTCACCTCGATTATTCATTATGATGGAATTTCTTAATAATCACCACCTTTTGGGGCTCGTGATTGGTGTTTGCACATTTCTGTGCATCGGCTTGTTTCACCCGCTCGTCATCAAAGGCGAATACTACTTTGGCGTGAAGGTGTGGTGGGTGTTTCTCTTTGCAGGCTTCGCTTTCTCAGGTGCTGCGCTCATCGTTGAAAACATTCTGCTGCAAGCCGTGATGGGTGTCACTTCGTGCTCTTGCTTCTGGAGCATTCTCGAAATTTTTGAGCAGCAGGAGCGTGTGCGCAAAGGCTGGTTCCCTCGCAATCCACGTCGCACCTATTATTGGGACAAAGACAAGGAAAACGAGTGATTTCCACCACGTTCATCGCCACTTTGGTGCTTTTTCTTCTATAAAAGTGCTAAAAATTGTACAAAACACCCTTTAATTAATGAGGATTTAGTAATTTTGTAGCCAATGGTGTAATTTGCCGCCGCTGTGTAGGGGAGAGGCGAATGTAGCACCGCCACTTATTTTGTATCATATATCACGATAGAATGAAGAATTACAGATACTTTATCGCCACACTTATGCTGGCAATCGCTGGCGCTTTCCAAGCATCAGCGCAAGTTACCGAAACCCCTTATTCACGCCTCGGCTACGGCACACTCGGCGACAACGCCACAGGCATTCAGCGCCACATGGGTGGCGTGGGCTACGCCATGCAAGGCGGCAGGGCTGTGAACTCGAAAAACCCTGCATCATACGCTGCCACCGACTCGCTCACCTTTATCTGGGATGTGGGCGTGGACGTGAGCCAAGTGTGGAGCAAGGAAGGCGACACCAAGGGCAACGCATTCAGCGGCGGCCTCGACTATTTGAGCGGTGTGTTTCGCATCGCCAAGAATGTGGGTGGCTCGTTCGGTTTCATTCCTTATTCTTCTGTGAGCTATTCATTCAATTCCGACCTTGCAAACGGCAGTGAAAGCCGTTCGGGCAACGGTTCTATCAGCGAACTCTACCTCGGTGGCGCATGGAGCCCCGTGAAGGGTTTGTCGGTGGGTGCCAACTTCTCGTATATGTTCGGCACACTGGAGCACAGCACTGCCATTGTGGGCACTTCCACCTCTGTATTCTACCGCATGATGGAGGTGCGCGACTGGAACGTGCACATCGGTGCACAATATGCCATCGACATCAATCGCAAGAACCGCGTGGTGCTTGGTGCCACCTACACCCCTAAGAAAACCTTCAGGGGCAACACCATCGGCACTTTCTACGATGCTGCGAACGACACAAAAATCGACACTGCATTCCAGTGCAATATGAAGGGCAACTACGATCAGCCAAACACCTATGGCGTGGGTATCAGTTACAACCACGGCACAAAACTGTTTGCCGAAGTTGACTTCACCTATCAAGATTGGGCCAATGCCAAATACACTCCAATGACTGGCTTTGAACCAGTAAAAGTTAAGTTCGACAACCGCTGGAAAGTGAGTGGCGGTCTGCAATTCATTCCCGACGACCGTGGCAACTACCTCAAGCGCATCAACTATCGCTTGGGTGCATTCTACAACCACGACTATCTGAACGTGTTGGGCAATAATGTGCGCGACTATGGCGTGACCTGCGGTTTCGGTTTCCCTGCTCTGGGTAGCAAATCGCTCGTGAACCTCGGCTTCGAATGGAAGCACCGCGTGTCATCGCCCACATGCCTCATCAAGGAAGACTATCTGAACATCACTTTCAGCGTCACATTCAATGAAATGTGGTTCTGGAAAAATAAGATTCGCTAACGCGCCCATCCTTCCATCGCTCTTCGATGCTGAAATCGAGATTCATATTGCATACTCTTATGCTGATGCTTGCGGCATGGGCTGTGGCATCGTGCAGTGAGGAGGAGGTGAAAAAGACACCCAAAGGACCCGACCCGGAGAAGGTGCCAACGATGGTCACACACGATGTGCAGACGCTGGTGAGCGACTCTGGGCGCACCCGCTATCGCATCACCACCAAACTCTGGAACATCTACAGCGAGTCGAAAGTGCCACACTGGACATTCCCAAACGGTCTGGTGGCTGACGAACTCGACGAGAAATTCCAAAACACTGCATCGCTGATTTGCGACTCTGGCTATTACGACATACAGAAGCGAATGTGGAGCGCAGTGGGCAATGTGCGTCTGTCGATGCGCAGCGGCGACCGCATTTTGTGCGAACGAATGTATTACGATGAAAACACATCGGTGGTCAACTGTATGGACAACGTGCGCATCACACGCACCACAGGCGACAAAATCGAGACCAACCAAATGTTCTACAACACCAGCACACGCCGCACCTACGGCGACGCCTTCATACACATCGAAGGCGGCGGCAGGGTAATCGAAGGCTTCGGCTACGAATACTGGGACAACGACAAGCGCTACGTAGTGCGCCGCGTGCAAGGTATCTTCCCCATCGACGACTCCCGCTTCCGCCCCCACTAACCAGAAATCAGATATTAGAAGTTAGACCTTGATAGGTATCAGAGGTTAAACGGCTCAGTGGAAAATTTCTGGGGATAGATTATGCATTGTTGCCGAATCGTGAATGGAATCAAAAACAAAAACATAAAAAACAGTCTTGGAGCAACGTTGCCCCCAGTATTTATCCACTGAACCGTGTCGGCTGAAGTCCTGCCGTTGTGCCAACAGGCATTTTATGTATATCGCCCGACTCAAAGAGGCGGTGAGCATTCACTAATGAACGTTCGTCTATTTCCTTTGTTGTCACCATCATCTAATTGTGTTTTATTTCTGCTGTGCTATTGTACAGCCACCTCAAGCACTTATTCCTGTAACTTACAATGATAAAAACAATCTTTGACAATCACGAATGAATTGAGCGAATAATTAAGTGAAGCATTTCGACGGCATGTTGTGACGTTCATTCAGTGATGTGATTTCACATTTTCCGTGCTATTTTCTGCTGAATTTTCACATAATCCGCACTAAAATTGGTGTGATTTTTCACATTTTCCGGATTTGTTGGCGTGGTGTTTGTTGCTTCCTAAGCTCCTGACTTCGTCACTTTTTTTAAAGAGTGACTGTAACTAACTGATAATCAGATGTAATTATTTTTGTTTGGGTGGCATGCTGAGAAATGAATAAAATAGCGTCCCCATAACCTTACGAGAGGTCTTGAGAATATCGCGTTCTCGTTGAGGCTTGTGGGTTAGGCTATTTCTCGTGGGGGACGCATTGACGAAGTCAGGAAAGGGGAAGTTTATGTGGGATGCTTTTTTTGAGGGGATTTGTGTGATGAACCCATTTTTATTACCACCTTGTTTTTTATGTAACTTTGAAGTGTGACTTCAGATTTGCATAAGTTTTTTTGCGAAAAAAGTTTTCGTATCACGAAAAGTTATGTAAATTTGCAGTATCACCTCAAAATTACATAAAATGGAAAGGACTTATATTAAGCGAAAGGTGGAAGAAACCCTTTTGGAAGTAGCAAAGTATTTCCCTGTTATTATCGTCACAGGACCGCGTCAAGCAGGTAAAAGCACATTGATTAAGCATTTGTTTCCCAACTTTGAACATTGCTCTTTGGAGGACTATGATGTGAGAAGTGTTGCGATTGACGACCCGAAGCGATTTTTGCAACCCACAGCAAAGGGTATGGTGATTGATGAGGTACAAAATGTGCCTCAACTACTTTCGTATATACAGGGGATTGTTGATAATCAGCCCGACCGCCGTTATGTGCTTTCTGGAAGTGCGAATTTCAATATGCTTCGCTCTGTGAAGCAATCGTTGGCTGGCAGATGCTTTATAGTGGATTTGCTGCCGCTTTCTATTGAAGAGGTAGCCGATAGCATTGCCAGCACCACCACAAATCAACTGCTGTATAATGGTCTGTATCCTTCGGTGCAAACAGGTGAGCGACCAGCTAAATTTATGTATCCTGCTTATGTGCGCACCTATCTTGAAAGAGATGTGCAAGAATTGATTAATGTGAAAAACATAATGATGTTTAACACATTTCTCAAGATTTGTGCTGGCAGAATAGGGCAAATATTTAATGTGTCGCAAGTGGCAACAGAAGTGGGTGTGAGTTCGAACACCATATCGGAATGGCTTTCGATTTTAGAGACCTCTTACGTCGTTTTTCGCTTGCAACCTTATTTTAAAAACATCAACAAAAGGTTGATAAAATCGCCAAAACTTTATTTCTGCGACACGGGATTGGCGTGTCATTTACTTGGAATAGAGTCGGACAAGGAATTGGAAAATCACTCAATGCGCGGTGCCCTTTTTGAAAACCTGATAGTGCTAGAGGCTCTCAAACACCGATTTAACCGTGCGAAGGAAAATAATTTGTGTTTTTATCGCGATTCCAACCAAAATGAAATCGACCTTATAATGCAGGAAAAAGACATGCTTAAAGGTATAGAAATCAAGTCGGCGATGACCTATCACACTTCTTTCGAGAAAGCGCTCCGAAAAATGGAGTCACTCGTTGCTGATAAGATAGCAGAGAAAGTGGTTGTATATGACGGTGATTTTGAAAACGAGGTAGGTGAAATTAAAATTCTCAACTACCGCCATCTTTCTGCCTTCTTATAGACTTTACCTTTCGCTTCCTAAGTTTTGTTTCTACAAAGGTTTGTATATCGGGTTTTTGTGGTTGTGTATCATCAAAAGAGCCGGCCCCTTTGATTGTGGATGGATGTTTCGATACAGGGGGCAACTCGTAAATCATCTCAAATAATATCTGACTTCACACTTGAAAATTCATTAAAATCACGAAGGTTGTAGAATCTAAATAGCTTTTTGACAACAATCTCCAATTAAAGAGCCTTTATCATCAATTGTTTTATATATCTTTGCGTTTAAACAGCATCTGTGTTTGATATTAAGATGCGAGAACTTATAATCAATAAACTATTGACGCTGATGCGAAGAATTTGATAAAAACTATGGCACATCTATCACATAAGCACTTTAATTCTTATAAGGAAGGAGTCAACTTGGAGTTTTTGCGCGATTATTGCATCGAGCATGGAGAAACACGCCTTATGAAGCGAGGCGAAGTATTTGAGAAGGCAGGTGAACCGTCGCAACTTGTGGCTTTTGTTGAGCGTGGGTGCTTTAAGTATATGGTTCATAACGGCGAGGAAAGAAAGGATTATTGTACAGGCTTTGCTTTTGAGGGTGAGTTTGTGGCTGACTATCCGAATTGCCTTTCTGGCAAGAAGTCAGAGGTGACCATTGTTGCTGGAACTTCATGTAAAGTGTTTCAAATCTTAGGGGAAGAACTGGAAAGACTATTAGATGCCGAAAAGTCAAAAGACCTCAGACAAACAATATCCGATAGTCTTTTTTCTCAAATTTACGCACAATATCTTGACTCCTATCGTATGACGACAAGGGAGCGGTATAAGCGTTTGCTATTTCGTTGTCCTGAGTTGGTTCAAAGTGTCAATTTGAAAGACCTTGCCTCTTTTTTGAAAGTTACCCCAACAACTATCAGCAATATACGCCGAGAAATAACTTTCGGGTAGCAATTTCTCAAAACATTTTGAGAGTTTACTCACGCAAAGGTGTTTTGTCTTTGCTTTCGCTCTTGCATTAATAATCAACCACTAACTTTGCGCCAAAAACGCAGAATGAATATTGTTATAATTGGAGCAACCTCTGGTATTGGCAAAACTCTTTTCTTGAAGTATGCACACGAGGATAATCGTATCGGCATCGTAGGTCGTCGAACGAGAATTCTTGATGAATTTAGTCAGCAATATCCTTCAAAAACTTTTGCTGCTCAAGCTGATGTTACTAATTTAGAGGGAATTGAACAAGCCATCAATAAACTTCACAAAGAGTTAGGGAACTTCGACCTTGTCATTATGTGTGCAGGCATTGGCGATATAAACGCTACACTTGACTATGCCGTTGAGCGTCCAACGATTGACACAAATGTTGTAGGCTGGACCTATGTTATCGATATGCTGTATTGCTTTCTTGAACAACAGGGCTTCGGTCATCTTGTAGCTATCACCTCTGCTGGAGGATTGCGAGGTGAACCAATGGCACCAGCCTACAGTGCAACTAAGGCCTATCAAATCAACTATATGGAAGCACTACGCAAAAAGGCTTTCAAAAGTGCACGACACATAACGGTTACAGACATTAGGCCTGGCCTTGTTGACACGGCAATGGCAAAGGGGGAAGGACTATTTTGGGTGATGCCGGTTGAGAAAGTGGCTAATCAAATCATTGATGCCATTCGCAAAAAGAAGTCAAAAGTCTATGTCACAAAACGATGGCATATTCTTGCTTTCATCAACAGAAACTTGCCATTCGTCATCTATAAGCAATTGTGATTGATGTGTAAAAATACGTCCTTAAATATAGGAAATGATATACATGTTGTCCCGAAGAAGATGCGATGTAATTCCGTTAGGAATTTGATGTGTGTAGGCAGGTATGCAGAAAAGATGTAATGGAGCGAAGCGAAATGGAATCTTTTTGAACCTTTAGCTCGCTCGAACTTGTTCGGGCAAATGCCTGCAATAGATATGTCAGTATTATGCATTCCAGCGGAATGCGACACCACTAGAATCTATTGATGGCGAAATCGCATCCCGCTGGGATGCGTGTTTGTTATGCGATATTTGCAGGCATTTCGCTTCGGTTATGCTCCATTTCGCATAACCTTCGCTGTATACCTGCCTACACACATCAAATCCCTACGGGATTTTTTTCAATCATCACTAAATAATCACAGGGACAACTTGTATATCATTTCCTAAATATAATTCTTTTTGTGGACTCCATCGGTGGATTAGAGGGTGGAGGAGTAGAGGCGGCGGAGGGTGAGGTAGAGGAAGTTGGCGAGGGAGAAGGGGATGCGGGAGGAGCGGAGTATGGCGTTGCACAGTTTTGGGGCGCAGCCTTTCACCTCGATTGGGCAAATGGCGTCGAGGTTGCGGAAGTGGCCTTCGTAGCGGCGTGCGTGGCGCACCATGGCGAGCATTGCCATTTGCATGGCGGTGCGATAGGTGCCGTGGGTGTCGTGCTGGGTGAAGTATTCGTTGACTATGGCGTGCGCCTTGTAGAGCGAGCGGTTGTGCTTCTCGTTGATGCTGTGGGTGTAGGAGGTGGCGTTGTCGTCGCGGTAGGCATACACGGCTTCGTCGAGGCACGCTCTTTTGGCTCCGAGAATGAGGCGTGGCACCACCACATAGTCTTCGCCATAGTTGATGCCCTCCACCGAGTTGATGCCGCCTTCAGTGAATAGCGCGTGGCGATAGATGCGCCCCCAGATGCGGTTGAACACGATGTTTTGGCAAAGCATCAGTTTCAGATACTTTTCCTTTGTGCCGTGAAATGGTGGAATGAGCGCGCTTTCGCGGTCGGCGGTCACCGTCACATATCCGCCGTCCACCATGTCGGCTCCAGTTTCCTCCATCTTTGCGCACAGATGCTCCACGGCGTGCGGCATCAGATAGTCGTCGCTATCCACATGCATCACCAGTTCGCCTGTGGCAGCCTCGGTGGCAGTGTGTCGGGCAGCGCCAAGCCCACGGTTCACATCGTGGTCGATAATCACCACTTGCTTTTGCCGCTGTGGATAGCGCGCGATGGTGCCACGAAGCACTTCGATGCTTCGGTCGGGCGTGCAGTCGTTCACGAAGATGTATTCAATATCCTCGTATGATTGCTCAAAGAGCGATACTGCGCACTTCTCAATATATTTTTCCACGCCATAGACAGGCACTAAAATCGACACTTTCATCATGAAAAGTTTGTTAGAACGTTAATAAATGCGTCCACGAATCTTACGACTCACGGCTGATGCTGTATTTGTCCATATTGCTTCTGGCAACTTTGGTTCCTCACCAAACATGTGTTGCGCAAAATATTTAACTAAACTGACATTTACTGCATTGCCAAACTGCTTGTATGCCTGAGGTTGCTTTGTATCTGGAATAAAGTTCTCGGGAAAACTTTGCAATCTCGCACACTCCCTTGGAGTAAGAAATCGTCTGCGAGAGCCAACTATTGAAGTTTGAACAATAGCAACGAGGGCAGGAAAGTAAGAGTTGACCTTCACACGAATGCCTGAAGGACGCAATTGGAAAATCTGGTTCCAGATGTTAGGTTGCTTTGTTTGTCCTGCTTGCCACTCCAATTTTGCTTTGGCACCAAAAAATAGAGGATTCTTCCGCGCTCTAGTAAGCCACTCGTCAATAAATTTGCGATTGCTGATGTACAATTCGTTATTCTTCAATATGAAATTTTGTTTCCAAGAGGGGTACTGGTTTATATCCTCGTTGGGGTCAAGGTCACAAAGACGATCTGACCAAACAGGGAATCCTGGCAACTTTGCAACCTTTATTTTTTGCAAAAACTCGTTCCATAAGTCTATCAGATTCTCCATATCAGAAGAGATACGATAATCTTCTATATTTGGAATTTCTTTATCATCTTGAAGGATGTTCTCAATTGAACAAGCAGGAAGATTCTTCTTGCTAAACTCAAATGGTCGTATTTCTCCAATATCTTTGCGTACACACATGATATAAACCCTTTCACGATGCTGAGGTACCCCAACATAATGAGGGCTGAAAATTACCGGTTCTGGAAGAAGATTGTACCCCAGTTCTTCTAATTTATCGTGAATCACTTTCCAAGTATTACCATGATCATGACTAGCGAGGTTGCGCACATTCTCAAGAAGTGCATATTTTGGTTTATGGTGTTCGAGAATACGACAAATATCAAAGAAGAGGGTTCCTTTAGTTTCATCCTCAAATCCTAACCTTTTGCCAGCCTTTGAGAAAGCTTGGCAAGGGAAACCACCGCACAAAACATCATGTGCAGGAATATCCTCTGCTGCTATTTTGGTGATATCACCTGATGGTTTTATTCCATAGTTGGCTTCATAAGTCTTACGACAATCTTCATCTATATCGCATGCAAAGACGCATTTGCCACCAAGAGACTCCATTGCTTGATGGAAACCACCTATGCCACAAAATAAATCTATAAATTTGAATTGTTCCATCTTCAATTATTTATATGAATAACGGAATACCACATAGTTGTCATTCTCAAGAGTTTTTTTATTAATATTAAACTTAGGAGCTCTGGCACTTCCATCAGGTTGTTTACCTTGGTTGAATGTCTTTAAAGCATCACGAAAATTCGCCTTATTTAGTTCAATAATGGTCATTCTCATAAACTTCACACTATGCTTCATACGACTATGGTATGACATTTCATCTTTATCGTAAGAAGGGTCGACGCTCTTGATGTAGTGATTACGAGCTTTTGTTGCTTCGTAACCATAATCTGAATCCTTTTTTGTCTCGTGCTCATAAATTACATACCAAAACTTATTGTAACGATAGATGCATTCAACAAGGTTTTCCTGATCATTGCCAGGAGTTTCATTCTTCTTTATATCGCTTGCTTTCAAATCTCCATAGAAATCGGATTCTTCAAAGCGAATATCGAAATCCAAATCACCTTCATGTTTATTTGAACAGCCGATATAGCGCATCTGTGATTGGACATTATTCTCACGAGTGAACTTATCAAATTCAAATTCAAGGAACCATCCTGCCCACTCTGCTTGCCTCCATTGCGACCATTTCTCTTTATGCATCTTGCGGATAATATCAAAAGCATAAAGCCATTCACCAAACGGATAACCGAAGTTAAATTGTCGGAACAAGTCAAAGAGTGTATTCTGAGATTGCATTTTGCCATCAAGATACTGTTTCATTTTGTTATTTCTAATAGCCACTATCGTGTTTCCTAATTTGTCTTCTTTTCGGAATACTCCATAAGTCATTGCTTGAAAAATGTCATTTGTGTAAACATGAGCAGAAGAATTGTGTAGGCCATGTTGCATGTAAGTATCTTTGATGAAATCCACAAATACGATGTTGCCATTGTAATGATAGATTCCAATAAATCTCACGTCATATTCAGGCTTGTTTTTTTCAATATTATTACAAAATATCTGATACCATTCTGGCAACTGAATACGTTTCTTGAAAATAGGATGAGGATTGCCAAGATAGGTTATACATTTTGCCAGCAAAATAATCTTAGTTTTACTATTATTATAAACTATAACACTTTTGTCAAGTATGATTTCTTTCGATACATTTTTTTGACCTAGCCAATGTCTAAGAGCCTCGAAAATGCCATTTGGTGTTAATGGTTGATCTTGTGCCACTACAACCGAAGCATCAAATTGTATCTGTTCACTATTAACGTTCATTTTATTTTTTCGTTTTCTAATCGTGAAATTCATTTTTTATACTTTCTTCCAAAGTAGTGAAATAAGGCGCATATTGTCTACTTTGGTATTTTATGTCATACGAATCTTTAGATTTTATTTCCTTTAGTCTAAAGCATAAGTACGTATCACCTTTTGTCGGAAATCCTAGTTTCTGTAGGAATGAGGCATCAACAAGTGTTGGGTCTTCATTTTCCAGTTCGTATAACTCTGCAATTTCTTTGTGGTGCATTAGCAGATATTTAGGGATTGTAGAACAATCTTTTTGGAACATAGAGCCAGAGCGACCATCCGAACGGACATAGTAAATTTTATTTTTTAGAATGAGCCGTTTATGCCTGTCACTTTTATAATAGCCAACGAGAACAGGAGTACTTGCCTTTGGTGTCAAGTGCTTTGTTGCGGTTAGCGATAAATCGAGGCCTTGCAAAGCAGATGCAATAGACCTAGCAACTTCGTAAGCCAAACGTGGTGGAACTGCATTTCCAATCATTCTGTATGCTTCCTTTATGTTTTGATATTGAAAGATAAAGGTGTCAGGAAAGGTCTGTATTCTAGCACATTCGCGAACACTCAGCCTTCTGTAGTCATCAACTTTATTTTTTTGGAAGTTCCAGTTCTCATGACCAAAATACATCATCTTTGGAGAAGAAGGATGTAGTGGAGTAAAATCTGCTGTTGCATTAATAGTGAAGGATGGCTGTTGCCAACTTCTGCGTCTATTTCCCCGATAATAGAAAGAACCGAATTTAGATGTAAGCACATCATGGTTAGGACGATTATGTGACAGAATTTTATCTGTTTTTCGACCAGAGTAGAAATTAGGTTCTTCCGTTATATCACCAATCGCTCTCTCAAGTGTGATTGGTTCAGTACATGTTGGGGCTGGAAACGAAAAAGTTACGTTCAATTCTTTTTTAAAACCGACAAAGAACACTCTTTCGCGATTCTGAGGTATGCAGAAATTCACAGCGTCTAGCAACGTCCATTGGACATCATAGCCTGCGCCATCAAGTCTATTTACAAAATCGTCAAATACATTTTTAAACTTGTTGTCAAGCATACCCTTGACATTCTCGATTACAAAGAATTTCGGTCGTTTTGCTTTGATAAGTTCTATGTATTTTAAGAATAGGAGTCCTCTTTTATCACCAAGACCATTCTGTTTACCTCCAACGCTCCACGATTGGCAAGGAGGGCCACCAATAAATCCGTCACAATCAGGAATTGAATCAGGGTCAAGTTTGCAGACATCACCAAGTACAAACGTTGTGTTGGGGTGATTTTGAATGTATGTAGCACGGCAATGTGGTTCGAGTTCATTAGCCCAAACCACATTGAATCCTGCCTGCTCAAAGCCCAGGTCAAGACCTCCGCATCCTGCAAAGAATGATACTACATCCATTTATTTCGCCACCCTTTCTCTCATATTACCATCCAGATATGCAAAGTGAATCTTGGCATATTACACAAAGGTACAATAAAAATAGCTAATGCAGGTCGTTTTTGTGGTGGTTTTTACATAAAAACGTTTTTCTTTTATTGAATCGAGAGAGTATACCAAAATTTTTTTAGTGAAATTGGGAGAGTATACCAAAATTTGGAATCGAATATGTAGTATTCTCTTTGCCAAATCTGATTCGCAGTTGTTGCTGTCAAAAAAAGGGGGCAGTGACATTATATCCAGAATTTTTCGGATTCTTTTATCATCTCAACGCTTTGAATCGACGCATCACTTTCAAGCATCTCAAATATTTTGGCGGCAAAGGTCACGTCGTGCAATGCCAGGCCGTAGTTGTAGTCGATGATGCGTTGCTGGTCGGAAGTGCGTCCGGGGTCGTTGCCGGCAAGCACCTCGCCAATTTCGTTGTATGCCTTGAATTGACTGAAATATTTGAAACCCTTCACATGGTCGGTGTCGTCGCCAAGCACGCGGTCGAAAGTGGTGTCGCAGTTTTGGAAACCGCGCATGTGCACCGGAATCACAGTGATGCCCGGCAGCAACGCCTCGTCGCTCACGAGTTGACCAGTGGCGCTGGTGATGCAACTGATGAGCACATCAGCCGATTTCGCCATGTCGTCGATATTGTCCATTATCTCAAATTCCACATTTGAGTAGGCTTTGAATCGCTGGATAAACAATTCTGCCTGCTTTTTGTACCTGAGCAGTTTCACCTTGAAATGCTTTTCTGGTTCGGCCTCAAGAATGCAGAGCAAGGATGCGCGCGCGGTGTTGCCAAGCCCAACAAAAGCGTAGGTCTCGGCATCGGCTTTGCGCAATGCTTTAGCCGAAACAGCAGCCACAGCTCCAGTGCGCATGGTGGTGATCCAGTCGGAATCCATCAGCGCCAGCAATTCGCCCGACTTGGCATCGTAGAGCATCAGGTCGCTACCCAAACTTGGCACGGCACCCTCAATGCGGTGCACCTCTTTCACGCCAAAGTACTGACGGTGGAAGTTCACGCCCGTGTCGGCAGGGTTGGGCAGCAAGCATGGCATGGAAGTGAAAAAGTCGGTGTCGGCAGGGTGTACGCTGATTTTTGCTGGCAACTGCGCCTGCGCCTTCATTGCGAAACTTTCCCCAATCCACTCCACGCATTTCTTAGGCGAGATGCCCAATGACTTTATTCGTTGTTGTGAAATGATTTTCATAGTCATTATTTGTTTTCGTTTTCAATTTCCTTGTAGGCGGCGATGAGGCGCGCATTGTCGGCGTGGCTACGCACGGCTATGCGCATGTATTGCTTGCCGTCGAAACCACCCTTGGTGGAGCAGTCGCGGGTGAGAATGTTGTATTGCTTCAGCATTTTCAGCACCAGCGCATTGGCGTTGTATGGCGGCAGAATCTCGCACAGGAAATAGTTGGCTTGCGAAGGCATCACACGCAGGAAACTGATTTCGCGAAGTTTCTGCTCGAAATCGTTGCGCTCGGCAATGAATTTGTCGCATGCCTTGAGATATTCGTCCTCGTATTTCGTGAAAATCTGCATAAAGAACTCGGCAAACGAATTGATGTTCCAAATGCTCACCATCTTCTTCATACGGCCGATGATGTCGGTGTCGGCGGAGCAGAGAATGCCCAAGCGAATGCCTGGCACGCCATAGCTCTTCGAAATGCTCTTCATCACCAGCATGTGGGGATATGCCTCCAAAATGTGGTCGTGCAGCAGCGTGTTGTTGAGATAGCCCTCGCTGAAGTCCACAAAACTCTCATCCACAATCAGCCTAATCTCATTCGCCTCGCACCAAGCCGCCAATTTCAGAATGTCGGCTTTGGGAATGAAGTTGCCTGAAGGGTTGTCGGGGTTGATGAGGATAAGATTGTCGGCGTGATGCTTGCCGAAGAAGTTGATTAAATCGTCTGCAGAGTAGCGATAGTCTTGATTTTGAGGAACGAAGGTCACCAAATTATCCTTGTCGCGACGGTTGGGATATTCCTCGAATGTGGGGCGCGTGATGCCAAGTGTGCCGGGCAGCATTTCCATCAACGCCTTAATCAGTTCAGCCGCGCCGTTGCCCGGAATGATGTAATCTTCCTTCACGCCCCAGCACTTGCTTGCCAGCAGCGTATTCACCTTCATGCCCGAAGGATATTCGGCGATGAGGGTGCGGAAGTTCGCCTCCAGTTCGTCGATGATGCGCGATTCGTTGAAGTATGGGTTCACCAGATAGCAGTAGTCGAGCATCTTCGGGAAACGCCAGAATCCACCAAAACGTCCGTAGTATTTTCGGAGAATGTCCTTCTCGTCGGCAAAAAGCGCTTCGGCAATGTCGAGGTCTTGCTTATCGTCGATTTCATACCACTTCTCGTTGCCGATGGGCAAAGCCTTCAGGTCTTGGCTGTTGAGAAACGTGATGATGCGTAGCACATTCTCGTAATACTCATTGTTGCCCACCGCCTTGGTGTAAGCCTCAAGGAAGGGCACATATTTCGTTTGTGAAAACTCTTTGGAGAATTTGTAGATGTTCACCGTCTTGTAGTACTGGTCCACATTCTGGTAGTTGAACGCAGCCTTCGTCACGAAGTTCACGATATTATTCTCGCTGTCGATACACACCATCGTGCCGTCCATCCACGTTTCATACTTCGCCACCAGCGCCAAGTTGGGGAAAGGATTATTCACCAGCTTGGTGAGCAACGAATCGTCGAAAATCAAGTCGCTCTCAATCAGCAGCGTGTCGTCGGCTTGCAGTTGCTCCTTCGCCAGTGCCAGCGAGTAGATATTGTTGGTTTTTTCGTACACGGGATTGTTGACGTATTCTATCTTCAGCCCCTTGTGCTCCGAGCCCAGATAGTCCATCAGTTTTTGCCCCTCGTAGCCCACCACAATCACCACGCGAGAGAGGTTCAGTTGCGAGAGTTGGTCGAGCGCACGGTCGATAAGCGGCGTACCGTTCACCTCCACCATGCACTTCGTGTTGCTTTTAGTGTATTCGCCGAGGCGTTTGCCCATGCCGGCGGCAAGAATAATGGCTTGCATATATCGTGAATTTTAAATTACCAAAACACAAAGTTACAAAAAAATATCACTCCAACTGTGAAAAACCTCAACAAGAAATGCTCCTCACAAAATCCCCATCATAGGAAAATTAGTGGGGCAATGATTATACTTTGTTGCCGAATCGTTAATGTAATCAAAAACAAAAACATAAAAAATAGCCTTGGAGCAACGTGGAATGCTTCGCATTTGGCGGTGCGACTGTGCGCTTTCGTCATTGGAAACGAGTTTCCATGCCGCCAACCACACAATCCCTCCGCCACCCTCTTACGAGGGCCTTCCACGTTGCCCCAAGGATAAAAACCGCTCGCCGTTTCACGGCGAAAAAACCCTGATGATAAAATGATTTCTTGGAAGGATGTTACACCGTTCACCGTATGGTGAAAGAGTGGTAGGAATATTTTACGTCCGCCTGTAAATGTAGTAATGTGTTGAGTATTAATTATTTGGTGCGGACGCGAATTATCGCGTCCCTACCATGTGAAATCGTTTGAGTCCGCTGTTTTTTTACAGATGGGGGGATTAGATGCCTACTATGTATTTGCTTTTGGGGAGGTGGGAGAGTAGGGCGACGGCTAAGTAACTTGCGGCGGCTCCGGTGATCACCAGCATCGGAATGGCGACAGCGGTGGGGAGTGCCCATTCTTGGAACAGCGGCCAAAGTCCGTGGGGAATGATGTAGATGTGCACCAGGTAGATGCCGAAACTGTGTTCGGCGATGTTGTAGAATATGCGTTCTGCCTTTTGCTTCAGCGGAATGTGCTTGATGATTATGAAATAGCGGAAATAGCAAGCGCAGAGTGCCATGGTGGGCAGGCTCAGGCGGTGGCCGATGGAGCGCACAGCGTCAATCCAAAATGCACGAGGTTGGTTTTTTTTTGATTCTGCCATAGAAGGTAGGTCGCAAATTTTGTGTCGGGTTGATGAATGTCAGAGGTCCACCGCTATTGCCTTCACGCTGTGGGTGATGCGTTGCGATTCGGGTGGAATCTGCATATAGTCGGCATAGAGGATTTTGAGGTATTCGTCGTAGTCGGCTGGCGCGTCGTAGAGTGCGCCCTCAAATTCCACTTTTATCACCTTGTCGAACAGGCGGCGAGGAAACAGGTATTGCATGGCGGTGGGCATGTGTGCCACGTATTGCGCACTGTCGAAAGGCAATCGGCGGCTCGCCCAAGTCACCAACCGTGAGAAATTGCGTGTGCCTATCATTTTGCACATGCGCCATTTCCAAGGCTTATTGTTGGCTGGGCAATGCTTGAACGACGCCGATGCGCGGCACGAATTGAAATACTTAGCCAACTTCTTTTGGCGTGTGGGCTCGGTTGTGTCCACGCCGTCGAGCGGGAAAATGTCAACCCACAGGCCGTTGCCGGCGAAGTCGTCGAGGTTTTCCTCCACCAGTTTGGTGCTGAGGTCCACCACTTTGGCGTAGTGGTAGGGGTAGCCCTTTGATTTTGGGGTGAGTGCCACGAAGCGCTTGTCGGGATTGGCAAGCATCACTTTCAGCAGCTGGTCATAGTCGGCGCGCGGCATGGATATGTCGATGTCGTCGTCCCACGGAATAAATCCCTTGTGGCGGATTGCGCCCAGCAGTGTGCCGTAGCTCAAATAGTAGCGCAGGCCGTGCTTTTCGCACACAGCCACGATGTGATTGAGTATCTCAACTTCCTTTCTCTTAACTTCTTCGCCAGATAGTAAATTCATAACTCTAAAAAAAAAATCTGTTTAATTTCAGAATGCGCGCCACCATGCGAATCAAATTCAGCGATTCAGCATATTGGGGGGTGGCAAATCTGCATTAATCGGCAATGTGTCAACGCATTTGAAACAAGCCAAAGGCATGTCCCTACGGTTTTGATGAAATCACATTTCAGGCACACCCCCTTCACGCCCTACAAAGTTACAAAAAAAATCAAATCTGCTTCTATCATCCTGAAATAGTTTGCAGGAGGCAAAAAAAAGTGTAATTTTGTACTTAACCTGTCGTCGTTGTCACTTTTCGTGGCGTGGCGGTGGACGGAATGTAGTTTTTTGTACATACTTTTTTTATACTATTTTTATACGAACTTAGATTATGAGTAATTTGGTTTCCGATCGCATTCAGGCGCTCTCGCCTTCAGCCACATTGGCAATGTCGCAAAAAAGTCAGGAGCTTAAGGCTCAAGGTGTTGATGTGATTAATCTTTCGGTGGGCGAACCCGACTTCGCCACTCCCGACCATATCAAGGTGGCGGCGAAAGAGGCTATCGACAACAACTTTAGTTTCTACACTCCAGTGCCAGGCTACCTGTCGCTGCGTAAGGCTATCAGCGAAAAACTGAAGAAAGAGAATGGTGTGGATTTCGCTCCAGAGCAAATCGTGGTTGGTAACGGTGCTAAGCACGAACTTACCAACGTGGTGATGAGTATTGTGAACCCTGGCGACGAGGTGGTGATTCCCACTCCAGCATGGGTGAGCTACATTCAAATGGTGATTCTTGCTGGAGGTAAGAGTGTGGAAGTGCCTACCACTATGGCACAGAACTTCAAGGTTACACCTGAGCAACTCGACGCTGCCATCACTCCAAAAACCAAACTTGTGATTCTCTGCTCGCCAAGCAACCCTACCGGTAGCGTGTATAGCGAAGCCGAACTTCGCGCCCTTGCCGCTGTGCTTGGAAAATATCCACAGGTGATGGTGCTTGCCGACGAAATTTATGAGCATATCAACTACATAGGCGGCAACTTCTCCATTTCACGATGCGAGGAACTGAAAGACCGCGTGTGCATTATCAACGGTGTGTCGAAGGCTTATGCCATGACTGGCTGGCGTATCGGTTTCGTGGCTGCGCCTCTCTGGCTGGCTAAGGCTATCACCAAACTCCAAGGTCAATACACCAGCGGTGCTTCGTCAATCGCCCAAAAGGCTGCTGAAGCCGCTTACACAGGCTCGCAACAGTGCGTGGAGGATATGCGTGTGGCATTCCAGCGCCGCCGCGATCTCATCGTGGGCCGTCTGCGCGAAATTCCAGGATTAGACGTGAATGAGCCCGACGGAGCATTCTATGTGTTCCCAGGCGTGACTTCCTTCTTCGGCAAGAAGTGTGGCGATGTGGTGATTAACGATGCCAACGACCTGGCAATGTACTTGCTCAACGAGGCGCACGTGGCAACCGTGAGCGGCGATGCATTCTCTTGCCCAGGTCACATTCGCTTGAGTTACGCCACCAGCGATGAAAACATTGTGGAAGCCACCACACGCATCGCAGCAGCCCTCGCCAAACTGCAATAATCCAACATTAGAATAATTTTTCCCCAGCAGCCGAGGTAACAGCCCCGGCTGCTTTTTTTTTGGTTCAGTGGGAAATTTGCTGGGGGATGGATTCAGCAATGTTGCCGAATTGTGAATGGAATCAAAAACAAAAACATAAAAAACAGCCTTGGAGCAAAGTGGAATGCTTCGCATTTGGCGGTGCGACTGTGCGCTTTGCGTCATTGGAAA
>SFGS01000101.1 GCA_004557565.1 Bacteroidales bacterium | reverse complement strand
TGCACAAATCGGACAAAATTCACGCTCATACTATCATGATGCATAGTGTTCAAGCTCTTTACTGCAATTGAGATTGCCATTGAGATTGCTTGCGGATTTTAGGTTTATTTTTAAATAGGTGTAAATCGGGTTAAATGGATTAAATAGGTGTTTTGCTTATTATTATCATTGCTCTCGACAATTCGAAATTTCTAACGTCTAACCTCTAATTTCTAATTTCTAATTTCTAACTTCTAACCTCTAATTTCTAATTTCTCTCCTTTCTTATTCTCCGATGGGGAGGCTGTAGCCGATGAGGCGGTATGCCACTTTGTAGGGCGATGCTTTTTTTCGGGGTTTTGCTCCAGCGTAGTAGTAGAATTGGCGTTGTATGTCCCACGATTTGATGGTCACCAAGCGAGTTTCGCCGGCTCGTAGCGTTACGTTCACTGTAGCCACACGCTCGTGTAGTTGTTCGCCTGTCAGGGTGGTGTAGCGCAGGCGGATTTTGATTTGCGAGATGGTTCGGTCGGTGCGGTTGGTCACGAAAAACGCCTCCTTGCTGTCGCTCGCCTTCTTGGTGTAGCCCTTAATGGAAATGGCGTTAGGATTCACGCCTTCAGGCACGCTGTCGGCATCGGTGGTGATGCACTCCAGTTCCATGCGTGTGCTGCTCAATTTGTGCACAGAGGTTTTGGTGCGCCCAAATGTGCCACACCAAGCCAAAACGCATATCAATATCACTGCCAATCGTTTCATAGATAACGAATTTCATTGAATTTCTCACCGTTGCCATTCGCAGGGAACACCTTGCGGAAGCCCACTGGCAATTTTTCTTCCACCTTTTCGGGCGTGACACTCACACCACGGAATATTTTTGAGAAAAAGCGCGCCAAATTCAACCTCACTTTCACCTTGTAGTGCGGAGGGTCGAACGTGAGCGAAGTGCCGTCGGCTGAAAGCGTAGCCACACACTCAAGTGGACTTTTCAG
The DNA here is from genome assembly GCA_004557565.1 of Bacteroidales bacterium. Lineage (GTDB taxonomy): Bacteria > Bacteroidota > Bacteroidia > Bacteroidales > Muribaculaceae > Sodaliphilus. The sequence continues at coordinate 3,880 of SFGS01000101.1, read as the reverse complement.
CCCCACTTTGCTTCGCTCGGTGTAGATCCACAGTTGGAATTTATTCGCCACAGCGCTGCGGGCGATATATCCCACCACCGTGCCAGGAATCAACTCCAAGTCGGCGCTGGCGAGCAGCACGATGCGGTAAGCAATGTTTTTTTCGCCTTTATAGCGCTCGATGGCAAGTTTCATTTCCTCGTTGGGATATTCCCAGATGCCCTCCATTTGCTGCATGTCGGTTTCGGCGAATTTCGCCTTCATGGTGGCTTCGTCGATGCCGGGCAGCACCACGGTGCTTTGCGGCACACCAGCGAGAGCCCACTGTGCAGTCAGCCCTACCGAAATCAGCAGTATGAGAAGCAGTTTTCTACGCATCGGTTAGTTGGCGGTGGAGAAACGATAAGTAAGGCCGAAGCTGAGAATTTCTTTCAGTTGCCAGTATTTCCAAGTGTCGTTGTAGGGACGCGACTTGTCGTAGCGCAGATGCACGAAAATGCGGGTTGAGAGGTGGCGAGTGATGGAGAAATCCACGGTGTTTTCCCAGTCGCCCTGCACATATTCGTAGTTGGAATACACATAGAATCGCGACGACCACGAAATGTTGGGACTAATGCTCCAATTCAGGCGGGCCTCCATCTTGCTACCGAAACTGTGCGCAAAGTGGTGCCCAGCGTCGATACCAAACGACACGGGATCAAGATTGTCAATGTCGCGACAATACTTCATGTTGTAGGAAAGGGGCGCTAACGACAGCGAGAATGTCTTGATGCCCTCCTGGTCCTTATAGTTGTAGGTCATACCCACACCGATGTTTAATTCGGCTGGTGAGAGCAGACTTGCCTTCATGGTGTTGGTGTTCGCCTTGTAGGTGTTGAACATCTGCGTTTTAAACTGGAGCGATGTAGAGTAATACCAATTTTTAATCGCCTTGTAGCCAAACATACTGTTGAATTGAAGAATGTCTTCATTGATGGCATACTTGCGGAGCGTATCGCTTTGCGACGACATCACGCCCACCTTGTAGCGCAAGGTGTTGTCGAACAGATATTTCGGGTGCAACTTTTGGTTGAGGTTGAAATTCCATTGAAAATCGCCCAGCACATTCACATTGTTTTCACCACCCTGATACCAGTTGTCGCTGATAAAAGCCTGTGTGAAATGGGTGCTGATGCCGAATGTGTGCAGCCAGTTGTGTCGCTTTTCGGGACGGCGGTCGATAAAAGTTGGCATTTCCATCGTTTCTTCCTCGACTTTAGGCGTTTCGATTTCGAGATAGTTTTTCGATGGATTCGCCTTCACCACATATTCCTTCGGAGCCTCACGCATGTTTTGTGAGTTGTAAGGCACCACTTCAGGCGATTTCAGAATGGTGCGATAGCGCTCATGGTCAACGCGCTCACGGTCAGACAGCACATCATCGAGCCAAAAGCGGTCGTAATCCAAATCGGGAGTCGACTTTTTTTCGGGATGGATAGATGGCGACTTCAGCGTGTCGTTCACCACTTTTTGCTTGTCGAAAACCAGCGGCATCAAGAGTTTCACCCTTGTCCGATTGCTTTGGGCCATAGCCCCAGCTGCTGCACAGAGCAGCATCATTATATATATGCCAATTCTTCTCCTTTTCATAATTACAAAGATATACAATTTTTCGCTAACTGCTCCATAAACGGCCCATATTTCCATCATCGAAATGATAGTGAAAAATCTGTAAAATTGTCGCTACACCGTTTATTATCAAGTGTTTAACTGAAAAATAGGCAGAAAAATTGCCTATTTGGCATTTGCATGTGGGGCGCAAGGGGGAATAGGCAAAATTGGCACAGAGGTTGCATAGTCTAATAGCGAATTTAAAATTAAAACATTAACTTTAAAGAATACGAATTATGATGACTACACAAAGAAATCAGTATTGGTTGCCAGAGGTTTTCAATGACCTCTTTGATAACGAGTTTTTGACAAAAACAAACACCACATCTCCAGCAATCAATGTGGTTGAAAAAGATAACGAGTACGACGTTGAATACGCTGCTCCAGGTATGACGAAGGACGATTTCAAGGTCAGCCTCGATGAAGAACAAAATCTTGTTGTGGAATTGACTAAGAAAGAAGAATCCTCCACCGACGATAAGGAAAATAAGTCGAAAAAAGGCGTGTATTTGCGTCGTGAGTTCAGTTACTCCAACTTCCAGCAAAAGATGATTTTGCCAGATGATGTTGACCACGAAAAGATCAGTGCTTCTGTTGAAAACGGTGTTCTTACCGTGGTTCTTCCTAAGAAGAATGCCGAAGAGCAAAAGAAGGAAGTGAAAATGATTGACATTAAGTAACCCCCAATTTTGTGATATAAGCGAAAAATCAGCCGCTCAGTATGCGATTCACATCGTTGCTGAGCGGCTTTGTTTGTTGTTTACTACGTTTATTATTATAACTAATTCACTTTCTGTGGTTGGAATGTCATGTTATTTATTTTTGACATTGCAAAGTTACTGCCATTACGCTCGGTGGGCAATCACCAATTATTGGTAATTTTCTGCCAAAATAATCATTATTATTGGTGAAATTTGCTATATTTGCAGATATACATAAAAATTAATAGCAAAATGAAAAGAATCACATTCCTTATCACGCTTTTGTTTGCCCTCACTTGCCAAGCGCAACTGCTGTGGAAGGTGAGCGGTGGCACGCTTGAAAAACCGAGTTATCTGTTTGGCACTTACCACCTGATGCCCAGCGCGTTTGTTGACAGTGTGCCGGGTCTGAACGATGCCATTAAAAATGTGGATGCCGTGTGGGTGGAAGTGGAAAACTCTCAAATGACCGCACCTGCCACCGTGATGAAAATGGCGAAAATGATGATTGCGCCCCCCGACAGCACCATCGACGCGCTACTCTCAAAGGATGCCTATCAGATTGTTGACACCGTGGTGCAACGCTATTTGGGCACTTTCGGCATCAATTTAGATAAACTGAAAACGATGCGCCCCGCCGCTTTGAGCACGCAACTCGCGCAACTGATGGCGGTGCGGCGTCTGCCCGATTTTGAGATGAACAACCTGCTCGATGGCGAGGTGGAACGCCGTGTGAAGGCACTTGGAAAACCAGCCCACAGCCTCGAAACTGTAGATTTTCAACTACAGTTGCTCTTGGGCGACCCATTGCCCAAACAGGCTGCCGATTTGCTCGAAATGTGCAAAAACATTGGCGAGGTGGAGCGCAATTTCGATGATATGCACAACGCCTACGCCACACAGGACTTCGATAAATTGATGCTTGCCGCCACCGACCCTTCGGCCACCACTCCAGAGGACATGGAGCGAATCTGCTACGACCGCAACGCAAAATGGCTCCCCACGCTTATCGAGGCAGCCCAAAAAGGCAGCATCCTCGTGGCAGTAGGTGCGGCCCACCTCGGCATGGAAAAAGGCCTAATCTCCCTCCTCCGCCACCAAGGCTACACCGTAGAGCCAGTAAAATAACCTTGCCCCAGCAAGCCAAACCAACCCACCATAAAGAAACAAAACACCTATTTAATCCATTTAACCCTATTTACACCAATTTAAAATAAATGATAAAAATAGGTGATAATGGATTTTAATGGATTAAATCGGTATTTCTTTCCACTAAATCACCATCCACAAAAGTATCGTCTTAACTTGGCTCAGTGGAGAAATACTGGGGGACTGAAACAAAAACATAAAAAACAGCCTTTTAGCGATGCCAGTGCTTCGCACCTGTCGTTAGTGGTGTGGTATGTCTGATTTCAAGCAGAGGCTTGAATCAGCCACACCACATCACCAACGCCGCCCTCTTACGAGGTCGGTGGCATCGCCAAAAGGATAAAAACCGCTCGCCTTCGGCGAAAAACCAATCTTCAGAAATCAGATTATCCGAAAACGCG
>SFGS01000026.1 GCA_004557565.1 Bacteroidales bacterium | reverse complement strand
TCCTTGGGGCAATGTGGTGAGCCCTCGTAAGAGGGTGGCGGAGGGATTGTGTGGTTGGCGGCATGGAAACTCGTTTCCAATGACGCAAAGCGCACAGTCCCTCCGTCAAATGCGAAGCATTCCACATTGCCCCAAGGCTGTTTTTTGTGTTTTTGTTTTTGATTCCATTCACAATTCGGCAACAATGCATAATCTATACCCAGAAATTTTCCACTGAATTGTGTTACTTTTTGGTGTAGGTTTTGCAGAATGGTTTGATGGCGCAGTTGAGGCAGTCGGGCTTTTGGGCTTTGCACACATAGCGGCCGTGTAGCAGAATCCAGTGGTGCGCCTTCCATTGTTTGTCTTCTGGAATGTGTTTTGAAAGCGACTTTTCCACCTCTAATGGTGTTTTGCCGTTGCTGAGCCCGATGCGGTTAGCCACACGGAACACATGCGTATCTACGGCGATAGCGGCTTTTCCGAACGCTTGTCCGAGCATCACGTTGGCGGTTTTTCGCCCCACACCGGGGAGTCGGGTCATTTCTGCCATTGTATTCGGTATTTCGCCTCCAAACTCATTGACGAGCATTCTCGACATGTCCAGTAGGTGCTGGGCTTTGCTGTTGGGGTACGACACGCTTTTCACGAGTGGAAAAATGTCGTCGAACGATGCTTTTGCCATGGCTTCAGCCGTTGGGTATGCCTCAAATAGGGCAGGGGTGACCATGTTGATGCGTTTGTCGGTGCATTGAGCCGAAAGCATCACCGCCACCAGTAGCTCAAAATTGTTGCTGTAGTTGAGTTCTGTGCCAGGATTCGGGTTTTGTTCCTGCCAGTATGCCAAGCAGCCTTCATATCGTTCTTTTAGCGTCATTTCCTTAGATATGGTTTAAACGAAAAATGATGCAACTAATGTGCATCATTTCTCTGTATTGTTTGTTGTGAGTTGTCAGAATCCGAAAAGATAGTTCCCGACAGTTGTTAACTTCTATAAATTAGTGTGCTGCCTCAAATTCGTCGAGGAAGCGAACATCGTTTTCGCTAAACATGCGCAAGTCTTTCACCATATATTTCAAGTTGGTGATACGTTCGATACCCAACCCGAATGCGTAGCCGCTATACACACTGCTGTCGATGCCGCTTGATTCAAGCACGTTAGGGTCAACCATGCCACAGCCGAGAATTTCCACCCAGCCAGTGTGCTTACAGAAGCCGCAACCTTCGCCACCGCAAAGCATACAAGATACGTCCATTTCGGCACTTGGCTCAGTGAATGGGAAGTAGCTTGGACGAAGACGGATTTTTGTGTCGGCACCGAAAAGTTCTTGTGCAAAGTTGAGGAGCACTTGCTTTAAGTCGGCAAAGCTCACATTCTTGTCGATGTACAATCCTTCAATCTGGTGGAAGAAGCAGTGTGCGCGTGCGGTAATTGCCTCGTTGCGATACACTCGGCCTGGGCAAATGATGCGAATAGGCGGTTGCTTCTTTTCCATCGTGCGAACCTGCACAGAGCTGGTGTGGCTACGCAAAATGATGTTGCGCTTCACGTCTTTCTCGTCAGCGTTGATGAAGAATGTGTCTTGCATATCGCGTGCAGGGTGGTCGGCGGCAAAGTTGAGCGCGCTGAACACGTGCCAGTCGTCTTCCACTTCTGGACCATCAGCCAATGTGAAGCCAAGGCGTGCGAAGATATCAATGATTTCTTTGCGAACGAGAGAAATAGGGTGGCGTGTGCCAAGCTTTTCTGGCATGGCAGGGCGTGTGATATCTATCTTGTTGGCTTCTTTTGCTTGAGCTTTGAAACCTTCGCGAAGTTCGTTCAACTTATCAGTTGCGAGGTTCTTGAGTTCGTTTAATTTCTGGCCAAATTCCTTCTTTTGATCAGCTGGCACATTACGAAATTCGTTGAACAGGGCGGTCACTTCGCCCTTTTTGCTGAGATATTTGATTCTCAATGCTTCAAGTGCTTCTTCGTTGGCTGCTTGAAGTGCGTTGATTTGCTCTTTTAAAGCTTCAATTCTTTCGAGTAACATATATATTATTATAGTTTTCAACGCAAAATTACAAAAAATCCCTTAATCCGAAAAACTTTTGATAGTCTAATCCCCCACAGCTTATCAAAATTCAATATCTTTGCATTAATTATGCGTACAGATTATTCACAGCAATTCGAAAAGCGAGTTAAAGATTTTATCGTGCAGCACCACCTCATGAGTGGTGTTCGGCCTGTGTTGGTGACACTTAGTGGCGGTGCTGATTCTGTGGCACTTCTGCGTGTGCTGCTGGCCTTGGGCTACGACTGTAAGGCAGCGCACTGCAATTTCCATCTCCGTGGCGATGAGTCGAATCGCGATGAGGCTTTTGTGCGTGAGTTGTGCGCTCACTTGAATGTGCCGCTTTTTGTGAAAGACTTCGATGTGCCGGCGTATATGAGGAGCAAGGGTGTTTCGCTTGAAATGGCTTGCCGCGATTTGCGTTACGCATGGTTTAAGGTGCTGCTTCGCGAGCAGGATTGCGGAGTGATTGCTGTGGCACATCACCAGCACGATAATGTGGAAACTTTTTTCATCAACGCCTTGAGAGGGTCGGGAATTGGTGGACTGTCGGGCATCGCTCCAAAAAACGATGCTGTGGTGAGGCCATTGCTGTGCGTAACGAGGGGTGAAGTGCTTGAATATCTTGAAGATAACAGCCAAGATTATGTGACTGACTCCACTAACCAGAAAAATGATGTGAAGCGAAATAAGTTGAGAAACATCATTTTACCCACCATTGAGCAACATTTTCCTGGTGCTGGCGCACAACTGGGCAAAACGGTGCAGCAGGTGCGCTCGTGCGCTTCGCTTTATGATGAACTGATTGAGCAAGCACAGGCAGAAATCTGTGAGCAGAAAGATGATGTTCTGCTGGTGGATTGTGCCCGCTTGTTACGGTTTACAAATGCCAATACTTTACTTTTCGAAATTCTAAAACCCTATGGCTTCAATTATGCGCAATGCACCGATATTTTGAAGGCATTTGGCAGTGAACACGGAGTAGGCAAACACTTCTATTCCTCAACCTTTACTTTAACTGTATTGCGCACTAAACTTGAAGTTTTTGTCTATAAAGTAAAACTTGAATGTGCGTACGGCATTAATCTGTGCGACAATTATATATCACAGCCAGTAAAAATGGAAGTGAAAAAAGTTTCGCGTACGCAACACGATTTGAAATCATGCAATGGTAAAGATGTAATTGCACTTTCATGTGATGTGGAAAATGCCAAAAATGTAGTGGTTCGCCATTGGAAAAATGGCGATAGATTTCGCCCATTCGGCATGAAAGGCAGCAAGCTTTTAAGCGACCTGTTTACAGACCTAAAATTGAGTGAGCGAGAAAAGCAGGAAGTGTGGGTGATGGAGGCTGATGGTGATATTATTTGGGTGATTGGCTATCGTGCATCTACCTTGTATAAAGTTGGGGCTGACGATGATGCCTATTTTGTGGTATCGTTGTGCAAATAGCGCAACACTCTGTTGAGACTTGCTTCGCCTTTCAACAGCACTTTTTTGTCGGAATCAAGCAAATAAAATAGTGGGAGAGTGGGGAGCGAATACGTTTCGTTTTGCTCTATGTCCTGGTTTTTGTTCCAGCCATTTATGATGTAGGTGGGGAAGTTGCTGCTTTTCCATGCCTGCTCATCGTCAAGCGTGTAGATGCCCACGATTTCAAGGCGTTTTTCCGCCACCATACTTTTCAATATGGTGCAGGTGTCGAGCCTGTTTTTCACCTTTTCGCACGATTCGCAGTCGGGGTCGTTGAAATAGATGAGTGTGAGCGGCGCAGTGCTGTCGTAGATGTGGTGCGCGCTGCCATCTGTGGTTACATATTCTATATCAGCAGCTTGTGTGCCTATCTGATTCTTCAAAGCATCGGCGAGCAGCAGTTTCGGGCGCATTTTTTCGGTTTCCGACAATAGTTCGCTATCGCACACAGCCCTCAGCACTTCCACATATTTCGCTTCGTCGTGCGCTGTGCTCAGCGGATTGCCGAATGTGTATTCGGCCTGTTCGAGTGCTTGCAGCACCGCTTTTCTGTCGGTGAAGGCACACACTTGCGCGTGGCTATTTGCTATGCAAAAAGCCGCAATAATGGCGAATATGTGGTGCTTATTCATGAAATAACTGCGTTTATCTTGCAAATATAGGCAGAAAACGAGTAATTTTGTATTGTTAAAGCATTAAATAAATGAAAAAGATTGCAAAAACCAATGTCGCAAGGCTTCTCGATCAGGCGAAGATTTCATATTCGCTTGTGCCATACATTGTGGATGAGAACGACCTTAGCGCAGGACATATTGCGGAGCAACTTGGTGAAGACATAGAGCAAGTGTTTAAAACCTTGGTGCTGCGTGGCGATAAGACCGGGCACTTTGTGTGCGTGGTGCCAGGTGAAGATGAAGTGGACTTGAAGAAAGCCGCAAAAATTTCGGGCAACAAGAAAGTCGACTTGATTCCGATGAAGGAATTGTTGCCCACCACGGGTTATATTCGTGGTGGCTGTTCGCCAATCGGCATGAAAAAGCCTTTCCCTACTTATTTCCACGAAACTTGCATTTTGTTCGACTACATTTATGTGAGTGCTGGCGTGCGTGGTTTGCAACTGAAAATCAATCCCGACGACCTTGTGAAATATGTGGGCGCAACTGTTTGCGACTTGGTTTCGGATAAATAATAAAGTTTGAGTGAAAATGCGAAATACATTCGGTAATATATTGACGGTCACTACTTTCGGTGAATCGCACGGTGTGGCGATTGGTGGCGTGATTGATGGCTTCCCGGCTGGAGTAAAAATTGATTTCGATTTCATTCAGCGTCAGGTTTCACGTCGCCGTCCGGGGCAGTCGGCTATCACCACTTCACGCAATGAGGCTGATGAGGTGGAGATTCTTTCGGGCGTGTTCGAGGGTGTGAGTTTGGGCACTCCTATCGGCTTTATGATTAGGAACACCAACCAACATTCGTCAGACTATAGCGACATTGCCAAGTGCTACCGTCCGTCACATGCCGATTTCACTTATCAAACCAAGTATGGCATTCGCGACTATCGTGGAGGCGGACGCTCATCGGCGCGCGAAACTGCCGCTCGTGTGGTGGCTGGCGCCTTTGCCATGCAAGCGTTGAAGCAACTGGGGATTGAGGTGACGGCTTACACTTCACAGGTGGCATCAATAGCCGTGGATTCGTCCTATCAGTCGCTCGATTTGTCGGAAATTGACAACAATTCAGTGCGATGCCCCGACCAAGAAAAGGCCGATGAAATGATTGTCGCCATTACCGATGCCAAGGCGAAAGGCGACACGCTTGGTGGCGTGGTGTCGTGTGTGATTAAGGGTGTGCCCGCTGGTTTGGGCGAACCTGTTTTCTCGCGCCTCAATGCGCAACTGTCGATGGCTATGATGTCGATAAATGCGGCTAAGGGCGTGGAGTTTGGCTTAGGATTTGATTTTGTAAATCATCGTGGTAGCGAGGTGATTGACAGCTTCGTGAGTGATGGCGAAAAAGTGCGCACTACCACCAACTATTCGGGTGGCATACAGGGCGGTATCAGCAACGGTGAGGACATTTACTTTAATGTGGCGTTTAAGCCTGTGGCTACGCTTCTGCAAGATGTTCCCACTATCGACGTGCATGGAAATGCCACCGTGTTGCACGCTAAAGGCCGTCACGATCCATGCGTGGTGCCAAGGGCTGTGCCCATTGTCGAGGCGATGGCGGCGTTGGTGATTTTGGACAACTATTTGCTAAATCGTACCGCCAAGATTTGAAACAGCCTAAACTATATCGCACTTATTCCGACTTTTTGAATGAGCATTTCGCCTTTCGGGTGCAGAAATTGCCCATCGATGCAGGATTCACTTGTCCTAATCGCGATGGCACTAAAGGGGTGGGTGGCTGCATTTATTGCAACAACCAGTCGTTCAACACCTCTTACTGCAATTCGGCCTTGAGCCTGACGGAGCAACTGGAGCGTGGAATGCGGTTTTTCTCTGGGAAATATGAGGGCATGAAGTTTCTCGCATATTTTCAGTCGCACACAGGCACACACGCCTCGTTGGAGCGGCTCAAGGCATTGTATGCCGAGGCTGTTGCCGTTGATGATGTGGTGGGGATTGTGATTGCCACACGCCCCGATTGCGTGTCGAATGAGCTGTTGGGCTATTTGCGAGAATTTCAGCAGCGTTGTTTTGTGATGCTTGAATATGGCGTGGAAACGCTCAACGATAGCACTCTGCGCATCATCAATCGCTGTCACGACGCTGCCACTTCTGTGTCAGCCATCAAGCTTACGCACGAATATGGCATACCGCAATGCGCCCACTTGATACTTGGCTTGCCGGGCGAATCGCAGCACGATATGCTCCATACTGTTGATGTAATATCCTCATTGCCAGTAGATGTGGTGAAATTCCACCAGCTGCAAGTGGTGAAAGGCACGGCACTTGAAAAAATGCTCAATTCTGGACAAATTGCCGACTTCCGATGCTTCACTTTAGATGAATATTTGGCACTGTGTGGCGCAGTAGTGAAGCGTTTGTCGCCAAAAATCGCCATTGAGCGATTCGTTTCGGAGTCGCCAGCCGACATACTCATCAGCCCGAAATGGGGCATCAAGCCCGATAAATTCAAGTCGATGCTTGAAAAATACCTCATTCAGCATCATATTTCTCAACAAAATTCATGAAAAACGCAAAAAATCGCCCAATAAGTGTTGGAATTTCAATTTCATTTCTTAAATTTGCAAAAGAAATAATGGGGTATTAGCTCATCTGGTAGAGCGCAACACTGGCAGTGTTGAGGTAAGCGGTTCGAGTCCGCTATACTCCACAACAAAAAAACGCGACCCACTCCAGGTCGCGTTTTTTGTTCTTATATTATCTTTCCGTATCCATCAACACTCAATTGCCTCTTTGATGCAATCTACGATGTAGCGAACATCGTCGTCAGTCACGCAAGGACCAGTAGGCAGGCACATACCTATTTTGAAAATGGCTTCGCTCACACCGTTGGTGTAGGCTGGTGCGTTTTGGTAAATAGGCTGCTTGTGCATAGGTTTCCACACAGGGCGTGCTTCAATCAGTGCTTTGTCAAGCCAAATGCGCATCGCTTCCACATTCCTGTTAGGCTGACACTCGGTGGTGATGGGCTTGGCGATATGCACCACGCCGGCAGCACCGCCCACTGCGCCTGTAACGGCTTTGCTATAGGCTTTATCTTCACCTTTCACACGCAATTCTGGATCGATGGTAATGGCAGTCAGCCAGAAGTTGGAATCGTATTTCCCGCAGGTTGGCTGGGTGTGCACGTGTATCCCCTCCACATCCTTCAGCAGTTCCTCATATAGTGCCTGAGCGTGACGGTGGTGAGCCAAATGCTTGTCAGCAATCGTCATCTGCCCACGGCCTATGCCAGCGCAAATATTGCTCATGCGGTAGTTGAACCCAATCTTCTCGTGCTGATAGTAGGGATAACTCTCGCGATACTGTGTGGCATACATCATAATCTCACGCCATTGCTCATCGCTGTTCGTGATCATAGCACCGCCGCCGCTGGTGGTAATCATCTTATTGCCATTAAACGACAATATGCCCAAGTGACCGAATGTGCCGAGCATTTGCCCTTTATATTTCGATCCAAATCCTTCAGCCGCGTCTTCAATTACAGGTATCTCGTATCGATTGGCAATCTCCATGATGCGGTCGCAATCGTAGGGCATACCATACAGTGCCACAGGAACAATCGCCTTTGGCTTACGCCCGGTTTTCGCAATTCTGTCCACAATTGCCTTTTCAAGCAAATCTGGGTCCATATTCCAAGTGTCGGGCTCCGAATCCACAAAAACAGGAGTGGCGCCTAAATATGTGATAGGGTGTGATGAGGCGCAAAAGGTGAACGATTGAACGATCACCTCGTCGCCAGCTTCCACGCCACACTCCACCAATGCAAGGTGAACGGCAGCCGTGCCAGAGGCAAGTGCCACAATACGCTTGTTTTCACCAATAAACTCCTCAAGAGCCTTTTCAAACCCATCGACATTCGGCCCCAAAGGCACAACCCAATTGGTATCAAAAGCCTCTTTCACATATTTCTGCTCCATGCCCTCATCCGACATGTGCGCCAAACACAAATAAATTCTTTTCCTTTCCTTCATCGTGAAGAAATTATATATATCAAATTCGTAATTATTTTTTTATGAGCAAATAGAGTTTAGATGAGAGGAAAATCATCACTCATAAGGTCACTTTTCTTGGTAATGACAACTTCGTCATACATCATCATCACAATATCCTCTTCATATTCCCCAACAATACTTTTGTTCTCAATTCCGTGAATGTTGTTGAGTATGAGTTTGATGAAATCAACGCCTGCACCATAGGCATGGAGATAAGCTCCACCAAATCGGGGGTTAATTTCATTGAGATAATATTCTCCGTCCTTCATAAAGAAATCCATGTCGCAGGGGCCATTTAATTCCAACACAGAGCATACTTCCTCTATGAAATCGAATAGTTTTTGGTCCTTGAATGAGATAGTCTTATTTGCTCCGCCCACACGAGTCTCTATTTTCTTTTTAGTGAAGGCCGCTACAGGTTTGTGGCTGATGCAGTCGACATACACATCGGCATCGCAGTCGCCTCCTGTCATCAACTCTTGAATAATGTAGGTGAATTTGCCATCTTTAAACTTAGCTTCAGCCTCTTCCCAGGAGTTTACCTTACCTATACCTACACTGCCACTGCCGTTGATAGGCTTCATAAACACAGGGAAGCTTATCTCGCCTTTTTCCAGTCCGTTTTGAAATCCCTCTAATGAGTTGTAAGTGAGTATTGTTCTTACACCTTTATCATGAAGATACTTGAACATTTCGTATTTATCATAACATAGGCGAGCTGTCCAGTCGGCTGGGCACAAAGGAAGAATTCCTTTTGATAGCAAGTCTTCTCTATTTTTTGCCAGTATCTCAATCTCTGGATCAATTAATGTAGTTATGGCCTTTACTTTGCTTTTTTCGCAAATATCTAAAACATGCTCATAATATGAGGGATCATCAATCCTCGGCACAAGATATGTTTCATCGGCCATGAATAATGCTGGTGCAACAGGGCTCATATCTGTTGCCACAATTTTACCACAACCGTTCATCGATTTGCGGAAGTCTTTAAGTAGGGTCGCTCTTCGACCACAACTACAAAACATGATATTATCCATTGTTTTGTCTCAATTATATATTTGTTATTTAAATTTATTCTTTACTATATGCTCTTGCGCTGTCCATTTTTCGCGAATCAGCTCAAAACTATCTTCATTTTTGACATAGATGTTGGGGATGTATCTAATAAACATAGGACTTAAACACATCGTGTATGCCCCAACATTGTTGTAAACAATTCTATCGCCAACGCTTAGCAATGGTTTGTCTTTTAATGTGTGCATACGGTCGTATTCAAGGCATGTGCAACCACTTACAATCTGTTCCTTTGCTATATCACGATTTTTGTTGTAGTCCACAGTTTCGCATAGATATGTACTCTTTTTGAAAAAGGGATCAATGTCGTTTCTGCTACCATTTGTAGTTATAAACCAGAGTTCCTTTTCCACATGCTTCACATCAATCACCTCACTTATAAATGAGAAGCATGATGCCACAAGAGCATTTCCTGGCTCAACGATTACGCATAAATTTTGCATCTCAAATTTTGACAATACTTCGTAAAACGCATCGCTATATTGTTGGTAAGTGGGTTTATTTGGGAATATTCCGAAAAATCCACCGCCCACATCTAAATAATTGATGCTTAAGCCATACTTTTTGATGGTCTGACAAGCATACTCTATGGATTTTTTATAGAATCTTACGCTTCTACTGTGGGTGGTCCTGTGAATATGTAGTCCTGCCAACTCCACGTTGTCAATTTGTTTGATGAATGAAAGTGCATCTTTCAGTTCTTCAGTTTCATCAGAAAAACCAAATCTGCTGTTGTCATTTTCACCGTCGGCATCTTCTGGTGAGACGTGCGATATATTGATATTTACGCGTAGCCCAACATTGTATTTTTTATCATGGGGTAGTTCCTTAAGCCATGAAAGTTCTCTTTTCGTTTCAATATTTACTATCGCACCATGAAGGATAGCATCTATAAATGTTTCTTTCGACTTCAAAGGGCCATTGTAGATGATGTTGCCTTTGCTGAATCCACATGCCAGTGCCAGTTCGTATTCGTCAGAAGAAACAACCTCGGCATAAGCACCTAATTTTCCTGCACACTTTAGACAGAAAGGAACAGAGTTGGTTTTTACTGAATATCCAACTATTGAGTTCCCGAACTTGGAGTTTAAAGCCTCTTGAAATCCTCTAACACTTCTTTCTAATTCCTTGGGGTCAAGAATAAAGCAAGGAGTGCTTAAATCATTAATTTTTTCCATTAAATAGGGGTGTGGTGAACTGCTTGTTCTCTACGTTATCGTTTTCTATGTCTTTGCGCAATACCACTTTTTTAGCTGTAGTCCAAACTACTTTCACATCAGTAATGAAAGAGATGTGGTCAACATACCAGACATCGAGTTCAAATTTTTTTGTCCAACTTAAATTGTTTCGACCATGACACTGTGCCCAACCCGTGATGCCAGGCCGCACGTCGTGTCGCCGCGATTGTTCTGCGCTGTATAATGGCAAATATTGCATTAAAAGTGGGCGAGGACCAATAATTGCCATATCGCCTTTCAGTACATTTATTAATTGTGGCAATTCGTCAATACTTGTGTTTCTGACGAATCGACCGAATTTAGTTATCCGTTGTACATCTGGTAATAGTTTGCCATCAGGCCCTTTCTTCTCGTTCATAGTTTTGAACTTGATAATCTTGAATGGCTTGCCCTTGTATCCGGGGCGCTCCTGTAAGAAAAATGCACCAGCTCCCTCATTAAAAATCAGCAGCAGAATGGTAACAATCAACAGAAATGGCCAAATTATCAATAGCACGCAAAGCACTACGAAAAAATCAATTATGCGTTTAAAAAAATGCTTATACATATATTATTTAATGAGAAGGTATTATTTCATTAGCGAATAATAGTGATATTGTCTTTTCTTTCTATAAAAAAAGTAAATATTTTTTGCAAGTGTTTTCTAAAAAATTGAAAATATTCATTTTGAGGAAATTATTTTTGTGATTTTTTCGTAATAGCAGTTACTACCAAGGTACTCCAATAGTTCGTAGTCTGGGTTGTGATTTCCTTCAATTAGTTCAACTCCATTTTGAGTAATCGCCACGTCCCAACCGATAAACCCAATTTGAGGGATGTGCTCCGCTGCATCACAACTTACTTTTATGACTTTGTCCCAATTTGGAATTTGATAGCCAAGCATAACTATATTAGTTCCTGGATGTATAATATGATTTTCGCCAGCTTTGGATTTACCTCTTGAGCATACAATGCCAGTTTGTAAATCTACTTCATATATCGAACCGCCTTGAGCATAATTATCAACCACAGAATCACCAACGCCAGCACGGAGTATAGCTTTTATTACATGAGCTTTCCCCTTTTTATCGAGAATAGTGTGAGTGCGAATTGTATTTACAGAAGTATTTCCAAACACCATTCTCTCATTTTGCTTAATAACCTCTTCAATTATTACATTTTCTGCTTTTAGTTCCTTATATATTTTTGAGAGATCTGTATTGGGAGTGTCAGACAATACAAACTTACGAATGCCTCCACCTTCCACTCCATTTATTGGTTTTATAATCACAGAGGTGTGGCTTTTTATGAAACTAATAACGCTTTCTTCCGAGGCTTGATTAATATCTAACCAATCTCTATGAACAAATTCTTTAAAGTAAGTGTTGAAATCTTGCTTTTCGTTCAGAATGTGAATGTATTCTTTTTTGTTAAGTTGGTCAAATAGCTTAACTATTCGATTGTAGGTTAAACATTTTTTCGTTCTGCGTGGCTTTTTCTCCAGAACTCACCTATCACATATTGTCTTATCAAGCATCTGTGACTTATTACAGCACAAATGTAATCGAAATACAAATATGCTTTACAGATACCTTGTGTATGAGAAACATGGTTAAGTCCTTTCTGTACTTTCTTTATGTATTCTATGTATTTGTTCATTGTAAGCAATTCAATACCAAAGGATTATTCTTCGTAATCTTCTTTTCTGCCCCATAGTTGTGCCATGGGTTCAGTTTCCATTTCGTGTTTAAAGTCGCGAAGCTGGTCAAGATAGCTGTATTTTGGGCGATATGACGGGAAGTCGCCAAAAGTCTTACTCATGTCAAAGGCATTTTCAAGAGGGTCGGGCTTGTTTGGCACATAGATAACCTCTGATGGATTGTCCTTTGGCGAGAACACTTCAATTATGCCCTTGATTTGCTCCTCAAGCGTCACTTGCCATCCATTACCCAAATTATAGCAACCACCTTCTTTGTCGCTTTCAATGCAGGCCTGCACCATGCGCACGAAATCTTTGATATACACCATTTCTTTCGCTTTCTTACAGTTGCCCCATATCTCAATAGGCAAACTTTTGCTTGCTCTGTCCATTAGCATACGGAATGGCATCATTCTGCGTTTAAAGTCGGCATAATGATATGCGTTTGGATGATACTGATAAATGGTGAAAAAGCGAAGAGCAAAGAAATGAATGCCATATTCAGCTTTGTAGTGTTCCATCAAGTCGACAGCTGCGTTTTTAGCAATCGTGTAGATAGCATGATCCCCTGTGAGAGGGAAGTGGCGAGGAGCATCACACGGTATCACCATACCATTGTTGTGATATTTTGCCATATCTGAAGGTGTTTGTGGAAATACAATCTTCTTGCAGTTCACTGTTCGCATCCAGTTCAGCACATTCAGAGTGCCGATAGTGATGCTTTCAAACAAATCAATGGGGTCGAAAGCATATCGGCTGGGAAGTGAACTCGCAAAATGCGCCACAGCATATATGTCATCTTTCGGAAGAATATCAAAGGCCTTAGGGTCTTTAATATCAACGCTGTAGTACGACATTCCACGGTCGGCAAAAAAGTTATTATCATTTTTTCTGTGGCCTACAGCAATCACATCATATCCCTGCTCCTTCATGTGAACAGAAATATACGCGCCTAAATTGCCAGTGGCTCCAAAAACAACTATTTTCTTCATATTCATTTTTTTAGTTATATCCATTGAAAGGCTCCATTGTGGCATTGCCTTCTTGGGTAATACCGTCGCGATTGAGCACGGTTTTTATTGTGCTGATAATTATTTTTATGTCGGTCAGAAAAGAGCAGTTGTCAACGTACCACACATCGAGCTTAAATCTTTCTGTCCATGAAATACCATTTCTGCCGTGGCACTGTGCCCAACCGGTGATACCAGGGCGCACATTATGTCGGCGGGCTTGTTCGGCACTGTATAGTGGAAGATAATGCACACGCAATGGACGAGGACCAATCAGAGCCATGTCGCCCTTTAGCACATTGATGAGCTGAGGTAACTCGTCGATAGAAGTGGAACGCACAAATTTGCCAACTTTTGTCAAACGCACACTATCAGGCAAGAGATTGCCATCGTCATCACGTTCATCAGTCATTGTCTTATACTTGATAATTTTAAAAATCCTCCCATTTAACCCTGGACGTTCTTGCAAGAAAAAAGCCCCAGCCCCCTTATTGGCAAAATGCAACCAAATAGCGACAATTAAAAGAAACGGCCAAATCACAAGGAGCGCAACAAGTGCTATGCAGAAATCAATTATCCTTTTAAAGCAATGCTGATACATTCTTACTTCAGTATTTTCTTATAGAAAGAATACCATGCTTCGCTTACCAATTTACTGTCGAATAGATTGAAAACTCTCTTGCGTCCAGCTTCACCATGCGACATTCGAAGTGTGGGATTGTAATAATATCTTTTCATGCACTCATAAAGTTCAATAGGAGCGTTAATATGGCATTGGAGTCCTGTTTCATTAGGAGCGCTTGCATCACACACACCATAGGCGTCTGTCGTGATTACAGGTAGTCCAAGAGCTTGTGCCTCTATCACACTCATTCCGAAGCCTTCACGCCAAGTGGGGAGCACAAATACGTCGCCCCCTTGAAGTGCGTCGTAAGGTGTTCGGGTTATGCCAGGATAAAAAAAGTTTTCACCTTTTTTTATGTTTGAGAAGTGGCTTGCCTTTTCATTATAATTTTCCTCGTCACTACCATAGAGAAGTAATTTGGCGTTAGGGCATTCTGGTACAAGACGATCGAATGCTTCATAAAGTTCGCCAATTCCTTTGTCGTGGTTCAGTCTGCCGAGAAAAATGAAAACTACGTCATCGTTTTTAAATCCAAACTTTGTGCGTTCGGTGATGCGCACCTCATTTGAGATGTTGAATTTCTCAAGTTTAACGCCACAAATTGATCCGTGGGCAAGAACTTGGCTATTTTTTTCTTTTACCACCCCTTCTTTGATAAGAAATTGGCGCTGTCCTTCTCCGTCAACGAGAATATGGTTGTCAAGCGTGGCTATCATTTTGTCCAACATTTTCAGAGCCATGCGCATAACACCCTTACGAGTAGCCCAAACTTGACCTGTGTAGATGTGAATGCGCACTTTTATTCCGGCTAACCACGAAGCCCAAGCTGTGAGCAGTCCTGCTTTAGGTGTGACGGAATGTACAGAATCAAACTTCTCTTTCTTGAAAATTTTGTATAGCTTCCAAAGTGCTTTAAGGTCTTTTTTTACACTTATTTCACGACGGATAGGAGCATTGATGAAATTGATTTTCATTTCCTTGAAGCATGACGCATTATAGTCCTTTGGAAAATTTGCAATCAACGTCACGTCATATTCTTGAGTGAGCACTTCAAAATGATTGGTCAAAAACGCCTCGGCTGAACCAGGAATAGCTACCACAAAAGCAATTTTCTTTTTTGTCATAAACTTGCAACTATTTTGTTACTGTTAATTTCATTCCTTCACTAAATGGAACTACAATATAATTAAATTCAGAGATTTGGCTTAGTTCTCTTGAGTATGAAATTCCTCCATAAGCTTTCTTGACAATTGGCAAAAAACTGATTAGTTTTAAGCAGCTTCCTAAAAAGCTAGAACTTCTGTATTTTTTCCCTATACCATTGCATATCACTTCTAAAAGACGGTTTGCATTTGGAATTTCATCATCCTGCGGACAGAAAATTCCAGACATTCTTTTTTCTATGATAAGACGGATACACTCGCAAAGATTGTCAATGTAAATAAAACTTTGAATACCCTTCTCGTATGCTTTTGGGATTATAGGCAGTTTACTTGCAATCGATTTGAAGCCTGTTATATATCCACCTTTGCACCCTTTCCCATATACGCTGGGAGGACGAACGATGGCGACATTGAACGTGTTTTCTTGTATTTCATTAAGCCCTTTTTCTGCTAATATTTTACTTCTGCTGTAATAACAGCTGTCATCAGTGCTCAAAGGGGTCTCTTTGTCAATAATAAATCCGTTAAGGCGTTTACAAGCAGCATAGACCCCCATAGTACTTATAAAAATATATTGCTTAACGCCTTGACTCTTAGCTTTAGTTGCTATAGATATAGGCATTTCTGTATTTACAGATTTGTAAAGATTCCAGTCTTTGCAATTTGGGCGATGAACAATACCAGCAACATGAACAATGGTGTCAAAGTTGGAATAGTCATACTGTTTCCAATTTTCAGAAACAGCATCTAATTGTTTGACTTGGTGACCATTGTTGGTCAACCACTGATCAATGTGGTTTCCAATATAGCTGTTTTTACCAATTATTAGAATATTCATTATTTATGCGACTTTGAGTGGTGTTCTATAATGTATGCAAGAATTCTGCTTAAATTTTTTATTCCAATTAGTTTACCTAAAATTGATAAATATTTTGTACGAGGAAATACTGTGTAGTTATGTAAGAACCACAATGATTTAAGTTTCTTTAATACTGTTTTATCATGAATAAATGCTTTGCTATTACCTAGTAAAATATAATATTCATAACAAAGGGCAGAGTATAAAACCTTTCGCATACGAGAATTTTTGCATTGTAATACTAAATTGCATGTTTTGTGCATAACGTTTATAAAATTCCAGCATTTCCATTCTGTAAATGATCCTGTGACAGAGGTAGAAATACCTTTTCTATAAATATATGCGTCATTATTTACTACTTTGAATTTCTTAGCATAAATAAGTAATCGTGTAAACCACTCTATATCTTCAGAAGTAGTTCCTTCTTCAAACATGAGCTTGTTGTCAAGAAGAAAAGAGCGTTTGATAATTTTAAAACAAGGACTGGCAGGGAAAATGCCACAACTAACCATTTTTTCGGTTAAAATTATAGCATCGGTATCTTCTTCTAAAATTTTGGGATAATTTACACTTGCGCCATATTTGTTTGTTCTTGTATTATAATATTGATATGTGAACATCACAAAATCCAGATTATCTTTTTCGCACTTTTCTATGCAATTTTTACAAATATACTCATCTTTCAAATAATCATCAGCATCAAGAAACATAATGTACTTTCCTGAAGCATGTTTCAGCCCATAGTTTCTTGCGGAACTAGCCCCTCCATTCGTCTTTTTGTAATAATGTACAGGGTATTTTTTTACTATTTCTGCCGAATTGTCTTGCGATTCATCATCAACTACGATTATTTCAATATCAATTCCTTTTTGTGCTAATAATGAATCTAATGCTTCTTTAATATAAATTTCGGCATTATATAATGGAATGATAACAGATAGTTTCATTAAATAGTCGCTTTATGGTTGATGTATAAATATAAAGCTAAGCCAAAAGGCACAGCTAATAGTGTTATTAACTTCTCAGGAGAATCTGAAAGCCATTTTTTATTTCGAATCATTATTTGGGAAGATACATAGTGAATGGCATTACGGAACTTGAAACTTTTAGAAGTGCCTTTTCGTGACATCAAAAGCTTTCTTAATTCAGCGAAACTACGAGGACTATTTTTATATTGATTATAAATATTATAAGTCATTCCATCTGGCTGGTATTCAACAAAACATAAATTATCGTTAAGAAGGACGAGTGGATATTTAATATCAATCTTGTGAAATAGGTATATGGGATTAAAATTCTTTTCACCTTCAAATGTTGGCATGGGTGCTACTTCTTTTAACAACTCTGTACGATGCACTACTTTTACATCACCATGATGGTTATATTTTGGCGCCATGTCAATAATGTGAAGTGTTTCAATATCATTTTTAAAATAGCCTCCAATAGGTTTGCCATTAGTGAAGAAGTCTAGTCCGAGAATTCCACCTACCTTGTCACTGCCTTTTTCGTCCCACAATTTGATAATTTTTTCAACAGCATCATTTGGCATATAGTCATCAGAGTCAATACAAACACATAATTCTGTGTCTATCAATTCAATGGCTTTGTTGTAGCCTGTATGAAGTCCTCCATTTTCTTTATGACAATATCGAATAGTGAGCCATGGAGAATCTTTAGAATAACCTTCAAAACCATCTTTAAAGAGATGAATAGTGTCAGATATTAGCCAAGATTTGCATAGTTCCTTAGTGTTATCAATTGAACCATCATCAATAATAAGCCATTTGCAATCATGCGAAGTTTGCTGACAAAGTGCTTTGTATCCTTTTATAATGAGATTTGCACGATTATATGTTGGGGTAAATATTGTAATCCTTTTCATATACTTATTAATTGATTTAGCCCTCCATAGTAAATGAGGTTCATGAATAATGTGAATAAAAGATGATATGTTACAACTTTTGATAAGATTTTCATTCGGTTTTTACTCCAGTTTGTATTCACAAATGGGTATATAAGAACAATAGGATATAAGAACCAACTGAGGTATGCAATACGATTATTATATTCAACATACATACAGAGTACCCATACAGCATTTGTTGCTAAATATAGCTGTAAGAGTAATGTGTACATCTTTGATTTAATTTTTTTCTTGAAGATGGCATAATATCCCACAATCATTGGCATTGCTGAATATAAAATAAAATCAAGTCTGAATCCGCTTTTCCCTTCCCAGCCATTGTCAGAGTTGCTTGTAAGGTATTCAAGACCTTTCTTGTCACTAGTTAGTCCGGCAAACAAATATTGAAAGAAAGAGATATGTAATGCAGCTATAATTACGCACAAAATCCAACCGATGAAAAATATCTTAGGTTTTCTATATATGATGGAAATTATAAATGCCATTATCGGGAGTGACATCGAGTGGTGAAATCCCCATGATATAAGGACTAAAGCACAACAAATGAACTTTTTTCGATAATATGAAAGTGCTAATAGAAAGAGAGAAGCCGCGACGCCAGATTTGAAACCATTGCAAGAGTAGGAAAATGTTGAAAAAGCACCAAGGTAGCACAGAAATGCTATTAGAGTGTCTTTTGGAAATAGCTTTTTACATGCAAAAAACATACAACCGAAATATAAAATAGACATCAAAAAGAAGAAATTTGATATTCCCAGTTGTACACTTCCCCACCAAGCAAGTAGGTTGTCAAAAATCAAATTGTCAGCATTTGAGTCAAATGTAAAAGGCTCTCCGTCATAGAATGTGTAATAGTAATTTCTGTAATTTAGAGAATCGGAAAAGTTGCCTGTTTCTGGCCTCAATCCGATTGCTAACGTTAATCCAATTAAAAGAATAACGGCAGTTGGGTATCCCCAATTGTTATTATTAATATTATCTTGCCGTAAGTTATTTACTAATTGCGTTTTATATCGTTGTACTGCGCAAATAGTAAAAAAACTTACCACAAACAAATAAATGTAATTATATATTTGATAATCGGTCATTATTGCGTGCTTTAAAAATTTCCATCATTTAAAAAGCGTATTATGCGTTTGCAAGCTTTTCCGTCACCATAAGGATTTACTGCTTTGCTCATGGTTTCGTAAACTGCTTCATCATCTAAGAGAGCGCTTACTTCGTTCATGATTTTGTCGTAGTCAGTGCCTACAAGGTGAACTGTGCCGCTTGTTAAAGCTTCTGGGCGTTCGGTGGTGTCGCGCATCACCAATACGGGTTTCCCAAGGCCTGGAGCTTCCTCTTGGATGCCACCTGAGTCTGTAAGCACAATAGTGGAATGTGACATCAGGTGAACAAACTCAAGGTATTGAAGTGGCTCTATGAAAAAGAAGTTTAGGCGTGCGAGATTTTCTCCAAACACCTCATGAATCGGTTTGCGAACATTGGGATTTAAGTGCATTGGGTAAACGAAATCAACCTCTGGGTATTTTTCAGAAAGGTCTTTCATTGCTGTCACCATATTGATGAATCCTTGTCCGAAGTTTTCACGACGATGCCCAGTGATGAGTACAAGTTTTTTCCCGTTAGCAAGGCGCTTGATGTCATAGCCTGATTCCGCAAGTTTTTTGTCTTGCTCTTCACGTAAAGATGCATTGTTGTGAAGTTTTGCCACAACCATGTGAAGAGCATCGATAACAGTGTTTCCTGTTACAAAAATTTTGCCATGCACTTTTTCCTCAATCAAGTTTTGTTCTGATAGAGGGGTGGGCGCAAAATTGTATGAAGATATTCTGCCTGTAATTTGTCGGTTCATTTCTTCTGGCCATGGGGAGTAGATATTATGGGTTCGAAGTCCTGCTTCTACATGCCCCACCGGGATTTGTGCATAAAAAGCTGCCAGCGCACCAGCCATAGAGGTGGTGGTGTCGCCATGCACAAGCACAATGTCGGGCCTACATTCTTTGAAAACATCTCTAAGACCGGTTAGCACTTTGGCTGTCACATCAGTGAGGTCTTGTCCTTGCTTCATGATGTTCAGGTCGTAGTCAGGAACCACATCAAATATTTTCAGCACTTGATCCAGCATCTCCCGGTGTTGTCCTGTCACACACACTATTGTTTTAAACTCATTTGGGCACTTTTGGAGCACCTTTACTAATGGGCACATTTTTATTGCCTCAGGGCGTGTGCCAAAAACGAGCATTACAGTTTTCATATCTTGTTGTGTTTTATTGTCCTTTTTATGTAGCTTAATATGTCCTACTGCCTTTGAATATTCTGCCAGTGATAATGTCGGATATAAGTGAACCAAATTTTGGTCCCACCACTTTTACGAACTTGCATTTTAAATTGTGTTTAGTTTCGTCCCACCAGCTTTTATCAATCCAACTGCCGGCAAAATGATGTATGCACACACTTTTGTCTGTAATAATAATGCTGCCTGTTCCATGGTCTTTTGGACAGAAATACTCTGATGGATACATCGTACATAAACCAGGGAAGTCTTGATAGGTGTTGTTGAGTATTAACCCATGCTTCTTCATGTAGGCAGTGATTACTTCTGTGTTAGTTCTCATGTCGAATGTGCCATCCTCTTTAACAAATCTTCGTCCGTTATATTCGTCAAGAAGATCTTTAGCCCATCTGCTTCCTTTCTCTGCAGCCATCATTCCAGTTGGTACATATCCGTTGTTTTCAAAGCCGGAAAACATGTGATGATGAAGGAATGGGTCGTATGTTTTCAAAACTTCCACATCAGTGTCCATATACACACCACCTTCAGTATATAATGCATACAGACGAACAACGTCTGTAACGAAGGCAAACTTTCGGTTTTCAAATGCTTCTTTAGCATAGGGATACATGTTTACATCAAAGTTGTCTTCGTTCCATTCCTTGATTTCATAATCAGGAAGGTGCTTTTTCCAGCTTTCGATGCACTTAATTGCTTGCTCATTTTTAGGACCTTTGCCAAACCAGCAGTAGTGTACTATTTTGGGAATCATATTGTTTGACGGTTTATTCTATTAATTTGTAAATTTTCTCCACTTCATTTATTCCGGCATTGTCATGCGATTGGAGATAATTGATTAGCTGTTGTTGCTTTTCTTTGTCGATTGCCAAATAGTGGATTGCTTCCGCGATTTTCGTATTGTCGAGTTCGCAAATGATGCCATCCGCGCCATTGTTTATTTGGCTCTTTGCAGTAGGATAATTTGTTATGATTACGGGTTTACAGAGAATTTGAGCTTCACGCACCACAATTGATTTCCCCTCATAGCGAGAAGGGTGCACATATATATCGCAATTTTTAATATACGGATATGGGTTGTCAGATGGTCCCAGGAATGTGATCACATCATCTACTCC
This sequence comes from Bacteroidales bacterium, assembly GCA_004557565.1. Classification (GTDB taxonomy): domain Bacteria; phylum Bacteroidota; class Bacteroidia; order Bacteroidales; family Muribaculaceae; genus Sodaliphilus. The sequence continues at coordinate 10,243 of SFGS01000026.1, read as the reverse complement.
CAATTCCTTTGCCACAGAATCAATGTTGCTATGATTTCCTGGACCTACAATAAACCAGTGAAATTTAAAGTCCTTTCCGCCGATTTTTTTTAATTCAGCGGCTATATGTGGAATGTTGTCATAGTTTTTTGCATAGCTGATACGTCCCACAGAGCATAGTGTAACAACCCCCTCCCTTCTATAATCAGCCTCAACAGTCTTGCTCGTTGCATTTTTTTCAATCCACCGTTTTGGCATCATATTTTCGCATTCTACAATTTTTCCCATCAAGGTAGGGAACACTCTTAAAAATGCTTGGGTAACATCCTTACTAATCGATATAATCTTGTCATAAGCACCCCAAATTGGAAGTTCTTTTTCTACATTGATAGATATTTGGTTGTAATCGGTATGAATCCAAGCTATTTTTCTTTTTGCAGACACATGTTTGAGCACAAAATCATGAGGGTTCATGTAAGAGATAGCTAAGTCGTATGTTCCAAATTTTTTCAAACTTGGAACAACTTTAGCACACCCTTCCCCAATATAGGCAAACCCAGCACAGTGAGGCAAGTCAGTTGGATTTCTTTTGTAAAATCGTTTGGTGCGCCATTTAGCTATGAGTCGTGCAAGCACCATCTGTGGATAACCCATTAAAAGAACTTTCTTCATGGGCTTTTCCATCGTTGACCAAATGCGAATTTCTGGCAACACATTCACATAGTCGGGTATCGCATTCATAAACACGCCTTGATGCGAATAGATAAACAAATCAATGTCTACTCTTTTTGGGTCAAGAGCCTCAAGAAGACCAATAAGAGAACTTTCCGCACCACCTATCTCCATATAGTGCATAGCTATGTATATCCGTGGCTTGTTCATATCAGATATGAAGTTTTCGTTTAAGAATGGAGAAGAAATTTTGCTTGTAGTATTTTTTTAATGCTTTTTTCTTCGCTTCATTTAAATCAATAGATACGAGATAATCTACCACCTCTTTGTATTTAATATTTTCGTAGTTAGATTTCATTTGTGAAATAATGTCGTTCCAAAACACAATATGGTCATAGTCTAGTTCCATAGCTTTATTGTTGATGAAGTCTTTAATTTTGTTTAAAAGTGTGTCATCTAAATTAAAACCATATTTTGCAATATCGTCAGCTCCTTCAGCAATGAGAGCAAGCATGGAACGGAAACATTTTTCACAAGAACAACAATTGTGGGTGTTAAAGGAACATACTCGTAAATTTAAGTTAAGATTGTGTTTCTTTTGAAATTCAACAATTAAAGCAACTTTGTCTTGCCTTGATAGTTCATATCCATCGTGTATTGTACTTGTTCCTGCGCATTTAATGCAATTGTCAATTCTTGGGTCAGAAATGCAAACAACGTATTGACCGAATGTATAACTGCTTGCAATATAAACATTTTTTACCCCGAAATAATAACTTGCAACCATTGCACACCCAAGAAATGCAAGGGAATGTTGACAGCCGAACCACCAATTCAAACCATATTGCTTTCTAATTTGGGATGCTATAATAAATGTGGCAAAGTTAGACTTAACAAAATGTGATGTTAAGTCATGGCATTTCCCAATTTGAGATATTGCTTTTAAATCGGCATCATAAACTAAATTTTGTTCTTTTGGAGAATGGTTATACCATCCATTTGTGTTGAATAGTATCGGGTTTGACTTCCTTATGCGAAGTAAAGTTGCAGTTGCGTCAATTCCTCCAGTGAATAATTGTAGAGTTTTATTTTCCTTTTGTGGGCAATTGTTTATTATTTGTGCAGCAATAATTGTACCTTTTATTTGTGTATTAGGGTGTAACTCTCTGAATCCAGTTTTAAGTACCTGTAAACAATTGTAAAAGTCTTGATCTATTTCATTAACCCATATTACCGTGTCTGTAATCCAAGAAAATGGAAGCAAGTTTGTTAAAACTGGTACGACAAGGACAGAATTTGGTATATTAGTGATATCAAAAGTATATTCTGTGAAGAATGTAGTTTCGTTAAAATAACGCTTAAGCTCTGGACTTATGTCTAATTTTATTGTTACGTTATTTCTGTCTTTTGATATGGTTGAAATTGTTATTGTTTTCATTTTTTAAGCGTTGGTTTTGAATTGTGATTTCCATTGGGTGATTGCTTCAAAGTCCATCACAATTTTTGTTTCAAATTCGCTGTTGAGCATTGCGCCGAGTTGTTGAATATCGTTGCGTTCGATGCAGTTCAGATGGTTTTTTGCGTTGATGGCACGTGCACGCTCATCGATGGCTATAATGATAGCTCTGCGGGCGTGGCGCATGGCATACACGCCTCCGTGAAGTCGGGTGCCAACGTAATCGGTGTCGTTGTTTGTCAAAAACTCATCGTATGCCTGTTTCGACGCTTCCAGTATTTTAATCTGGTCAATGTTTTGGAATTTGTGCAGATATTCAAAGTCGCCCACACACTGTGGAAAGAAATACACCTCTTGATAGTTCTTCAAAAGGGTGTCAATTATGCTTTGGTCGGCATCCATTTGAGCACCATAGCCAGCGGTGAGCGTAAACACCACTTTATTTGCCTTTTTAGTGGGTATGGTTTTGCAAAAATCGGGAGTGAACATCCACATCGTCACGCAACCAGTGTTGATGGCTTTCTTTCCGAGATATTCCATATATTTCTTGCTGCGTTCGTCGCGTGCGCTATGGTAATAATCAGAATTGAGCAAATTTCGGTAAATGTGGCGTGTGTACCAATTGCTTCCGTATTCGGCTCCTGCACCAGCACCAACTCCCACCAGAATGCAACCTTTAAGTGGCTGATAATTAAACATGTTGATATTCCACTGTGGGTAGTGGGTTAGGAGGTTTGGAATAAGTATGTTTGAACCGCCCACAAATTTCAGTTTGCTGTTTGCGAACGACATTAGGGCATTTGACTTCCTCCACACTTGATACCAGTGGAATGGAGAAACGTGTGTTGGAAGGTTTCGCACGAAGCTTTTAGAAAGAATGGGTGCAAGTTCCTTTCGCGTACATTCCATGATGATGTCGTCACCAATATTATCGGTGGCAATACTTGTATCGAGAAGAAGAATGTTGTCCATAATTATATGTGTAATTTATTGCGTATGAAGCCAAATGTACTCTCGCGCTGATTTGCAGTGAGGCAAACGTATGCAAAGATTATCAGTTGTAGGAATAGTGATGCACATGTCATGATGCATAGTCGAAGGAACGACGAGGGCAACATTTGTTGCAAGGGCAGCAAAATCAATAGCGATATTGCAGAAGTGAATGTCACCAGTCCTATGGTAGTGAAATATTTGCTTTGTTCAATTTGAGGTATGTAATATTTGGCAATCAGCACGTTAATTAATACCAAGGTGGCATTGATTGTGGCAATGGTGATGAATGTGCTTGCTACGGGTAGTCCGATTTTGAAAAGAAAGTAGGATATGATAGGTGAAATGCAAAATAAAGTACCTGAATAAGCGCTTACTTTTTTCACATTACCAGAGGCGTGAATGTCGATGATTATGATGTATCGCATTGATTCAAAGAAAATGCTGATAAGCAGTATCTTGCAGAATATTGCAGCCATTTGTGGCACCTCTACCAACCACAGGCTAAGGATATAGTCACATTCAAGAAACACTGGTATAGCAATAAGCGTGTAGAGCATCATAATTGCCTTTAATGCAAGGAATGTTAATGATTGCATTCCTTGTATGTCGCCACTTGCGTATTTTTTGATGATTTGCGGGCGGAAAGCTGTCATTGCATTTGATGAGAATTGGGTGACAATTCCAGAAACGGTGAACGCCACGCTTGCAGCCGCATTCATCACTACGCCGAAAAATGAGTTGATTACAAAGTTGTTTGCTTGATTTCCGGCTATTCCTCCAAAGTTGCCGTAAAGATTCCAACCGGAGAAGGATAGGAGGGGGATGAGGTAGGTTTTGTCCCACACCCAGTGGAAGCGGGATTCTTTGAAGTGGCGTAGGCAGTAGATGCGGTATATCATCATGATGATGAGGCTTACGGCAAAGGTGAGTACGGCGTAGAGTTTGAGCTTGTCGAAATCACCGATGGTGAGCAGGTACACGATGAGCAGCTTTAGCGTCACGTTGAGGATTTCCATGTAGGCATATACGTCCATTTTTTCGTGGGCGATGATGGTGGCGTTGTATGGCACTTGGGTGATGCTTAGCATGGTGGCAAGTATGCTGAACTGGTACACCCAGTGTGCTGCCTCCATGCGACCTTCGGGTATGTTGAGTTTGTTGCATAGGAACCACAACCCCACGGTTTCTGCCAAGATGAAAACGATTATTGCGATGGCAATATGCACGATTAAGGCAGATGAGAAGGTTTTGGCAAGCCGGTCTTTGTCTCCTCGGCCGAGCTCGAAGGTGAGGAATCGGCTGGTGGCGCCGCTCATCGATGCGTTGAGGAAACCCATCATTGCCACCACGCCGCCTACCACGCCATAAATGCCGTAGTCTTCTACGCCGAGGGTGGCGAGCACTACGCGCGATGTGTATAGTCCCACTACCATGCTGATAAACATGCGAATGTAGAGCATGATGGTGTTTTTGGCTATGCGTTTGTTATTGGATGTGGTGTCTTGCATTGTGTGTGGGGCTATTTTCTTTTGAATTTCACGATGCAATCAATGCATACTGGTAGTAGCGATTGTTCTTCTACGAAAACATTTGCCGGATGTATGTCTTCAAGTTGCAGTCGTGAAGAATTGTAGTTTACCCCTGAAGAATCGCCATTGTCGTAGAATCCTTTTTCTTTTACCATTGTGTCGATTTCCGCTTTTGTAGCAAGTCGGTTACACTCGATGTATGGTTGCGTGAGTATGATTCGGAACAGCCCATCACTGTCTCGTGTGAACCCGATCACTCTCATTATTGTTTCAGGGAAAAGATAGTTGTGTAGCGCAATGGCTTCCAATGCTCTGTTTAATGTGGCATAGATTGAAGTGCGTAGTTTCACTACATGTGTATCGCCAGTTTTAGCATATACTCTTGCTTCTGCTCCTTCTGCTATTTTTGCTCCATAATTTTTTGTGAGCCAATCTTCTGCTTCGGGAATCCACACACCTTTTGCTTTGGCCCATTCTGTAAGCCATTTCTCTTGGGATTCGTCTATTTCCTAATTGCTTGGTGTTTTTGCTTCGCCATTTGGAGCATCGCTACTTGTGCTAATGCTTTCTCTCGCTTTATCACATACGATGAGCGCCCCAATGAGGAGCGGACCAGCCGAGCAGACTCCTGCATGCTCTGGCTGATTAAACTTAGGAAGGTTTTTTCTGCCATCGAGAATTTCGTTTATATTTTTGTCAATTATTTCAAGTTCCATGATTTGTTGTTTAAAGCCAGGGGGGACTTTAGGGGATGGGGGCGAGGAGGTGCTTGGGGATGTAGATGGTGGCTATTGCCACTACGCCGGGAATGGAGATGACGAAGCGTTTGTCGCCTCTGATTTTTACGATGTAGCCTTCCTGGTCTTTGAATATGCCGTCGAGCACTCGCACTTTGTCGCCCATTGCCAAGTTTTCGTCAATCACTTCCAAGTTGCGGCACCCCGATTCCACGGCGGTTCTGAACACGTCGATGTCGCGCTGCGTGATGGGGCAGAGCGACTTTTCGCCGGGCATTCGGTATGGCCACATTTTTTTGCTGTCTTGCATTTTCAGCGCAAATGCCTCTGTGCATTTCACGAAAATCACCGATGGAAGCACTGGTTTGTCTTGAAATGCTTCATCGGTGGGCGTGTCGTAAGATGCGTCTTTGAGTTGCTTGCGCAATGCGTAGTAGGTTTCAAAGCCTTCGCGTCGGGCAATAGCTTGCGCTTCGTGGGGTGTGCGTACCGACATTCGGAACGCGTACCACTGGAGCGATTGGGCTGTTGATTCCATAAAAAAATGATTGCGAATGTGTATAAGGTCCCCAAACCCAGGCGCATTGCCTGCGGTCAAAATGACTCGCGCTGCATTTTCTCTTTCAGCATCCCGGCTCTGTACAGCTCTGCACACAGCCTGTTGGGTGAGTCATCGGGGGGAACTTGGTTTTCCTTGCCGACTTCGCAAATCGGGTACGGAAGGGGTTGATTGTTAGTGATATGTTAGCGTCGTGGGGCGATGTTTCACGCCCCCGATGCGTTAATTCTGCTATTTATTCCCAGTTGTAAGGATAGCGGGTGATGTCGTCTTCGGTGAGACGATCGCCCGATTGAACTTCAATGATGTAGAGGTCGGTGATGGCGCGAATGGCGTGGAACTGCTCACGGCGCACATGCACCACGTCGCCGGGCTTCACTATGCGCTCTTCGCCACTCAGCACCACGCGGCCTGTGCCGTTGATGATGGTCCACACCTCTTCGCGTTGGTGGTGCACCTGATAGCTGATGTTTTTGCCTGCCTTGATGCAAAGCTGCTTGGTGAGCACTTTCTGACCGTCGGGAAACTCGATGTGGTCAATCACCTTGTATTCGCCCCAGCGGCGCTCCTCGTACATTGGGCGAGCGTCGGGACCGAGCTTCGCAAGGTGGGTTTTGAGCTCTTCGGAGTGGGCTTTGTCAGCCACCAGAATGCCGTCGCTGCTTGCTGCCACCACCAAATTGTCGGTGCCGAGGCAAATCAGCGGCATGCTGAGCTCGTTCACCACATGGGTGTTTTTTGCCTCAGGGTCGAGCACCACTTTGCCAATGGTCTGATTGGGCAACTCTTCGGTGAGGGCATTCCATGTGCCGAGGTCTTTCCATTGGCCAGTGAATGGAATCACTGCCACCGATTCGGCACGCTCTGCCACTTCGTAGTCGAAGCTGATTTTTGGGAACTCTTGATAGCGTGAGCGAACTTCAGCAAACGATGGCGCGCTCACGTATTTATTGAGAATCGAAGTGATGTAGCCAAGACGGAACGCAAACACGCCACCGTTCCACAGTGCGCCTTCGGTGAGCAACTGCTCTGCAAGCTCGTGCTTTGGCTTCTCCACGAATCTGTGCACTTGGCGAATGTCTTTTTCTGCATCGGCAGCCTGTGGCACGATGTAGCCAAATTTGGAGGAAGGATTCGTGGGGGTGATGCCCATCAGCACGAGGTCGGCAGCTTTAGCCTCCACTGCCTTCACCATTTTTGCGATAGTTTGGAAATATCCGCTTTCGGTGTAAGGGTCGCATGGCATCACCACCACCGTTTCATCGGCAGGGCAATGCTTTTCTTTTTGGAGATATGCTGCTGCAAGTGCTATGGCAGGGAAAGTGTCGCGGCGGGCTGGCTCGGTCACGATGTCGACTCCATATTCGCTAAGTTGGTTGGAAATCATATCGGCTTGTGCGGCACTCGTTGCCACTGTGATGCTTTCAAGCAGTCCTGCTTCTTTGATTTGGCGAACCACTCGTTGCACCATCGATTCTTTTTCGCCGTCGGGTGATTTCAGCAAGCGAAGAAACTGTTTTGCCTGTGCTCCGTTTGACAAAGGCCATAAGCGCTGGCCCGAACCACCTGATAATAAGATAATTTTCATGTTTATGTTATAATATATTTGCCAGGCATTTTTTTGCCCGATGTAAACCTTTTACGCGTGCACGCATACACGTGCGCACAATATTATGCAAATTTACAACTTTTCTGCCAATTTTTGAAGTTTTAAGCAAGCTAAATAGCCCATGTGCAGCAATCTTTTTCACTTTTATGAGAGAAATGAGGGTGGGGTGCGCGTTTTAGTTCAGTGGATAAATACAGGAGGGCACGGAAACAAAAACATAAAAAACATCCTTTTGCCGATGTCAGTGCTTCGCACCTGTCGTTAGTGCTGCGGCATGTCTGATTTCAAGCAGAGACTTGAATCAGCCACACCACAACCCTAACGCCGTCCTCTTACGTGGCCGATGACATCGCCAAAAGGGCAAAAACCGCTCGCCTTCGGCGAAAAACCAAACCCGGTAGGGACGTGATACTTCACGTCCGCCTATAATTATAGTATTATATTGAATATCAATCATTTGTTGCGGACGCGAAGTATCGCGTCCCTACCATGTAAAATCGTTTGGGAGATTTGACACGACCTCCTTCCAAGAAATCATTATATCATCAGTGTTTTTTCGCCGTGAAACGGCGAGCGGTTTTTATCCTTGAGGCAAAGTGGAAGGCCCTCGTAAGAGGGTGGCGGAGGGATTGTGTGGTTGGCGGCATGGAAACTCGTTTCCAATGACGCAAGACGCACAGTCGCACCGCCAAATGCGAAGCATTCCACTTTGCCTCAAGGCTGTTTTTTATGTTTTTGTTTTTGATTCCATTCACGATTCGGCAACAAAGCATAATTTATCCCCAGAAATTTCCCACTGAACCGTGATTTCCATTTAGCCGTTTTTTACTGATCTTGGGTGCGAAAAAAAGGCTATGCCGATTTGTAGCATAGCCTTGTATTGATTCAATGCCGTTGTGGCATTTGGAGGTTACATAATTTCTTTAAGTTTTGCAGACATTGCTTCTTCGAAGTTGTTAGCTGGATCTTTGAAGAATTCAGCAATTTTTTCTTTTTGTTCAGGAGTGGCTTCTTGTTCTGCTTTGCTCATCAGCGCTTCGAAATCCTTCATGCATTGATCTTCTTCAATAGCACCAAATTCTTCCGCAGTCTTGCAAGCTTTAATCTTCGCCAAAACGAATTTAGCTTGTGCGATTAAGTCTTCAGCGATGTCGCCAGTCTTTTCAGGAGCCACGAGTTCGGTGGCATCAGCAGTCTTTTCTTCTACAGCCTCAGTCTTTGTGCTATCGGCAGTTGCTTCACTTGATTTTTCAGCGCCCTTTTGGCAGCTTACGAGGGCCAATACAGCCACAAACATAAATAATACTTTCTTCATGTTGTTAGGTTTTTTGTTTGTTTTTCCTCTGCATAGCCCATATTTAGAGGGGGAGTTGTTTTTAGAAGTGATTTGTGCGTGGGCTATAAGGCGAATATTGCGTATCCGCTTAAAAATCAAAAGATTCGCACAAACGATTAATTATTATTGTTTTCCTATTTTTTCTTCAGTTCTTGTTCTTTTTTCATTGCAGCACCTATGAATTTAAGCGCTTCATTTTGAGAAGCCTTTTGGAATTGCTCCTTGTATTCTGGGTGGTCTTTTTCGTAGTCCTCGAATTCTTTTTGAATTGGTTCGATTTTCTTTTCGATATCATTAAATTCTTCAAGAGTCTTGCAGTTTTCTACTTCCGACGTCATGTATTCGAATACGGCTTTCGCGTCTTTTTCAGCGTCGCCGGTTGGAGATGGTGCGCCTCCACCGCATGCGGTCAGAACAAACACAGTGGCAAGTGTTAATAAGATTTTCTTCATGTTGTTTTGAGGTTTTACTTTCCTTCTTGCGCTCAAAGGAAGGGGGTTGTAAAAAATGCGAGAGCGCACATTAAGTATGTTCGCATTGGTTTTCTCTGGGCAAATATACAAAGAATAACTGTTAATCAAAACTTTTTCAGCACAAAATCGTGTTGCGTAATCACGTTTTCGCTAATTTTGCGTAAAATTTGATATAATGGATATATTATCACGAATAAAAGAAGATAAAGGATTTGTAGGAAATGCGATGCACATTCCCCGTGAGGCTCAAGCCAAAGCGCGCCGCTTGTGTTGGAAATTCAATAATTCCGACCCCGACGACCCTAAGGCGCAACGCGACATATTGATGCGCCTGTTTGGCACTTATTATTCGTCGGTGTATCTGATGCCCAGTTTCAGGTGCGATTTTGGATTCAACATTCATTTCAAGGGGTTTGCGCTGGTGAATTATAATTGTGTGTTTCTCGACACGTCGCCCATTCATATAGGCAGGAGTGTGCTGATCGGACCAGGTGTGGTGCTTGCTTGCGCAGGTCACCCCATTCACTCCGAGCAACGCTGCTCAAGCGCGCTCGAAACGTCGGAGCCAATCACTATTGAAGATGGTGTTTGGATTGGCGCAAACTCCACAGTTTGTGGCGGTGTGACGATAGGCGAGGGAAGTGTGATAGGCGCGGGAAGCGTGGTCACTTCCGACATTCCAAAAGGTGTGATTGCAGCAGGTGTGCCATGTAAAGTGCTGCGTGAAATAACCGAAGCCGACAGGATTGCGCCAGAGCGAATAGAGTTCTAAACTATTTGATTTGAGGTGATAAAAAAATAGGAAATGATATACAAGTTGTCCCTGTGATAATTTAGTAATGATTGAAAAAATCCCGTAGGGATTTGATGTGCGTAGGCAGGTATGCAGCGAAGGTTATG
>SFGS01000025.1 GCA_004557565.1 Bacteroidales bacterium | reverse complement strand
CCAGCGGCAAGGGGCAGAGCCCCGTCGAGCGTCCATACTCAACGCCTTCTCCAACCCCAAACCACATTTCCACTGCAAACATAGTAACTTTTGGTTTGTGGTTGGGGCTTGAATCATCCACACCACATCACCAACGCCGCTCTCTCCAGCGAGGGCGGTGGCATCGCCAAAAGGATAAAAACCACTCGCCTTCGGCGAAAAACCCGGTAGGGACGTGATACTTCACGTCCGCCCATAATTGTGATACCATATTGATTATCAATCATTTGTCGCGGACGCGAAGTATCGCGTCCCTACCATGCAAAATCGTTCGGGAGATTGATGCAAACAGCAATGTATCAACGCATTGAAAACATTCCAAAAGAACCGTCCATTTGGTATGATTCAATTTGCATTTAAATTTGAAAAGAAATCATTTTATCATCGAGGGCGGTGCTGTGGTTTTTATCGTAGGGGCGTACATGATAACGAATGTGTCTCACAGCATAAAACCTGGTGATGTAGAGACAGAAAGCGCGGCAGTGCCGCAACTTCCTAATTATTAAAATATCTTTTAGCAAGATAATCCCATAATTCTGGGTAAGAATCCTTTATTGGTAGCATCAGATTCTTAGGGTCTACTATCAGATACTTTGATTGGTCTACTAAGCAAGCTCTCCACGTATCTTCCATATTATTGTTATTAGCAGGGCGATATTCTTTATTAAGTAAGTCGGTGTTTTCCTGGGGGATAACGTGAATGTGTAGATAGTGGTCTGCCTTGATGTCTTCTTCTTTTTTGTGTTGAATCATTTGTTCCGCCCAAAGAGTTTGTCGCATTAACTGATAAAATGGCTCGAAGAAATATACTGAACCTTGAAAATCATAATTTGGATTTTCAACAAATGAAGGTATTGAGCGAAGTTGTTTAGAATTTTTAATCAGCGCAGAATAACGGTCGAGACGAACTTCTCCTTTTGTTTTTTTATGGGGATTGGTTTCTATCTTATAGGTAATACCTTCGTTAGATTTGTCCCCGGATTTGCAATCGTCGTAAATCTCAGTATACTTCCATTCAATAGGAATTATCCAACTCTCGTTGTTATTATCAACAGCGTAGATAAGTGCGTCAACTGACGTACAGTTTGAACCGCGAGTGGGACCATCTTCGTTGAGATGATCTTTCTTGCTGACTGCTTCAAACGCGATATAAGAAACATCGGAATCACAAGGAATAGGTAAAACTTTCATGAATTGGTTGCGTATGCCATTTAATAAGGCTAAAACAGCGACCTTGTCTTTTCGTATTGCCATTAAGTGATTGACACAGGCAATCTGAGAAGAAAGAGTGTGCCCGGTTGGTTTCCGCCCTGCCCACCAAGCAATTTTATTATTAGAGAAATAAGATAATGCCTCAGAGCGGATAGGCTCATAAAGATTTGTAAACGCGCCTTTTTGTTGAAGGACAAAAGGATAAGTTTTGTCTTTGAAAAAGCCATTACCAGTTTCGTCTAAGCCGAAAAAACCCTCTTTGATAAGGGCTGATAGACGAACCTTTTCTGAATTATAATAGTCTCTTGTTTTTGACATTTTAGTCCCAGTCGTTTAGGTTATCAATGAATTGGTAGAGGGGCAGATTCTACCTACAAGTACAAAATTAAGCAATAAAATTGAAAAATTCAACTACAGGGGTTGAAAAGTCAAGTTTCAACCTCGAGTATTCACAATTATCATCAGTTGGTTTTTTTATGAGTTGCCCGTTACGGATCACATCAATAGTTTTGAAACTGAAATAGTAATCACTTCCGTTGGCAATCATTTGAATTGCATTTTTAGGAGATGTATACTTATTGTTTTAACTGCTAAGCAGTTGAATATTGTTTGGTGAGAAATCTTTGATATAGGGGGATTATTTTGTGAGGGGGAGGGTTTCGAGGTCGTCGGGGCAGTAGGCGTTGCCGTGGAAGTGGATTTTGGCTTCGGCGGTGTAGGCGGCTTTGCGTGTGGCGAGGCTGGTGTCTTCGGTGTGGTAGAGCACCAAGTTTTTCACGCCGAGCACTTCGGCTTGCTTGCCGGCATCGATGGCGGTGCTGTGGTGCTTGTCGTAGGGGCGGAATTGCTCACGGTCTTTGTAGAGGCAGAAAGCCTCGCAGAGCAGCCAGTCGCAGCCTCGCACATATTTCTCGTTGCGTGGATAGTAGGGTTCGTCGCCCAGGCACACCACACGCTGTCCGTCGGGCATGAGCATTTCAAATCCGAATTGCGAAGCCTTTTCCGAACCCAGGTCGAAGCAGGTCATTTTCATGTCGTCGACCATGATTTCCTCGCCGTCGGTGATTTCCTTCAAAATGATGCTGTCGCCTATGGCACGCTGAATTTTTCGGGGAATGAGCAGTTGGCAAATGGTGGTGAGGGCATGGCGCACCTCGCTATTGCAGTAAATCATCAGTTTACCGGGGTGCTTGCCCTTGTGGATAAGCGGAGAAATTTTGCGTATGAGCCACACCACGCCAAGGATATGGTCGGTGTGGACATGTGTCACAAATATGTGGCGAATTTCCTCGTATGGGATATGAGCCTTGTAAAGTTGACGGAAAATGCCGTTGCCGCCGCCAGCGTCCACAAGCATAGCCCCCGACTGTGAGCGGAGATAGAAGCAGGTGTTGTAGCAGCGTGTGCACATTGCATTGCCAGTGCCGAGAAAAGTGATATAGTTCATATTATATACTTGTGAGGAATGATTAGTTATTACCGTTCACTATAGGAATTTCGATGCAGAACGTGGTGCCTTTTCCCACTTCCGACTCCTTCACGAAAATCCTGCCGTCGTGATATTCTTCAATGATGCGCTTCACCAATGTGAGGCCAAGACCCCAACCGCGCTTCTTGGTGGTGTAGCCCGGATTAAACACCGTCTTGAAATTCTTGCGAGGAATACCCTTGCCGGTGTCGCTCACCAAGATGGTGACATTCTGCTGACCACGGCTTTTCACGGTGATGTCGATTTTACCCTCACCGCCCATGGCATCCACGGCATTTTTAGTGAGGTTTTCCATCACCCATTCAAACAGCGACTGGCAGAGCATCACACCACAGTTTTCCTCGTTTTTCAGGTGCAGAGTGAGCTGCACGCGTTTGGGAATGCGCTTGCTCATATATTCGAGCGAAGTTTCCACCGCCTCGTTGATAAACTCCAATTCCTTGTCGGGCATAGAGCCGATTTTCGAGAAGCGGTCGGCGATTTTCGACAGGCGGTTCACATCTTTATCCATGTCAGCCACCATATTCTTGTCCACGCCCATTGATTCGAGCAGTTGCGTCCATGCCATCAGCGACGAGATAGGGGTGCCGAGTTGGTGCGCCGTTTCCTTCGACAGACCCACCCACACCTTGTTTTGCTCCGCCTTCTTCACGCTGATAAGGGCGAAGTAGGCAATGGCAAGGAAAAGCAGCAGCACACCCAACTGAATGTAGGGATAGTAGGCAAGGCGGCGAAGCACGTCGCTATCCTCGTAATAGAGGTGCTGCGTGGTGGTTTTGTCGATTTTTATGTCGATTTTGTTTGGTGATTTTTTCAGTTTCACCAATCGTTTTTGCAGATATTGTTCGTTGGCATCCGACAGAGCCATCGGGTTGAGGCTGTCGATGGGTTCTGGCAGATTGAAGTTGCGGTATTGCAAAATCTGGTCGTTGTCGTCAACCAGCAGCACCGGAATATTGTGGTTGCGCTCAATGATGCTGAACAGGAAATTGATGTCGGTGGGCATCAACAAATTTCCCTGCTCGTCGGTGGCGGGCTCGTTGCTCATCGACGCCAGTTCCTTAGTGGCATCGGCCCAAATCTCCATACGGTCGCGTTCCTGCTTGGCGAGGTCTTTCACCAGATTGTTAGAAATCCAGATAAATCCAGCCACAAGAATCAGGGAAACCGCAATCAGAGCCAGTTTCCATATTCGTCGCGAGTCATATACATTCCGTAGATTCATAGCCACACACAAAGATAATCAAAATTGGCGCAAAATTTTCCCAAAACCGACCTTCAAAAGCATTTTTTTTTGCTTTCACAATTTGAATTGCTGGAAAAAATGCCACATGACTATATTATGGTTTGTCTTTATTTAGACTTTTATTTATTGCATCTTCAATTAGTCCTCAAGTTGGGGACAAAAGTCCTCAAACATACTATAGTAGTGTTCACAATTTGAATTGCTGGAAAAAATGCCACATGACTATGGCGGCGGTGTTGGCGATGTTGAGGCTGTGTTTGGTGCCGCATTGCGGAATCTCGATGCAGCAGTCGCTGGCATCTACCGCCTCTTGGCTCACACCCTTCACCTCGTTGCCGAAAATGATAGCGTATTTTTCGCCCGGCTTAGCGTCAAACTCCTGAAGGCTGATGCTGCCGTGCACCTGCTCAATGGTGCAAATCTTGTAGCCCTCGCCACGCAGATGCTCAATAGCCTGCATCACTGTGGGGTAGTGCGCCCAGTCCACACTGTCTTCCGCACCCAGTGCCGTTTTGTGGATTTCGGCAGATGGTGGGGTGGCGGTAATGCCGCACAGGGCTATGTGATTGATAACGAAGGCATCGGCGGTGCGAAACACACTGCCAATATTCATCTCGCTGCGCACATCATCAAGCACCACAGCCACAGGTATCTTATCCACGCTCTTAAACTCCTCGGCGGTGATACGCCCAAGGTCAAGCATACTTTTCTTCTTCATATAGGCAAAGTTAGTGAATATCTTTTTATTTTTAATGTAAATTCGGGGGTATGATGCCAAAAATGGGGTAGAGTGGGGAGAAAAAATCGGGGCTGTGTCGCTTGAAATGCTGCGACACAGCCCTTTCGCTGTTTTGTTGGTCGGGGTGAGAGGATTCGAACTTCCGACCTCCACGTCCCGAACGTGGCGCGCTAACCAACTGCGCTACACCCCGAATCCGCTCTTATTGAGCGGTGCAAAGTTAATATTTTTCTCCCTCATCTCCAAATTGAATTAAAGACAATAAGTCAACGGGTCTACGAGTCAACAGGTCTACGAGGCGGTTCTTCGAGAAATCGAAGATTCGAAATTTCGAGAATTCGAAAATCTAACCTCTAACCTCTAACTTCTAATTTCTAATTTCTAACCTCTAACCTCTAACTTCTAACTTCTAATTTCTAACTTCTAATTTCTAATTTCTAACCTCTAACTTCTACCCTCTCTGCTGTATTTTCTTGATTTTTTTCACTTCCCATGCCATGAGAAGGATGGCGGCGGTGATGGAGCAGGCGTCGGCGAATGGGAATGCCAGCCACACACCGTCGATGTGCCAGAAGTGAGGAAGAATCAAAAGGAATGGAATGATAAACAGCACTTGGCGCGTGAGGCTCATAAAGATAGATTTGCCTGCTTCACCCACCGACTGGAAGAAGTTGGTGGTGATCATCTGGAAACCAGCCACCCAGAACATGGCGGTGGCAAGGCGCAGTGTCTTGGAACTGGCGGCGATGAGGGTGGCATCGTTGGTAAACAAACGCGAGATGGCTTCGGGAAAGAATTGGCAAGCGAGACACCCCATGGTGGTGACCACAGTGCATACGCCTGCTGCTATCCAGAAGGTGCGCATCAAGCGGTCGAAGCGTTTGGCACCATAGTTGAAGCCCACAATAGGCTGCATACCCATACCTACGCCCACCACAAAGGTAATCACCAAACCAGTGACGGCGGTGAAGATGCCAATAGCGGCCACAGAAGTATCGCCACCGTATTTATAAACGGTGTTGTTGATTACGGCATTAATTACGCAGCCCGCCGAATTCACAATACATGGTGCCGCACCGATTGCGAAGATAGGCATCAAAATGTCTTTACGGAGTTTGTAGATGCCACTTTTGAAGTGGATTTCAGTGTGTTTATTGAAAAAGTGAGCCAGCACAAAAAGCATCGACACACCCATCGAAATGTCGGTGGCGATAGCCGCACCCTTGATGCCCAATTTCAGCACAAAGATGAAGATAGGCGCGAGAATCACATTGAGCCCGGCACCTATAAACATGGTGAACATCGCCTTAGTGGGGTAGCCCGATGCACGCATCACATTGTTGAACGAGAAAGTGATGTTGTTGAAAATCAAGCCCGGTAGAATGAAAAGCATAAAATCATGTGCGTATGGTAGCGAAGTGTCGCTCGCGCCAAACAGACGGAGCACAGGGTCCATAAACATGCCAAACAGAGCAATGTAGATGGTACCAAACACCAAAGTCATCACAATGCTGTTGCCCAACACCTGCTCAGCCTTGTCTTTGGCTTGCATACCCAGCAGAATAGACGTGCGCGCGCTTGCACCAGCACCAATCAGCACACCGAAAGCAGCACTCACATTCATCACAGGGAACGTGATGGCAAGACCGGCGATAGCGTCGGGACCTACACCCTGACCAATAAAGATGCGGTCGATAATGTTGTAGATCGACATCACCACAATGCCCACAACGGCAGGCAGACTGTATTTCCAAAGCAATTTGCCAAGTGGTGCGGAATCGAGTTCTTGAAGTCGGTTATTAGATTTTTCCATAAAAAAGCCTTAATACCATAGATTGCAACTGCAAAGTTACAAATTTTTAAAAAAACGACACAAAAAAGTCAACAAGTCAACAGGTCAACAGGTAAACGAGAGGGTGGGGGTGGGGCTTTCGAATTATCGAATCATCGAGTTTTTGAAATTTCGAAATTTCGGATTGGTGGAGTTTTGGAGTGGTGAGTTGTTGGGAAAAAAATTGTGGGAGTGGTGGGGCTTTTGTATCTTTGTGGATTAATTGGAGAAATGTGCGCTCAACTGTTCTGCATCAGCGGAATGGGGGCGAATTAATAACTTTGAAATTTATCTGAGATGAAATTTGCAGAAAAATGTAATGGGCTTTTCGATGCCACCGTTAATCTTTATCATCAGACTGATGATGTGGACGCAAAAGTTGCCAACCCTTACGAAGATGGCACCATCGAGGCAAAACTCTTTGTGAAAAACTGGATTGACACCGTGCAGTGGCACCTTGAAGATATTATCCGCGACCCAGAAATCGACCCTATTGAGGCTTTGGCTCTGAAGCGCCGTATCGATAAGTCGAATCAAGACCGCACCGACTTGGTGGAGGAAATCGACACTTACTTCCGCGAGAAGTTCGCCGATGTGAAGGTTTGCGCCGATGCCACCATCAATACCGAAAGTCCTGCCTGGGCTATCGACCGCCTCTCTATCTTGGCGCTCAAAATCTACCACATGCACGAACAGGCTTCGCGCACCGATGCCGACGAGGCTCACTTGCAACGCTGCCGCGCTAAGCTCGATGTGCTTTTGGAACAACGCACCGACCTTACTGCAGCTATCGACCAACTGCTTGACGACATCGCTGCTGGCAAGAAATATATGAAGGTGTATCGCCAAATGAAACTTTACAACGACCCGGCTACCAATCCGGTGCTTTATGGCAAAAAATAAAACATACAGCAAAACCGTACTCATTACCCGCTTTTCGGCGTTGGGCGACGTGGTAATCAGTGTGCCGGTGGTGTATTCGGTGTGCCGTGCGTACTCCGATGTGCACTTTGTGCTGCTCACACGCCCTTGGCCTGCCGAAGTGATGATTCAGTGCCCTGCCAACCTGACGGTGGAGGGTGTGAATCCGAAGGAGTATGATGGGTTGCTTGGGTTGCGCCGTCTGGCTGCGGAAATGCGCCAGAAGTATGGCATCACCCACATGGCAGACTTGCACAGTGTGATGCGCACTTGGGCTATCGGTTTCTTCATGCGTCTGCATGGGGTGAAGGTGGCGCGTATCGACAAGGGCCGCAAGCAAAAGCGCGCCTTGGTGAGCGGCAAAATCCGTGAGCAACTCACCACCTCTCACGACCGCTATGAGGAAGTGTTTCGCGCGTTAGGTTTCCAGTGGCAGGAGTCGTTCAGCGGATTTGCGCCCATTACCGACAGCGAACTTGTGCCGCAAAAGCAAGCGAGCGAGCGATGGGTGGCTGTGGCTCCGTTCTCGCAGCACCGTGGCAAGGAATATCCGCTGCCGCTGATTGAAAAGGTGGTGGAAAGCCTTACGCAGATTGAAGGCGTGACGGTGATGCTCTTTGGCGGTGGAGAAAAGGAGAAAAAGGCACTCCGCCCACTGGTGCAAAAATATGCCCACACGGTTTCGATAGCCGAAATCAAACACAGTTTCACCGACGAGATAGCATTGATGCAGAAATGCGATGTGATGCTCTCGATGGATTCAGCCAACATGCACCTCGCATCGGTGGCTAATCTGCCTGTGGTAAGCGTGTGGGGCGCAACGCACCCCTATTGCGGTTTCATGGGTTGGAAGCAAGACCAAGCCAACGCCGTGCAGCTCGACATGCCTTGCCGCCCATGCTCGGTGTTTGGGCAAAAACCATGCAAATTTGGCGATTACCGATGCCTCACAGGCATTGAGCCAGAAATGATTGTTGAAAAAATAAAGAAAGTGATATATGGCTAAGAGAATACTCGTGACAGGGGCTGGTGGCTTCATCGGTGGCTTTATCGTGGCAGAGGCATTGAAGCGCGGCTACGAAACTTGGGCTGCCGTGCGCCGAACCACCAACCGTGAGTTTTTGCAAGATGAGCGTATTCATTTCATTGAACTCGACTTCACCGACGAGTTGGCGCTGAAAGCCACGCTTGCGCAAGCAATCGCCGACAATTGCGGCAAGTGGGATTATGTGGTGCACAACCTCGGTGCCACCAAGGCTGCCAATTATCTCGACTTCGAGCGTATCAATTACGGCTACATGCGACTGCTCGTTGATACCCTCAAGGCACTCGACGCGGTGCCGGAGGTGTTTTTGCTCATGAGCAGCCTTAGCGTGATGGGCGTGGGCGACGACGAAGGCTACACGCCATTTAAAATCACCGACGACCCTGTGCCAAACACACGCTACGGAATGTCGAAAGCTAAGGCGGAAACCTATCTGAAGATGGTGCCCGACTTCCCTTACACCATTTTCCGCTGCACAGGCGTGTATGGCCCTCACGAGCGCGACTACTTCTTGATGATGAAGTCGATAGCATCGGGCTTCGATTTCAGCGTGGGCTTCCGCAAGCAGATGCTCACATTCATTTATGTGAAAGATCTTGCTACAGCGGTAATCAACGCCCTTGAAGCAGGTCCGAAACGCCGCGCCTACTTCATCAGCGAATCACGAGGCTACACGCAGAAGGAGTTCCGCGAAATCGTGTGCCGTGAGTTGAAAAAGAGATTCGTGATACCCATCACCTGCCCGATATGGCTCGTGCAAATGGTGTGCGTGTTCTGCACCATCTACACCAAATTCACAGGCAAACCCACCACGCTCAATGTGGACAAATTCCGCATACTCAAGCAGCGCAACTGGCTTTGCGAAACCGCCGACACCGAGCGCGACTTCAATTTCATCCCCCAATATTCCCTTGAGCGCGGCGTGAAAGAAGCCATCGCCTGGTACAAACAAGCCGGCTGGCTAAAATAAACCTTTTTACCGGATAAAAACAATACACCTATTTAATCCAATTAAAACCCAATTTACACCGATTTTTTCTTAGGTGTCAATAGGATGATAATGGATTAAATAGGTGTATTTTTTATTTATACACGGATTGTAGGAACATGCCTTCGGTATCACCAAACGTGTCAACGCAATATCTGGTAGGGACGTGATACTTCACGTCCGCCTATAAATGTGTGAACATACTGAATACCAGCTGTTTGACGCGGACGCGAATTATCGCGTCCCTACCATGTCAAATTTGCCCCCCAATTTATTGAACCAATCAGACCTGTATTTTTTGGTTAGGCGAGGGATTCGAGGATGCGTTTGAGCACCACTTGGCAGGAGATTTCGCGGTTGGCGGCTTCGGGGATTACCAGCGAGCGTTCGCCCTCTATCACCTCGTCGGTCACAATCATATTGCGACGCACAGGCAGGCAGTGCATGAAGTGGGCGTTGCGAGTGAGTGCCATCTTCTCGGCGGTGATGGTCCAGTTCATATCCTTGCTGATGATTTTGCCGTAGTTGGGGTCGCGGAAGCAACTCCAGTTTTTGGCATACACAAAGTCGGCACCACGCAAAGCCTCGTCTTGGTCGTGCGTGATTTTAGCGCCGTGGGTGAATTGCTCGTCAAGTTCGTAGCCTTCAGGGCATGCAATCACGAAATCGTAGTCGGTGGCATTTATCCATTCGGCAAACGAGTTGGGCACAGCCTGTGGAAGCGCCTTGGGGTGAGGAGCCCATGTGAGCACCACCTTGGGCCGCTCCACCTCCTTATGTTCCTCAATGGTGATTACATCGGCAAACGCCTGAAGAGGGTGAACGGTGGCAGTTTCCATCGCAAACACAGGGCGACCGGAGTATTTCACAAACTGGTTGAAAATGCGTTCCTCGTAGTCGTCTTGCTTGTTTTCGAAGCGTGCAAACGAGCGCACCCCAATCACATCGCAGTAGCAGCCCATCACAGGGATAGCCTCCAGCAGATGCTCGCTCTTGTCGCCGTCCATAATCACGCCACGCTCGGTTTCGAGTTTCCATGCGCCCTGATTCACATCAAGCACAATCACATTCATTCCCAAGTTCATAGCAGCCTTTTGTGTGCTCAGGCGAGTACGCAGACTGGAGTTGAAAAACACCATCAGGAGCGTTTTGTTTTCACCGAGATCCTTGTGCGCGAAGCGGTTTTGCTTCACTTTAAGTGCTTCTTTCACAGTGGCTTTCAAGTCGCCAATATCATTTACGTGTTGAAATACCTTCATAACAAATCATTAGTTTAACGCTGCAAGTTACCAATTTTCTCCGAAAAATCCAACACAGCCACACAATTCCCTCACACAGAATTTATTATTTTACCTCACACAGATTCAACGAGATTCAACAAAAAACGCAGGTTCAAAGCAGGGAAGGCGAACACGGATTCTACGAATTTTACGGATAAGTTTTAAAAACTTAGAGTGAGATTTAACATCAGGCGTGCAAATCCTGTGAGATCTGTGCGATCTGTGTGAGGCATGGAGTGGATTTGGAGCGAGGCATGGAGCAAGGCTGTGGGATTTGTGTTGCCATTTTGGTGTTGATGGCGATGTGGTGTGGGGCGTAAATTTGCGCGAAAAAAACTATGGAGAACACTTCACAATTTATGGAACTTTCAGAGAGCGAAATGCTGGATTTATGGAAAACGATGATGCAGTTGCAACCTGCGCACTACGGTTGCACCATTGAGCGCACCGACGGCATCGATATTGACGAACTTTTGCTTATCCACATTCGCAAGTGGTATGCGTCGCTGTTGCTGTCGGCACCCGATGGCATTGTGCCTGTGGAAGATGTGAAAGACCGGCTGTCGGTGATGGTGGCTGACAACGGTGTGGTGACGGCGATGGTGCCGCCAGAGTGTGTGCGCCCTGTGGAATGGAAACTTAAGGCATGGCAAAAGGGTGTGACGCTGTTTTTGCAGCCAAATGTGCCCGAAGCCGCCTATCTGCACAACGAGTGGACGCGCCCTGGCGTTTGCGACCCTGCCGCCATTGACTATGGCAACCGCATTTTGCTGTTCACGCTCCCCGACGGTGAACTCCCCATCTTTGATATGGCACGCTGCGTGGTGCGCCCCACCAATGGCAAATACGTCTTCCACGCGTCGGTTTTGGAGAGTCTACGAGTCAACGGGTCAACGAGTCGAGGATTCGATATTTCGAAATCTCGATAATTCGATAATTCGAGTTTTCGAGTTTTCGATGATTCGATTTAGTCGATTTCCACTTCGTTGATTGATTCGATGCCGTTGCGAGTAAGCGTCACGCGGAAGCGGCGCAACGTGGTGTTGCTCTCGTAGCGGAATTGGAGCACGATATTCACATAGTAGATTTTGTCGCATGGAATGATCACCACTGTGCCATCGTCGTTCATGTGACGAATGTTCACCTTCGGGTTGTCCATCTTCTGCAATAGGTTGTTCACGTTGAAGCGAATAATGTCGTTGATGCCGGCGGTTTCGTAGTGCGAGAGGTTGTTGAGTTTCACCCTGTCGATGTGCAACGCCATGCGGTAGAGCATCACCTTCTCATCGGTCACCCTATTCTCCACCTCCATCAGTCGCTTGCTGTAGCGCACACGTTTCACTTCTTCAGGCACCTTCTTGTGGGTGATAAAGTCCATACCCTCCTTGATGGTGCCAATTCTATCCTCGTTGAGCAGGATTTCCGCCTTATTGTCGAAATATTTGTTGCCAATGCGATGCGCGAAATAGTAGCGCGACAGTTCCTTGATGCGGTCTTTAATCATGTAACTAATCACCAGCACGATAAAAAACGGCAGAGTGAAATTGCCGAATTTCTGCTGGAAAAAGAAACTCACCACCGTGGCAAACATCATCGCCAGCCCGGCGGCAATGCCCAAATACAGTTGCTCCACCAGTTTGCCATCTTTCTTCTTCGGCACATTCAAGTAGAGGTCGCTGTCAACGTATTTCTTCAGCACACCGCTACGGTAAATCAAGTAGCGGTTGTTTTTCGCATCGTTTTCCTTCAAGTTCACATATCCCACCTTATCCCTGTAGGCATTCTCACGGCTAATCTCGGTCTGGAGCCTCTTGATAGAGGCAGCAAACAGTTCACGATGCTCCGCATCTTTCTGCATAAAATCGAGAATGAGGGTGGTGTAGAGTTTAAACATATTGCTGATAAACTCATCGCCGTAGCGGAAATAGTTGCGTATGCTGTCGGCAATGGTGGGCTGGTACACGATAGTGCGCAGCGATCGGAAAGCACGCAGCACCTCGTCGAACGCCTGCAAATACTGTGCGCACAGCGTGGGCACCACTTCGGGCAAAATGTGCGAACCCATTAGATTGTAGCATCCGTTGCGAGCCGCGCTGTGGGTGATGGCTGAGAACATCTTCACCTGATACTCATACTCCTTGGTGGCGGAGCGAGTGGGCGACGATGCCAAATCCTGAAACGCCGCCTTAAGATTGGTGAACGGAATGCCACTGCCGCCCACTATGTCTTGAAGCAGGAATTTGGGCGTGATTACACGCACATACGACTTGATGTCTTGATAGAAGCGTGATTTGGGATAAGTCTCACGATTGATGTCGAGGTTGTGAGGAATGAAAAACCACATATAGGCGGAGAAATCGTTGTCCTTCACCTTGCGTCGCGCCACAAAACTCGTTTTGAACTCTATGGAAAACTTGTCGTGTATTCTCGTATTCACCTCAATCATAACGCCCAGAGTTTGTTTTTTATATCAAGTGGATTGACGGTTTATCTCCAACCCTTGTAAGGGTTTTTCATCAACATGGAGTTGAAATACCTGGTATCGCCTGTCACTTCCTCGCCGAGCCATTCGGGCTTGGCGAACGCTTCGTGCTCGTCGGCAAGTTCGATTTCCGCCATCGTCAGCCCCTCGTTGTCGCCGTAAAACTCGTCAACCTCCCAGGTGTGAACACCGTCGGCAGCCTTAATCAGATAGCGCGTTTTGTCGATAATGCCAGGCTCGGCAAGCAGTAGCAACTGTCGGGCATCTTCCACAGGAATTTCCTTTTCCCACTCGAAGCGCGACACGCCGCTTTCGCTTGCAATGCCCTTCACGGTGATGTAACCCTTGTCGTCTTTTATGCGTATGCGCACCGTGCGCTCTGCCACAGAGCAGAGATAGCCCTGCGTGATATGCGTTGCCTTGTATGCTTCCGCCTTAAAATCGCCTTTTACAAGGAACTTTCGTTCTATTTCTTGTGCCATAGTAATGCAAACTTAAAGAAAAAAACGATACAAAGGTGGTTTTTTTATAGAATTTTATATTAATTTTGAATTTATGGAATTACAACGCTTTTTAGTTGAGGGACGAATCGAAGCCGGGTGCGATGAGGCTGGTCGTGGACCGCTCGTGGGTCCGGTGACCGCCGCCGCGGTAATTTTGCCCCCCGATTTTCACAACGACATTATCAACGACAGCAAGCAACTCACCGAGCGCAAGCGCAATCTGCTGCGCCCCGTGATTGAGGAGCATGCGCTGGCGTGGGCTGTGGCGCATGTGTGGCCAGAAGAAATCGACCGCATCAACATTCTCAACGCCTCGATTTTGGCGATGCACCGTGCACTCGACCAACTCAAGGTGCGCCCGGAGTTTGTTTTGGTCGATGGCAACAAGTTTAAGCCCTATGGCGACACGCCCTATCAGACCATCGTGAAGGGCGACGGAAAGATGATGAGCATTGCCGCCGCGTCGATTCTGGCGAAAACGCACCGCGATGAGTATATGCGCCGCATTGCCGAGGAATATCCGCAATATGGCTGGGACCACAACATGGGCTATCCCACCAAGGAGCATTATGCCGCCATCGAACGCTTCGGCATCACTCCCTACCACCGCAAAAGTTTCAATCTCGAACACAAACAACTCTCCCTTTTCGGCTAATTTCAAAACGTGCGGAAATCGGCATTTTTGCCATTTTGAAATATGCGGAAATCGGCATTTTTGCCATTTCAAAACGTGCGGAAATCGGTATTTTTTGTAATAAATCTTTTGTATCTAATTGATTTTTAGTATTTTTGTAAAAAATCAAAAAGTGGGTATGAAAAAAACGGTTTTTAAGAGAAAAATATATGATGAAATGCTTGAGTGGAAGCGCGAGTCGGCGGGCGAAACAGCATTGTTGATTGAGGGGTCGCGACGAGTGGGAAAATCTACAATAGTCAGGCATTTTGCAGAAAGAGAATACAAAAGTCACCTGATTATCGACTTTGCCAACACCACAGAAGATGTGAAATCGTTGTTTCAAAACCTTGGTGAGATTGACTCCTTTTTCTCGCATTTAAAGATTTTTACAGGAAAAACTCTACATGAGCGCGAGTCGGTTATTATTTTTGACGAGGTGCAAATGTGCCCTCATGCAAGGCAAGCGATCAAATATCTTGTTGCTGATGGGCGTTATGATTACATAGAAACAGGCTCGCTCATCAGTATTCACAAAAATGTGGAAAATATTGTTATCCCAAGTGAGGAAGATGTGATTAATATGCATCCGCTTGACTTTGAAGAGTTTTGCTGGGCAAATGGCGATTTTGAAACCATTCCGTTTGTGCGTGAGGCTTTTCTGAAGAAAAAAGCATTGACCGACGCAGTGAATAGAAAAATAATGAGGGATTTCCGAACCTATATGCTTGTGGGGGGAATGCCTCAAGCGGTGAACAAATATATTGAAACAAAAGATTTTTCAAAAGTTGACCGTGCGAAAAGATCCATTATACGGCTATATGAGAAAGATTTCCAGAAGTTGGACAAAACAGGGAAAGCGGCCGCAATATTTAAAGCAATTCCCTCTGAATTGCATAAAAATGGTTCACGCTTTCAAGTGAGCGCAATCGCAGAGAATGCAAAAACGCAAACGGTTGCCAATATTGTAAGTATGATGGAGGACAGCCATACTGTTAATGTTGCGTATCATGCCGACGACCCCAGCGTGGGTTTGGAATTGTCCTCTAATAAGTCTGTTTGGAAAATGTATTTGTGTGATACAGGTCTTTTCGTTACTTTGGCATTTTGGGACAAGAAATTCATCGACAATATAATCTACAAGAAGTTGCTTAACGACACATTGGATAGTAATTTGGGGTATGTTTACGAGAATGTAGTGGCCCAAATGCTAACAGCGGCAGGCAATAAACTGTTTTACTACACATGGGCTGCTCCAGGAAACCATGTATATGAAGTTGATTTCTTATTGTCGCGTGGTTTTAAACTTTTCCCAGTGGAAGTTAAGTCTTCAGGCTATTCAACTCATAAATCTCTTGACGAGTTTTGTGAAAAATTCTCTAAACGAATAAGTAATCGTTATCTTGTTTACACAAAAGATTTACGAAAAGATAAAGAAACCCTTCTTGTTCCAATCTATATGGTTGGATTGCTATAGTTTAATTAATAATTAGCAATAAAACGTGAAACTGATATGAAAACGCTATATATTACCGACCTCGATGGCACGCTACTTGATGCCAATTCGCAGGTTTCTGCTGAGGCTGTTGAGGTGCTCAACCCGATGCTCGACGATGGGTTGCTGTTCACCGTTGCCACTGCGCGCACGCCTGCCACTGTGGTGCCGATGCTTAGCCAGCTGCACACCCGTTTGCCATTTATCGTGCTCAACGGTGCCGCCACATGGGATAGCCAAAAGGGCGATTACAGCCGTGTGAATGTGATTCCGCAAGCCACGGTTGAGGCGGTGTGCGCTGTGTATCGCCGTCATGGGCTCAATCCGCTCATCTATCGCCGCCACGGCAGCATTATCCACGCTCATCACCAAGGCACGCTCTCGGCGCAAGAGCAGCAGTTTGTGGACGAACGCCAAGGGTTGGCGCTGAAGAAGTTCATTCTCAATTCCCCCGACTATCTGCATAGCCCCGATGAGGCGATGCTCATTTTCTCGATGCAAGACTACGAGCGTCTGCGCCCCATCTACGAGGAAGTGACAGCCACTATCCAATGTTCGACTGTGTTCTATCACGATATTTTCGACCCATCGGCTGGTTTGCTTGAAATCTATGCACCGGGCGTGAGCAAGGCCGCTGCAGTGAAGCAGATGCAGACAGAAGTGGGCGTGGAGCAAGTGGTGGTGTTTGGCGACAACCGCAACGACATACCCATGATGCAAGTTGCCACCCACAGCGTGGCAGTGGAGAACGCCTTCCCCGAAGTGAAAGCCGTGGCGTCTGAAGTCATCGCCCCCAACACCGCCAACGCCGTCCCCCTCTACATCCGCGACCACAGAAGTTAGAAATTAGAAGTTAGAAATTAGAAGTTAGAAATTAGAAGTTAGAAATTAGAGGTCAGATTGTTGTATGCCTTTCCGATTACTCCGAGTGCTCCGAGTGCTCACCCCCCCAATAATCCCCAAACATAAAATAGCCCAACCTCTACGATTTTAGAGGCTGGGCTTATGGGTGAAATTTAGCTTGCGCTAATCTTATTTTTTTGCCTTTTTCTGTTCTTCCAGATATTTTGCGATTGCGGCTGCCATTGATGGACATTCTGGTGAAGTGGTGATGTCGAGGCGCAAGCCCGAATTTTTCACTTCTTCAATTGTCTTGGTGCCCATACATGCCAAAAGCACGCCGTTCTTTTCCTGGTCGAAATCAGGGAAACTTTCAAGCAAACTCTTTACGCCCGATGGGGTGAAAAGCGCTACGATATCGTAGTCGAAAGGCACATCTTTTGGGAATGGGTTGCTCACAGTGCGATACATCACAGCCTTGGTGTTGGTGAGGTTGTGTGCTTCGAGATTGAGTTTTGAGTCGTGAACATCTGCCACAGGATAGAGATATTTCTCGGTCTTGTGCTTTTCGATGAGCGGAATCAAACCATCGGCTTTACCGTTTTCGCTGAAGAAAATCTTGCGTTTGCGATACACGATATAGGTTTGGAGATAACGAGCCACCACTTCACTGATGCAGAAATACTTCATGGTTTCTGGCACTTCAAAGCGGAGTTCTTTAGCCAAACGGAAATAATGGTCAATCGCTGTGAGCGCTGTGAATATCACGGCAGTATAGTCGCCAAGAGCAATTTTTTGCTGACGAAACTCCTTTCCTGAAAGACCTTCTACTTTGATGAATGGACGGAAATCTACAGATACACCATAATCACTTTCAAGATTGTAATACGGAGATTTTTCACTTGATGGTTTCGGTTGCGAAACCAGAATTTTCTTTACCTTCACTCGTCTTAACTGTTTTTATGACTGTAATTGAGTGCAAATTGCCACCAAAAGCATCGCAAAGATGACCAAAGGAACAATTTCCACGCTGCAAAGGTACAAAATAAAATAGAGACTTTGTGAAAATTTGTTGAAAAAAATTCTTAATCCCTTAAAAACAAACACGATTCTAACCAGTGCGTAGAGCACGGCGGCAATGCTCAAAAGCAGTTCGATAGCGGCAGGAAACAGCAGTAGCAGCGCTGTGACGGGGAACAGCAGCAACCCAAGCAGCGATTGCGACGCTTTGAAGCCACTGATCCACAAGCGGCGGCTCACGGTGTCGCCAAACACATAGCCGAGGGTGGCGTAGAGTGCGTGTTGGCATAGGTGGAAACCAAGGCACATGGCGGTGAGCGCTCCCACGTTCAGCCCCACGTTCTCCAGCATACCATGCCAGAGCGATGGCACAAAATGCCCCACGGCATAAAACAGCAGTAAGCCCTCCATCACGCAGGTGTTGAATATCAAAGCCCACATCATGCGCACATCGCTCATGGTGTGGTTGTCGAAAGCGTTTTCACGGCGACGACGCACCGAAAACAGGTTGTGGGCAAAGTTCTCAAGATACACATAGCCACGCTTGAAACTCACCACAATGAAAAACATGCTCATCAGCAACAGCGACATCGAGCTGGTGTCGTAGAGCGGACCACGGCTGTGGGTGACCGACGCAGTGCCCTTAGGCGATTCCATCACTGGCAAATCAGCCAAGTGCGAAACCACCGAATCGTTGCCCTGCACCGCAGGAATGCCGTCGGGGTACAGTGGAGTGAACTGCGCCACGCTGTCGTGCGCCTGCTGTGTGGTGTCGGTTGCGTGCTGTATGCTGTCGTTAGTCTTCGCCATTCATTATGCTTCGCTTTTGAGCCACAGGCTCAACGCCCTCTTTCAGTTCTCTTTCAAGTTTGTCGAGCGCATCTTTCGGTGTGCGAGCCACCTTCCACAATCGGGTGTGGGAATGCTGCATAAAGCCCAAAGTGCCACATCGGTCAATCATTTCCACCAAAGGCTTGTAGAAGCCCACGGTGCTCAGCAGGATAATAGGCTTATTGATGATGCCCAGCTGTCGCCAAGTGTAAATCTCCATTACCTCCTCCAGAGTGCCGCAACCACCTGGAAGCACGATGAAAGCATCGGCAAGCTCCACCATCTTCTCTTTGCGCGTGTGCATATCGGGAGTGATAATCATTTCCGACAGGCGGTCGTATTCCCAACCGTTATCCACCATAAACTTAGGAATCACGCCAGTCACAAGGCCACCATTGTCGAGCACACCATCGCTCACGGCACGCATCAGCCCCGCACTGCCGGCACCGTTCACACAGTCCCAACCACGCTGAGCCATCAGCACGCCCAACTCGTATGCCGTTTCGGTGAAAGTGTTTTCAAGACGGTCGCTCGAAGCACCAAACACGCATATTTTACCCTTTTTTTCCATAATCACTGCAAAGATACAATAAAACACCCTATTAAAAAGCAAAAACCGTTGCATAAATCTGCAACGGCTCTCACACAATGTGGTCCCTGACGGGCTTGAACCGGCGACTCCCTGATTATGAGTCAGGTGCTCTAACCAACTGAGCTAAGGGACCGCTATTTCAGCACAGTGATGCCAAAAAGCACGGCAAAGTTAGCACATTTCTTTCAATTATTCAACACCCCCACCCACTTTTTTCCCCCACTCCCAATTACTCTATATTGTCCAAGATTGTATTTTGGTTCAGTGGAAAAATACAGGGGGGCAAGGGGGGCAGAAACAAAAAACATAAAAAACAGCCTTTTAGCGATGCCAGTGCTTCGCACCTGTCGTTAGTGCTGTGGCATGTCTGATTTCAAGCTGTGGCTTGAATCAGCCACACCACATCACCAACGTCGCCCTCTTACGAGGTCGGTGGCATCGCCAAAAGGCTGTTTTTTATGTTTTTGTTTTTGGTTCTATTTACGATTCGGCAATATTGCATAATCTCTCCCCAGAAATTTTCCACTGAGCCATTTTATGTTTTTGCATTTGGTGGCAAAGGCTCATATTTGGGATAACGAAAATGGAGACTGCCCTTTTTTAGTTGGAAAAGGAGAGCCTCCATCTTTGTCGTCTTACTTCAATTTTACATTCACATGCGACCTATCAATTCAACGACGTAGGGAAATTTAGACTAAATGATTTGTAAATAATAAGACATCGCTCGCGATAGGAGCGGTGTATTAAAGAGTTCACACGCTTTTTCTGTGGCAAATATAGGAAAAGTTTCAGTTTGAAAACAAATTTTTAGAACAAAAAAAACGCATTTTTTCAAATGATGTGCAATGAATTTCGTTTTTGTGTTTTGTAACATATTTCTACAACATGTTTTCCCTAAATATAGGCTTTTAGAATTGCGGTGTTGAGGAAAATCGTTAAATTTGTGGTGGAATCAATTTCCTGGTGTTTTGTTTATAAAATAATACATACTATATGGTATCACGTATTTCACACTTTCTTTTTTCTATGGTGCTTATTATGGGCGCCACTTCGGCGATGGCGCAAAAGCAGTTCACGCTTGAAGATTTGAATTTCGGCGGCAAGAATTACCGTCAGATGAGTCCACAAAACCGCACACTCTACTGGTGGGGCGACAAGTTGGTGCACGCCACCGACTCGCTTTGCTCGCTCGTGGATGTGAACACTGCTAAGGAGAAACCGCTGTTCACGCTCGACCAGATGCGTGAGTGGAGCGAACTGGGCAAGAAACTTCGCTCGCTCCGTGGCGTGTCGATGCCCTACGCTGGCAAGCCTCTCGCGCTGGTGCATACCGCCAAGAAGCGAATATTGGTGAACTTCCGCACCAAAAATGTGGAGTGGAGCCAAGATTGCTCGAAAGAAACGCAAGCGTCGGACTGGTGCAAGCAAAGCCGTGCCGTGGCGTTTGTTGATGGCGACAACCTGTATGTGCGTGATGCCGCAGGGCAACTGATGCGCGTCACCAAAGATGGCTCTCGCAATATCGTGTACGGGCAGAGCGTGCACCGTAATGAGTTTGGAATCGACGGCGGCATGTTCTGGAACCCCAGAGGCACTAAGTTGGCGTTTTACCGCATGGACCAAAGTATGGTTGCCGACTATCCGCTAATCAATGTGCCCGAACTTTCCGACACCGCCCACCTGATGGCTACACCTGCTCCCGAAAAATATCCAATGGCTGGTCAAACCTCCCACAAGGTGACTATCGGCGTGTACGACGTGGCTTCGGGCAGCATCATCTACTTGAACGCTGGCGACCCCACCGACCGCTATTTCTGTGGCATCACTTGGAGCCCCGACGGTGGCACCATCTATGTGCAGCAGATGAATCGTGCGCAAAACGATATGCACATGGTGAGTTACAACGCCGCCACAGGCGAGCCTGTGGCAGAACTCTACCACGAGTCGCACCCCAAATACATTGAGCCGGGCGCACCACTGAGTTTCCTGCCTTGGGACGCGTCGAAATTCATTTTGCAAAGCGAAAAAGACGGTTTCAACCACCTCTATCTATATGATGTGAAAGGCAATCTTCTTAAGCAACTCACCAGCGGCAACTGGGAAGTGACAAAACTCGTGGGATTCGACACCAAGAGCCGTGCCGTGGTGATTGAGAGCACCGAGGCACACGATTTGCAGAACAACATTTTCCGTGTGGATATTGCTTCGGGCAAGCGCACTCGCATCGATGCCGACGGCAAGGGCGTGCACAGTTGCTTGATGAGCGAAAACGGCACCTTCGCCGTGGATTGGTATCAAGAGCCCGACGTGCCTCGCAATATCGACATTCTGAACACCGCCAATGGCAAGGCTGTGCGCTTCTTCACCGCCCCCGACCCTTGGATTGGCTACGCTGTGCCTACCTATAAGAATGGCACTATCAAGGCAGCCGACGGCACCACCGACCTCTATTATCGCATGGTGCTTCCACCCGACTTCGACGCATCGAAAAAATACCCTACCGTGGTGTATGTGTATGGTGGTCCACACACCCGCAATGTGGACGCTGGTTGGCACTGGCGCAGCCGCAGTTGGGAAACCTACATGGCGCAGCGTGGCTATGTGCTGTTCATTCTCGACAACCGTGGCAGCAACCGCCGTGGCCGTGAGTTCGGACTTGCCACCTATCGCCAACTCGGACAGGTGGAAATGCAAGACCAGATGAAGGGCGTGGAATTTCTGCGCACTCAGCCCTACGTGGATATGGACCGACTGGGCGTGCATGGCTGGAGTTTTGGCGGCTTCATGACCATCAGTCTGATGACCAACTACCCCGACGTGTTTAAGGTGGGCGTGGCTGGCGGACCTGTCATCGACTGGAAATGGTATGAGGTGATGTATGGCGAACGCTATATGAGTACCCCACAACTCAACCCCGAAGGCTACGAAAAGGCAAGTCTGCTCAACAAGGCGAAAAACCTGAAAGGCCGCCTGCAAATCATTCAAGGCTTGAACGACCCCGTGGTGCTCCCACAACACGCCTACTCGTTCTTGAAAGCGTGCATCGCCGCCGGCACCCAGCCCGACTTCTTCGTATATCCGGGCGAGCCCCACAACATGCGCGGTCACCAAAGCGTACACCTCCACGAACGCATCACCCGCTACTTCGACGACTACCTGAAGTAATAGTGAAAACAAACATACCCCCACAAAGAAATAGCCAAACTTGGCGCATTTGGTCAAGTTTGGCTATTTTCACACCCAATGTAATGATATCAATCAGAATAGCAGTTTATTCCCTTTCTGATGTTGATATTTCGAAATTCCGACCTATCGACTTGTTGACCTGTTGACTTGTTGACTTGTTGACTCAGAAATTCGGGAAAGGGGGTTGTGGAATCGAAATAATATTTCTAACTTTATCATTTATTTTATTCATCAGTATTTTGATATTTGAAGATGAGCAAGAAGTGGTATGTGGTGTGGGTTGGCACCGAGCCTGGCATTTGCGAAACTTGGGAGGAGTGCCAAATTCGCACTCAAGGCTATCCCGGTGCGCGCTACAAGGCGTTTGATTCCAGTCGTGAAGCCATTGAGGCGTATCGCAAGGATTTAGATGCCCACGCCGACCCTCGTGCCGTGATTCGCGCCATCGCCCACGCCGAGACCTCGCGCACCAACTATGCCAACATCAAGGAAATATACCCCGGCAGTGTGGCGGTGTGCGGCTCGTGCGACCATGCCACTGGCATGATGCAGTATCGTGGCGTGGATGTGTGGTCGGGCACCGAACTTTTCCGTTTCGGTCCTGTGGCTGGCAGCGAAAATGTGGCAGAATTTCTGGCTATCGTCCATGCGCTGGCATTGCTGCAAAAGCAGCGTAAAGACCGCGTTGCCATCTATTGCTCCAACGGCATAGCCCAAATGTGGGTGCGCCAGAAGAAGAGCAATGCGCACGTGCCACCCGTTCCTGCCTATGCGAAGATGGGGCAGTTGCTGGCGCGCGCCGACCACTGGTTGGAGGTCAACACTTTTCACAACTTCGTGATCAAGTGGAAAACTGACGAATGGGGTCCAAACCCTGCAAGTGTCTGCCACGATGACAAATAACCTGTGGCATTGGCACAATAATTGCTCTTTTCTATCAATATGATGAGCTACTAACTGAACAAGCGACTCTCAACAATGGCGAAAAACAAACAGAAATGGTATGTGGTGTGGAGCGGCACGGAACCAGGTGTGTACGGCACTTGGGCGGAATGCAAGCAGCGCATTCACGGCATTGCTGGAGCAAAATATAAGAGTTACGACTCGCCGGCAGAGGCTGAAGCCGCCTACGCCGCTGGCTACCAAGCACCAAAGCGCAAGATTGGTGGCGAGGTGAGGGTGTCGAATCAGCGCCTAACGCCCGAACAACTGTCGGAATTTCCGGAAATCGACCCACGGAGCATTGCCGTGGATGCGGCTTGCAGTGGCAACCCCGGAAAGATGGAATACAGGTGCGTGTATGTGTTTGGCTACCCTTCCATGCCCGACATCTTCCACTTTGGCCCGATTATGGGCACCAACAATGTGGCAGAGTTTTTGGCAATTGTCCACGCCCTTGCCATGCTCAAGCAGCGGGGCGACAGCCAAACGGTTGTGTATTCCGACAGCCGCAACGCCATGCTGTGGGTGCGCCAGAAGAAATGTAAAACCACTCTTCCCCACACGCCCCAGTTTGCCCAGGCCCACGACATGATTGCCCGCGCCGAAAAATGGCTCAACGAAAACACCGTGACAAATCGTGTGGTGAAGTGGGAAACAAAGCGGTGGGGGCAAATTCCTGCCGATTTTGGCAGAAAGCAACATTAAGAGAAAATGAAATACAGAAGCGATAACGACAAAAGTTACGGAGCTGCAGGTATGGTGATTGGGCTGAATGTGCTCAACGCCGAAGACACATTCTGCAGCGTGACCATCGATGCCGACGGGCTCGACTGCGTGGTGATGATGCCGGATTTCCTCATGTCTGACCAACTCACCTGCGATGCGCACGATGCGTGGAAAAAAAGCGTAAGGCACTTCCATGTAGCCATGGGAATGGTGATTGCCGACCGTGTGAGCCGTAAAATGCTCCACGACCACGGCACGGTGGACCGCAAGATGCACAATCAAATGCTCTCGGCAATGACCAAAGAGGGCAAAACGCTTTGCTGCCTCGAACACGATGAGGTGGAAAATGTGTTTGAGGAATATTTCCAGCACATGGTGAAGGTGTTTTCCAACCCCACAGTGCGCAATGCCACATCGCAGTTGGCATCGCTCCTGCAAGAGCGCCGCACACTCTCCAACACCGAGGTAGAGGAACTGCTCACAGAATTGTCAATTATTTAAACGAATATCTCTCCAATCGTAGCGAAAGATGAAAGTAGTGCTGATTAATCATAGCGACACGCAAGGAGGTGCGGCAGTGGTATCGCTCCGCCTGATTCGCGCACTTGTGGAAGCCGGTATCGACGCGCGAATGTTGGTCACCCACCCCACACTCACCGACGATCCGTTGGTGGGCGAACTGGGCAACCCTCGCGCCAACAAACTGCGCTTTATTGCCGAGCGATTACGCATCATGATGCACAACGGAGCCAACCGTGGCACGCTTTTCAAAATCGACACCTGCCAATATGGAGCCAACGCCGCCGCCCACCCGTGGGTGAAAGATGCCGATGTGGTGGTGCTGGCTTGGGTGAACCAAGGCACGCTCTCGCTCAAAGGCATTGAGCAAATACACCGATTGGGCAAACCCATCGTTTGGGTGATGCACGACATGTGGAACTGCACCGGTGTGTGCCACCACGCTTTCTCGTGCGAGGGCTACAAAGGCACCTGCCAATCCTGCCACCTGACTGGCAAGAACGGCACCGACCTCTCCATCACCACCCAGCGGCGCAAAGCCTCGCTCTACCAGCGTGTGCCCATTCATTTCGTGGCGGTGAGCCATTGGTTGGAAGGGGTGTGCCGACAGAGCGCGATTATGAAGGACTGCGATGTGAGAATGATTTTCAACGCTTTCCCTGCCGACGACTACCAATACGGCCGACTGACGGAGGCTTACCCCGGCGTGCCGCTCGACAAGACGGTGATTATCATGGGTGCGCGCCGACTCGACGAGGACAACAAGGGATTTCCCGAAATGCTCGAAACCACGCAATACATCGCCGCACACCGCCCAGAGTTGGCGAAGAAAATCCACTTCCTGCTCTACGGTGACATTAAAGACGCGTCGCTTCTCGAAAAAATAGCCGTGCCTTACACCTATGTGGGTGCGGTGCGCGCCAACCAACTCAACGAACTTTACCGCCACAGCGACATCGTGCTCTCCACCTCGCTCTACGAGAATCTGCCCGGCACGCTGATTGAGGGGCAAGCGAGCGGCTGCCTGCCTGTGACTTTCGGCAAGGGCGGACAAGCCGACATCGTGGACCATCTGAAAAGTGGCTACATCGCCGACTACAAAAGCGCAAGCAGCGTGGCAGACGGCATTGAGTGGGCTATCGCCAACCCAGCCGACCGCGCATGGCTCCATCACGAGGTGGTGCGCAAATTCTCTGCCGATGTGGTGGCGCGGCAGTTTATACAACTGTTTGACGAAATTACCCAAAATCAATAAGAAAACTCAAAACAAAACAACGATATATGCAAACTGTATTATTCCACAGCACCATTTTTGGTCCTATCCACAGCCGCCGTTTGGGCGTGTCGCTGGGCGTGAACCTGATGCCTAACGACGGCAAAATCTGTTCGTTCGACTGCGTTTATTGCGAAGCCGGCTACAATGCGCAAGGTCCCGGCAAAGACGGCGTGCCAACTCGTGAGGCAGTGAAAAAGGGACTTAAAAAGAAGTTGGAAGAAATGAAGGCAGAGGGCAGCAAGCTCGATGTCATCACTTTTTCGGGCAATGGCGAACCCACCATCCACCCTCACTTTAAGGAGATTGTGGCTGATGTGATGCGCCTGCGCGACACTTATTACCCTGAGGCAAAGGTGAGCGTGCTCAGCAATTCCACCATGGCAGGCAAGCCTTCGGTGGTGGAGGCACTGCTGAAGGTGGACAATAATATCCTCAAACTTGACTCTGCGCTCCCTGCCACCATGCGTGCCATCAATCAGCCTGTGTCGAGCGGAGCACTGCCCGAAGGCATTATCAACGACCTGAAGGCGTTTGCCGGGCAATGCATCATTCAAACCATGATGCTGCGTGGCGAGCACAATGGCGTGAAAATCGACAACACCACCGATCACGAAATCGATGCGCTGATTGAGGCTTACAAGGAAATCCAACCTCGCTCGGTGATGATTTACAGCATCGACCGCAAAACGCCCGAAGAGCACCTTGAAAAGGTGGAGAAAGAAGAACTCGAACGCATCGGCGCACGCATCAAGGCTGCGGGCTTCGATGTGCAAGTAAATGCATAAAACGATGATGATACGTCCTGCTGCACTTCGGCAAACCGACCGCATTGCCATTATCAGCCCGTCGGGCAATGTTGTCGCCAAGCGTGTGAAAGGCGCTGTGGCGGCACTCGCTCAGTGGTGCTACGCTCCCGTGGTGGGGCAGCACACGCTCGACGAACACCGCTCGTGGGGCACCGTGCTCACTGGTGGCACCGATGAGGCGCGATTGGCTGACCTGCGATGGGCAATCGCCGATCCTACAATCAAGGCTATTCTTTGTAGCCGTGGCGGATATGGCACGGTGAGGCTGCTGGATCGCATTGATGTGAATTTGGTTCGCTCCAATCCCAAGTGGCTGATTGGCTTTAGCGACATCAGCGCGCTGCACGCCCTGTGGCACCGTGCAGGGGTGATGAGTTTGCACGCCTCCATGGCGAAGCAACTCACCGACTTCGGCACCGAGGGCGAGGTGAGCGAGGCGATGCACACCATTATCAGCGGCGGCACACTCTCGCCCTACCACATCGACTCTCACCCATTCAACCGCTGCGGCGAGGCTGAGGGAATGATTGTGGGCGGAAATTTGGCGGTGCTCTCGGCGCTCATTGGCACCGATTACAATCTGCTGAAGCCCGACACCATTCTCTTTATTGAAGATGTGGGTGAGGAAATCTATAGGGTGGAGCGATTGCTCTATCAGTTGAGGCTCGCTGGCGTGCTGCCCAAGTTGAAGGGCTTGATTGTGGGGCAATTCACTCGTTATCACCTCAACGGAGTGCTCACCGACACCAGCACCGACACGCAGCAGCACCTCTACAGCATGATTTCGCGCCTTGTGGAGCCTTACAGTTATCCTGTGGCGTTTAACTTCCCCATTGGGCATATCGACCGCAATCTCCCCATAGTGGAAGGATCGCAAGCCACCTTGCAAGTGAGACCCGAAGTCACCCTCACATTCAAGTGATGCACAAAGTTTAACTATTTGGCACAACCATATTTGGAAATCAAATCGTAACTTTGCACCGCAATAGCGATTATCGCCAATGTGGCACCTGTTATCAGATTCCATCGCAACGTATGGACATGCTTTTGGCATGTTAGCTGATGCGCTGATAAATTGGTGATTCGCGATTGAAACATGCCAGAGGCATGTCCCTACGCTTGGGCGAAATCAAAATATTGCCAAATTGCTGATAACAAAAACGACAAATTTTAGATAATACAGACAACGATGAAAAAGATAATTTTAGCGGCTCTGATGAGCGTAATCACTATGTCGATGGTGGCACAGGTGGTGGCAGAGGAAAGCGAAGCCTCCAACAAGCAAGTGCTTGATAACTATAAATTTGAGCAAGAAGGTAGTTTTGGCTACGGTTTGTATGCCGGTGCTGGCTATTCCGTTACCACTCCATCGCTCAACGATAATTTCGGTGGCAACTTCCTGTTCCAAATCGGTGCGGTGGGCACTTACGATGGCTTCCAACTCAAAACCGATGTGCAATTCGGACAACCGGGCTATCGCAACGACAACATATTTGGCGCACCTGCCTACGACGAGCAGGGTCACCCATCACAAGTGAACGGCAACAGTTCTGCCTCGTTTTTGGGCTGGAGCGTGCAGTTGGGTTACAAGGTGTATCAAGGAGG
Source organism: Bacteroidales bacterium (assembly GCA_004557565.1). Taxonomy (GTDB): domain Bacteria; phylum Bacteroidota; class Bacteroidia; order Bacteroidales; family Muribaculaceae; genus Sodaliphilus. The sequence goes on along the minus strand of SFGS01000025.1, from coordinate 3,211 downwards.
CAGATTCGCCGTTACGCCTAACGTGGGTATCAACTACACCAAATACAGTTGGAACCTCGACAACCTGAAGTGGAAAAAGAACGACGACGGCGAGTATGTGGCAGAAGTCACCAGTAAAGAATCGGCTAAACTGACCAATCTCGGCTTCATCGGTTCTATCGACATCGACTACACCTTCTCAAGTTCGAAGATAAAAAATCCGTTCACAGGCGATGGCGACACCCGCTTGCGACAGTCGATTCGCTTCACCCCATTCGTGGCTTACGCAAAATACGATAAGTGCAACCCTTCGGTGAAAGGTGCTTTTGTGGGTATCACCATCAACTATCTGGGCTTGCTCCACTCATTGGGTTTCTAAAACCAAATCGGACATTCGTGGAAAACAGTCCCAAAATGGACGCAAAATGTTATTTTCAAACAAATTAATACTTGTTTTGCACCGTAATTAAAATGTTTGTTCTACATTTGTGCCCGAATTTAACTAAAACGGCAATAACGTCGCTCTTTTACGGCTATTGGATTTTTTAGACTTCAATTTTTTGATGAAACGCTTTTCTACACTTATAGCAATCCTTTTATTATTCTCGTCGGTGGGGCTGTGCTACGCCCAAGACTTGAGCGAGGATATTTCGGAGAAAAACCTTTCTCCGCTGCGAAAGGTGTATGTGGGCTACCGCATCATTCCCGACCCATACAACCCCAAGGAAACAGCATTTGAGATTGAGATGCGCCCCGTGGTGGTGTATCCCAATGAGCGATTCCGCAACAAAAACGAAGAAAAATTCTACTGGCGCACCGTGCGTGATGTAAAACGCACATTGCCCTACGCCAAACTCATCAACCGCACACTGCAAGAGACCTACGAGTATCTCGAAACTTTCGACACCAAGAAGGAGAAAGACGCCTATTTGAAGCAATTCGAGAAATCGCTCTACGCACAGTATAAGCCCGTGATGAAAAAACTCACAAAAAGTCAGGGCAAAATGATGATTAAACTCATCAACCGCGAGACCAACCAAACATCTTACCACATCGTGAAAGCATTCTTGGGCACATTCCGTGCCGGATTCTGGCAAACTTTCGGCAGATTCTTCGGCGTGAACCTCAACGCCGCATACAAGCCCGACAAAGATAAAAACGACGCCGTAATCGAGCGTGTAGCCACCCGCGTAGAGCAAGGCTTACTTTGATTCGTTGGAATCGTCATCGTCAGCCGTGACTTCTTCTTTATATGGCACATCACCCATCCATATCAAATCGCTATCGTTTTCGATAGCGGATTTTATCTTGCTTCTGATGCCTGGCGTGGCATCGCCCTGCGCCATCGTGGAACTGTCGGAGCAAGTGGTGGCACTGTCGGTTTCCATGTCTTGAGGATTCTTGGGCACAGCACCGCCGTTCGACTTAGGCAACATGCACCCCGGAAGCGCCGTAAGTATCGCCCCAGCCAGAATGCTCGCCACCGACACCTTCTTGCCAGCGTTTCGGCGCTGCTCCAACTCACTTTCAAGATAGCGCAACTCCTCCTCGCACTTCGGACAAGTGCCCTTGCAGTTGCCCTTATGCTTACACTCGCTGGTCACAAACTCAATATCGTTGGCTTTCGCAATCTCCTGTCGAATCTGTTTCAAGATTTTGCATTTCTTTTTTCCAGGCAGCATAATCAATTCTATTCGTTATCGGTTACACATCAATTACTACAATCACACACTAAGACGCATTAAAGTCGCACAAAAGTCACACGACACTGTCACGCACAATAATAGTATAATTAGTCACCGCAAAGATAACCCACCTCCCCCCATTTTCCCAAATTTTCCCACCAAAAAATTCTGAAGTCTACGGCTCAACGAGCCAACAGGCCAACGAGTGCTGTGGGAGCAAGAAGGGGCTGTTTGGGGGGGCTGAAGGGTACGATTTTTCCACTTATAATAGATGCAATGTGCAGAAACACGCCTTAATTCTGTTAAAAGATGTTAAATTGTGAAGAAAAAGCGCGTCAACCTCTTGCAGTTTATAAAATCCTATATATCTTTGCAATGTGTTTTTCATGGTATTAGATTTAAGGTTAATTAAGATTGGTAGTCGTGAGACTGTCAATCTTTTTTTTATCCCCACCTCCCACAACAAGTTATTGTGAAATTAGTTATAATATAAGTGGCGTTTTTGTGGGGATTATGGTAAAATTGATGATTGAGATATGATGCCTACTATTTTTTTGATTGGGTATATGGGGTGTGGGAAAACCACGCTCGGCAGCGTTTTGGCTGCTGTGATGAATGTGCCGTTCGTCGACCTTGACGACTATATCGAGGAGCGACACGAGGCGCGTATCACCACGATTTTTAAGGAGATTGGCGAGGCTGGATTTCGTCAGTTGGAGAAGCAGGCGCTGCATGAGGTGGCTCGCTTGGGCGGCATTGTGGCTTGCGGTGGTGGCACGCCGTGCATCGAGGGGAATATGGAGCTGATGAACGAGATGGGACTTACGATTTGGCTCACCACATCGGCTGAGCGCATTGCGGCACGTCTATGTCTGCCTGAGCAGAAGGCGAAGCGTCCGCTCATTGCCGAAAAGACCGACGAGGAAATACTGGAGTTTGTGAAGGTAAAATTGGCGGAGCGTGAGCCGTTCTACAGCAAGGCCCAACTTCGCTTCGACTCTACCAACATCGAGACAGCCACCGACACGCTCGAAACCGCCAACCTGCTCGCTGGCGTTCTCTCCACCCTCAACCAGGGATAAAACGGCTCAGTGGAAAAAACAGGGGGGCAATGATTATTCTTTATTGCGGAATTGAGAATGGAGTGAAAAACAAAAACATAAAAAACAGCCTTGGGGCAATGTGGAATGCTTCGCGTTTGGCGGTGTGACTGTGCATTTTGCGCCATTGGAAACGAGTTGCCATGCCGCCAACCACACAATCCCTCCGCCACCCTCTTACGAGGGCTATCCACTTTGCCCCAAGGATAAAAACCTCTCGCCGTTTCACGGCGAAAAACCCCTGATGATAACATGGTTTCTTGGTAAAAAACCGCATCAAATTTCTCAATCGATTTCACATGGTAGGGACGCGATACTTCGCGTCCGCGCCAAATAATTGATATTCAATATAGTATCACAATTATGGGCGGACGTGAAGTATCACGTCCCTACCGGTTTTTTTCGCCGAAGGCGAGAGGTTTTTTATGTTTTTTGTTTCGGTGCCCC
>SFGS01000024.1 GCA_004557565.1 Bacteroidales bacterium | reverse complement strand
CAGCGAGGTCGGTGGCATCGCCAAAAGGATAAAAACCGCTCGCCTTCGGCGAAAAACCAAACCCGGTAGGGACGTGATACTTCACGTCCGCCCATAATTTTAATACCATATTGAATATCAGGCATTTGGCGCGGACGCGAAGTATCGCGTCCCTACCATACAAAATCGTTTTGGGATTGATACAACCTCTTTTTAAGAAATCATTTTGTTTTTGAATCCATTCACGATATGGTGACATTGTATATGCCCCAGTAATTGTGCATTGGGTATAATTATAGGTGGATTTTTATCAAAATGATATAAAAATTCGGTAAAAATTGTGCAAAGTGTAAAATAATTCACTATATTTGCGAAAAGAATAGATTATTCTATCTTTATAGAATAGACAGAGAGATTTTTTCAACATAAATATTTTTATCACATTTAAAAAACAGTGCTTATGAAAAAGTGTACATTGTTCGTTGCCGCTATGGTATTGTTTGCAGCGGCGAGTTGGGCAGGTGGTTTACGCCTTGCCGGAGTGGCTCAAAATCAAGTGCCAATCAAGAAACAGTGCTCTTTGAGCCAGCGTATAGCCCAGTCGGGCGAAGGAGTGTTGGCTCTGAAAAAAGCGGCAAAACCTATGGCAGATGTGGGTACGGTGATTTCCGATGCGCCCGCAGGCACAGTTTACGAGAATATGTATGTCAATTCCGAGGCTTACGGCTTGGGCTGGGGCGATGCCTACTATCAGAAGGTGGATGGCGGCATTGGCGGCGTGGATGTGGCTAACGATGGCTTCATCTATGTGCAAGCGCCCATCTCACAGGCTTATATTTGGGGATTGGGCAGCCCATGGCTGAAATGCGAGAAGAAAGAGGGCGATGTGATAGTGATGCACTTGCCACAGCTCTACTGCATCGACGCTGGTGACCCATATTACGCACAGCGCCTTGTGCCAAGTGCCGACGGCAAGACTTTTGTGGTAGATTCCACCACTCAAGATGTGAAATTCACCTGGAAGGACAATAAGCTCACCCAAGTTGACGATTGCCTCGTGGGATTGTGCGACGCAACTGGCGGATGGTTCTATATGGGTGACTTCAATATCAAATACACCATCAACCCCGACAAGCCTATCGTGAAGCCAGAGGGCTTGACCAAGGCCACTTGCAAGATGGAATACAAATCAGACGCGAAAGACTTGACAGCCGAAGAGTTTGTGATGGTGAACGTGTTTAACGCCGACGGCAAGGTGTATGTCGATCACATGGAGAAGGGATTGCCCGACGCAGTGATGTGTGGCACAGTATCAGCCGACGGCAAATCGGTAGAGGTGCCAGCAAAGCAATATCTGGGCGTCGACTTGGAATATAACGCTCATGTGTATGTGCTCACCGGCAATGCGAAAATCGACGGTGCCGGCACCGAAAAACCATTCTTCAACTACGACAAGACTGCCTCTATCAAACTCACACACGATGCATCAGGCAAGATGGCTGCCGAATATCCTGCATCACTGGTGGTGAACTGCGGCCGTGAGAACCTTTACATCATCAGCGACTATGTGGCTCCACGCTTCGTGCCGCAAGAAGATAAGGCAATGACTCCAGCCGACCCAGTGTTCACAGCCGACGACATTCGCCCATCAACCAATTTCGACCTTGTGAAGTTTGTGCTTCCTGTCAAGGATGTTGACGGCAACGACCTTAACGTGAATGAGCTATATTATAATGTGTATTACAACGATGCTCCTTACGTGTTCACCCCAGAGGTGTTCAAGGGCTTGACTGCACCGATGACCGACATTCCTTACGCATTCTCCGACACTGAATTCGACATCTATCCTTCAGGAGGTAAGCACACCATCTACTTCTACGACAAGAACTACACCAAACTCGGTGTGCAGAGCATCTATCGTGGCGGTGGCGAAGAGCGTCGCAGTAATGTGGTGTGGGTAAATCGTCCAGTAACCGGTATCGACGATGTGAATGCCGACATGCGCGAAGTGAAGAGCGTGAGCTACTACAACGTGGCAGGTCAGCAAATCGCAGAGCCCGCTTCTGGCGTGTGCATCAAGCGCATTCAGTATGCCGATGGCACCGTGAAGGCAGAAAAGGTGATTAAATAAGTCCGTCCCAATACGAGAAAACGTGATTTTCTCACTCAGCGAGGCCCGCACCCCAAAAGCGAGCCTCGCTTTTTTTAGAAATTAGAAATTAGAAGTTAGAAATTAGAAGTTAGAAATTAGAAGTTAGAAATTAGAAGTTAGAAATTAGAAGTTAGAAATTAGAAATTAGAAATTAGAAATTAGAAGTTAGAAATTAGAAGTTAGAAATTAGAAGTTAGAAGTTAGAAATTAGAAATTAGAAATTAGAAATTAGAAGTTAGAAATTAGAAGTTAGAGGTTAGAAGTTAGAAGAGAGAAATTAGAGGAGAGGGGATGTGGAAAAGGATGATTTTCTTGTTTTTGTGATTTGTGTGAAATTATGTGGTGGGATATGGGTGGCGTTGAGAAAAAATGAATTAACTTTGTAAAGAAAATTTTTAGTAACTTTTTTTAATATAACTTTTTATGGAGAAAAAGCTGACTAAAGTGCTTGTTTTAGGTTCCGGAGCACTCAAAATCGGCCAAGCAGGTGAATTTGACTATTCAGGTTCTCAGGCATTGAAAGCCCTTCGCGAAGAAGGTGTTAGTTCGGTATTGGTCAACCCCAACATCGCTACAATTCAAACCTCTGAAGGCATTGCCGACAAGGTGTACTTCCTGCCGGTGAACACTCACTTTGTGACTGAAATCATCAAGAAGGAGCGCCCTGATGGCATCTTGCTCGCGTTTGGTGGTCAAACCGCACTCAACTGCGGCACCGAGTTGTTTCAAAAGGGTATTCTCAAGGAGTATGGCGTGAAGGTGCTTGGCACCTCGGTTGAGGCGATTATGGACACCGAAGACCGCGACCTCTTTGTGAAGCGATTGAGCGAGATTGGTTTGAAAACCCCAATTAGCGAGGCTGTGGAATCGATGGAGGCGGCTCTTGAGGCTGCTCGCCACATCGGTTATCCTGTGATGATTCGCTCTGCGTATGCTTTAGGCGGCTTGGGCTCTGGTATATGTCAAGATGAAAAGAAGTTTATTGAAATAGCAGAAAGTGCCTTCACTTTCGCTCCACAGGTGCTTGTGGAAGAATCGTTGAAGGGCTGGAAGGAAATTGAATTTGAGGTGATTCGTGATGCCAACGACCACTGCTTCACCGTGGCAAGTATGGAAAACTTTGACCCACTGGGCATTCACACTGGTGAATCGATTGTGGTGGCTCCTACTTGCTCGCTCAGCGAAGATCAGGTGAAGATGCTGCAAGAAATCAGCGTGAAGTGTGTGCGCCACTTGGGCATCGTGGGCGAATGTAACATTCAGTTTGCATTCAACGCCGACACCAACGACTACCGCATCATCGAGGTGAACGCCCGCTTGAGCCGTAGCTCTGCGCTGGCTTCAAAGGCCACCGGCTATCCATTGGCATTCGTGGCGGCAAAAATCGCCTTGGGCTACACACTCGACCAAATTGGCGAGATGGGCACCCCTAACTCGGCATACGTGGCTCCACAACTCGACTATCTGATTTGCAAGATTCCACGCTGGGACTTGACCAAGTTTGCAGGCGTGAGCCGCCGCATTGGCTCAAGCATGAAGTCGGTGGGCGAAATCATGTCGATTGGCCGCACTTTTGAAGAAATCATTCAGAAGGGTCTGCGTATGATAGGTCAGGGTATGCACGGCTTCGTGGGCAATGAGCACGTGGAGTTTGACAACCTCGACGACGAATTGGCAAATCCTACCGATATGCGTACCTTCGCCATTGCGCAAGCGCTGGAGAAAGGCTACACCATCGACCGCCTGTTTGAACTTACCAAGATTGACAAGTGGTTTCTTCAGCGCCTTAAAAACATCGTTGACTACAAGCAAAAACTCTGTGGTTACAACTCGCTTGAGGAAATTCCTGCCGACGTGATGCGTCAGGCGAAAATACTCGGCTTCAGCGACTTCCAGATTGCCCGCTTCGTGCTCAAGCCCGAAGGCAATATGGAGAAGGAAAACCTTGCCGTGCGCGCTTACCGCAAGAAACTCGGTATTCTCCCTGCTGTGAAGCGTATCAACACCGTGGCAAGTGAGCACCCCGACCTCACCAACTATCTGTATATGACCTACAGTGCGGAAGGCTACGATGTGAACTACTATAAGAATGAAAAATCGGTTGTGGTACTCGGCTCTGGTGCTTATCGCATCGGTAGCTCGGTGGAATTTGACTGGTGCTCTGTGAACGCAATCCAGACCGCCCGCAAACTCGGTTACAAGAGTATCATGATTAACTATAACCCCGAAACCGTATCGACCGACTACGATATGTGCGACCGCCTCTACTTCGATGAACTGTCGTTTGAGCGTGTGCTCGACGTCATCGACCTCGAAAGTCCACGCGGTGTGATTGTGTCGGTAGGTGGTCAGATTCCTAACAATTTGGCAATGAAACTCCATCGCCAAAGCGTGCCCATCCTTGGCACATCGCCAGTATCGATCGACCGTGCGGAAAACCGCAACAAATTCTCCGCTATGCTCGACCAACTGGGCATCGACCAGCCAAAGTGGAGCGCACTCACCAGCATGGAAGATGTGCAGGAATTTGTTGACAAGGTAGGTTTCCCTGTGCTCGTGCGTCCATCGTATGTGCTTTCGGGCGCGGCGATGAATGTGTGCTACGATGAGGAAGAACTGCATCGCTTCTTGCGGTTGGCAAGCGAGGTGAGCAAAGACTACCCAGTGGTGATTTCGCAATTCATGACCGAGACCAAGGAAATTGAGTTCGACGCAGTGGCTGACCACGGCGAAGTGGTGGAATACGCTATCAGCGAGCATGTGGAATTTGCCGGCGTTCACTCTGGCGATGCCACTATGGTGTTCCCTGCGCAGCAAATCTACTTCTCTACCGCACGCCAAATCAAGAAAATCAGCCGTGCCATTGCCAAGGAACTCAACATCAGCGGTCCATTCAATATCCAATATCTGGCTAAGGGCCGTGAAGTGAAGGTGATTGAATGTAACTTGCGTGCTTCACGCAGCTTCCCATTCGTGAGTAAGGTGCTGAAGCGCAACTTTATCGAAACCGCCACCCGAATCATGCTCGATGCGCCTTACACTCGCCCCGACAAGAGCGCGTTTGACATCGACCGCATCGGTGTGAAGGCTTCGCAATTCAGTTTCGCACGCCTCCAGAACGCCGACCCAGTGCTTGGCGTGGATATGTCGTCGACTGGTGAAGTGGGTTGCTTGGGCGACGACTACGACGAAGCATTGCTCAACGCGCTCATTGCCACTGGCTACACCATTCCACAGAAGAGTGTGCTCATCTCCAGCGGTGAGGCTCGCTCAAAGGTGGATTTGCTCGATGCCAGCCTCTTGCTCCAGAAGTGCGGCTACGAAATCTACGGCACCGAAGGCACCGCTAAATTCTTGAACGAAAACGGTGTGAAGGCTCACAAGGTGAGCTGGCCTGACGAAGATGCCCACGACAATGTGATGAACATGATTGGCGAACACAAGTTTGAACTGATTGTGAACATTCCAAAGAACCACTCGAAGCGTGAGCTCACCAACGGCTACCGCATTCGCCGTGGCGCTATCGACCACAACATTCCATTGATTACCAACGTGCGATTGGCTAAGGCGTTTATCCACGCATTCTGCTCATTAAAACTCTCCGACATTAAAATCAAGAGTTGGCAGGAATACGACGAGAAATAATCGCTCACCCAATAGCTTGACGATATTTGCGAAATCCTGTGTAACTTTTTGTTACTCAGGATTTTTTACTATTTTTGCTAAAACTAATTTAAACTAATGATGATGAAAGCTAATATTTTACGAAAGGGTTTGATGCTCGTGAGTGCGCTCACGTTGAGTTTTTCAATCGCTCACGCCACCGACTGGCTTGAGAAAGGTGGAGTGGGAAAGCAAGACCCAAGTGAACCATCGCTACAGATGCCGCTGAGTTTTGAGGCAGGCTACACCCAGTTTCTTGACGATTGCGAGGACACCGACACCAAGATAGTTACGCCAGTGAGTTGTGGTGTGTATGGCATCAGCACTAATGGCACCGTTTACACGCTTCGCTACATCGACGGTGGCACCATCGGCGGCAAAAATGCGTGGAAGGTGGCAGACTTCACCCGAATCCCCCGTATGGAGAAGGAGGGGCTGATTATGTATAAGAACGACAACACTCAGCAACTCTACCTCATCACGCCTACTGGCGCGGTGGAGGCATTGCCCAAGAAATATGTGAATGCCACCAACTTTGTTGACGGCATCGCCGCCGTGGCGACTGCCACTTCGGGCTATGCGTTGACTTGGACTTTCATCGACCGTAGTTTGAAACCATTCGCCCCTGGTGTGGTGACACAGCCCATGCAGTTTGGCAAGAATCAATTCACCATTGCTCCGCTGCGTGGCAGTATGCGAGCCGTGTATGTGCCTAATGAGAGCGGTTACGATGGCAGTTGGGGATTCATGAACGGATTGGGAAAAATCGTGATAAGGCCACAGTTTAGGGAAGTGCGATCATTCTCCGACAGCATGGCTCTGGTGATTGAGAAAAACGATGATTTCTATTTTATTGATGTCACAGGTCGCAAGTGCTTCGAGCCGAGGAAGGTGGACGAGAACATTTTCCCATCGTCGGTGAGCGACTACGACGGAGGTTTGTGCACCATCGCCCCAATGGAGATTGGCGACAATTTCTATGCGCGCTACTACACTATATCGGGCAAGTTGAGCGGCGTGGCATTGTGGGGCTCCGCGCTCCATAACGGCAAGGGATATATGCGCTTCATCGACAAGGCTGAAAACGAAGAATTTCCTTCTGTCCTCATTATCCAGCCCAGCGTTGATGGCTACGACGAGACTAAAGGCATGAGAATAGATGCCGACCCACACACCGCAGTGTGGGGCACACCATGGTACGACGAGGCAGATGTAGCACACTTCTCCGAAACCGAAACCTCGGAAGTGGGTGTGGGCTCGCACTACTGCTTCCCATGGACGATTGGCGCATTCAGCACCGACGGCTACGCTCCAGCCACTATCGTTTCGCCCAACGGCGATGTCACCTTCGAGGGCCTCATCGACCGCCAAGGCAAATTCCGCGTCATCTACAAAGTGTATTGATTTAGAAATCAGAAATTAGAAGTTAGAAATCAGAAATTAGAAGTTAGAAATCAGAAATATATCCTTTATATCGGGTTCTTGCGCTTTTTATTTAAGCACTTAGAATAAGATTTGCTAAAGTTGAGATATTTGATTATATTTGTAGCACAAATTGTGTAGCACAATTTGTGCTACAGTATTAAAATGCACTATATGAACGTTTTAAGAAATCCATTTTTGATTTATGGTTATGAATCTCCAGCATATTTTTGCGGAAGAGAAAAGGAAACCGAGAAACTGGCCTCTGCTTTACGCAATGGCCGGAATGTGACTCTGATGAGTCCCCGACGAATGGGTAAAACAGGACTAATCAAAAATACATTCTACCGTATTCATTCAGAAATGCCTGAGGCGATTTGCCTGTATATGGATATTTACTCCACTACAAGTTTGCAGGAGTTTATTAAATTGTTTGGCTCTGTTGTGCTTGGAAATGGAGGAACCACTTCCCAGCGTTTTTTGGAAAAGGTTCGCAGTTTTATCAAAAGTTGTAAAATGGTATTTTCTGCAAACCCTATTACTGGCGCTCCTGAAGTGTCGCTTGATTTCCAACCAAGCGAGTCTGAAGCAACATTGAAGGAAATATTTGATTATCTGGTGTATTCCGGTAAGGAGTATTTCATAGCGATTGATGAATTTCAGCAAATTGCTGAATACAACGACAGCAAAACCGTGGAAGGTCTGTTGCGTTCGTTCATTCAGTTTTGCCCAAATTTGCATTTTGTTTTTTCGGGGAGTAAAAGTCACTTGATGAGTGAAATATTCGACAAGCCTGGGCACCCATTCTATCGAAGCACCGAAAAAATGCACATTGGAGTGCTGAATATGGATGAGTATTACCTGTTCGCCAAATCAAAAATGGAAACTAACGGTATAGTGCTTAGTCGTGATGCATTTGAAAAGATTTACAATCAGTTTTGTGGACACACTTGGTATATTCAATATATGCTTAATAAGATATACGAGTTCCGTCCTAAAAATGTGACGCAAGAGGTAATCAATGAGTGCATTATTGATATTGTGGAATCAAACAAGGATGACTATCAACGAAGTTTCATATTGCTCACAAGTAATCAGCAGCAATTACTGCGAGCCATTGCCAAAGAGAAAAATGTGGAAAACATCAATGGTAATGAATTTATTAAAAAATATGGTCTAAAAGGCTCAAGCAGCATCAATAGAGCAATATCGGCACTCATAAATAAAGAATATGTGTACCGATATGCAGAGGGTTATCAAGTGTACGACCGCTTTATGCAGTTGTGGTTGGTTACGTTGCCTTAGTTGTTGCGGTATCGGGCGGCGGTTGACAATCTGATGAATTGGTCGCCTATTTCGCGGATGCAGTAGTGACGCGCTCCGTAGCTGTCGGTTCGGCGCAGATAGATTTCCAATCCGCTGTCGGTGCCGGCAATTACGGTCAGTTCAGGCCAGAAGAAATAACCGCCGTCGCCATCGTTCCACACCGAAGACGGGTTGCCGCCGTCGTCGTGGCCCCAGAAGTCGTATGAGGAAATCAATTCGCCCTCGGCAAAGCACACGATTGATGCCAATGCGTTGAATGGGGTGTTGGCATTGCTGTTCGGGTGAAATATCACCACAAAGAATTGGCGCTCCGATTCGGGCACAGAGGCAAGCCAGTGCACCGACTTCACTTCACGGTTGAAGCGTTGCTTGATGGTTTTGATTATCCATTGTTGAGAGCAAGGCTGCTTCGCTTCGCCGAATTTCCAGCGGTTGAACTGGAGCGGATTATGGGTGGTGAGCCACGAGTCTTTCACAATCACGGCGGTGGCCTCATTCGCCTTGTAGCCACGGAACATCTTTGCACTTGCCGATGGATTGGTCAGGCGGTAAAGGAAATCGCCGTAGGAGTTTTTCCCTGTGAATTTCACATCGTTGATGTGCGGCTTAAACACCATCTTGGTGTAAGCCTCAGGATTCTTCACACGCGAGTCGACGATGCCCACAAACTCGTTTTTAGCATAGTTTTTCGGTTCCACGAATATGGGGCGTTCGCTAATGGTGATGTCGGTGGAAATGTTGGCGTATTCGCCGCACTCGTTCACCAGTTCGATTTGCTTGTCGAAAAAGTTTTGTTTGCTGTAAGCCGGACCCTCAAACACCAAATTCAACACCTTATTCATTTCCGACTTGCTTGCCGGTTTGCCCTTCGCATTCACGAAAGTGGATTTGGTGGTGCCGTCCATGCCGTTGTAAACCGTTTGCTCCACAAAAGGCGCTTTAATCACCTCTCCTTTGTGCATCACATAGATCTGACGCTCGGTCACGCCGGCATATTTACCAGTAGTCACGCTAATTTCGTTGCCACAAATAGTCACGTCATCATATTCCGAGTCCTTTAAAATCACCTTCAGTCCACCAGTTTTGGCTTGGGCATATAAAATGCCGTTTTTGCCGTCGTAGGTGCGCACCCATATTTCCCAAACGCCATCGGCATCGATGTCGAGCGGAATATACACATCGGGGTGGCAAGAATGTTGTGGAGCAAACTCGGCAAACTGCTTCTGTACGGTTGTGAGATTATGGAACAGTGCCGTCACAGCCTTGATGGCTGCAGGATTATCGCGCCATGCCCATGATTTAACAGGCATCAGGCAACAAAGAACGATTAAAAATGCGATTTTTCTCATAGTTCTATTCATTTTGAATTTTAGCAAAGTTAAACAATAAAATCCACATCTGCAATCCCATCATTGTTTTTGCTAAACTTTTGCACCACACATATATAATATAAGGGTGGTGGTTTTGGAGTGAAAAAGGATGCTAAAAAGAATGATTTTTTGGTTAAAAACTTTGCGTTTTTCGGGAATGTTTACTAAATTAGTAGCCGAGAGCAGCATGGTGCTGCTGTCAAAAAAAATAGAGCTATGAAAATCAACCAGTTTTTGCAATATCTTCGCTACGAGCGAAACCTTTCGCCCCTCACGGTGAAAGCCTACGGCGACGATTTGCATCAGCTTGCGGATTTTCTGACGCACGGCAAGGCTGAGTTTCACCACAGTAGCGTCACCCCCTCCGACCTTCGTGCCTGGATGGTGAGCCTTTCGGGGCAAGGCGACGGTGCTCGCACGGTGAGGCGAAAGATGCAAGCCGCAAGAGCCTTCTACAAATGGCTGCTGAAAATAGGGGAGGTGGCGCAGAACCCCGCCGCCGACATCGAACTGGCGAAACTGCCGCACCGGCTGCCCCAGTTTGTGCGAGAGGAAGGGCTCGACCGCTTGCTCGACGCTCCGCTCCCCGACGATGCCGACTTTGTGGAGGTGCGAAACCGGCTGATAGTGGCGATACTCTATGGTACAGGCATTCGCAGGGCAGAACTCATCGGGCTTCTCGACCGCAATGTTGACACGGTGCAGTGCCAGATGAAGGTGCACGGCAAGCGCGACAAAGACCGCATCGTGCCGTTCGGTGGCGAACTGAAGCGGCTCATTGAGCGATACCGTGGGCTCCGCGCCGAAGTGCAGAAGGCTGGGGTGGGAGAGTTGCTCCTCACCGAGAAAGGCAAGCCGATGTATCCCTCGCTTGTTTACAAGGTGGTGCACGACAGCCTCGACGAAGCCGGCGTGAAGGGGAAGAAAAGCCCCCATGTGCTTCGCCACAGTTTTGCGAGTGCGATGCTCAACCACGGCGCAGAGATCAACAGCGTGAAAGAGATACTCGGTCACGAATCGCTCGCCGCCACACAAATATATACGCATATCACATTCAGTGAACTGAAAACTAATTATAAACTCGCCCATCCAAGGGCCCTAAAAAAAGGAGGGTAATATGGAAATCAAAATTAAATCCATCCATTTCGATGCAACTGAAAAACTCGAACAATTCATCACTAAAAAAGTGGAAAAGCTCGTAAAGCACTACGAAGAAATTGCACTCGTAGAGGTGACTTTGAAAGTTGTGAAGCCCGAAACAGCTATGAATAAGGAAGCAGGTATCAAGCTTGTAGTGCCACAGCGTGGCGATTTGTTTGCAAGCAAAGTGGCCGACACTTTTGAAGAAGCAGTCGATCTCGTGGTTGATGCCCTGAAAAAGCAACTCGAAAAACTTGATAAGGGGAAATAAATCTTACGATTTCACCCACAATAAGTGATAAAACTGCCGCTGGTTCAGCCGTAACGTGCCGAACCGGCGGCTTTTTTTGCGCCGTGTGGGGCTTTGGGGCGGTGGCAAATCTGAATGAAGGAGCACTCGGAGCGGCTCGGAGCACTCGGATGGCTATAACTTCGTGCTTTTGACTTTCTGGTTTCTGGCCTCGAACCTCTAATTTCGAACCTCTAATTTCTATTATCTAACTTCTGCCTTCTGGCATCTGGAAAACGTGGTTTTGGGGCGAAAAAGGGGGAGCGATGGTGTGAAATGAATTTTTTTTGAAAAAAAACGGCAAAAAAGCTGGAAAATATTTGGTGTTTTAAAAAAAGTTCGTACCTTTGCACTCGCTTGAAACAAGCAACTGCTGCTTCGACAAGCAAACGCCTCTTTAGCTCAGTTGGCCAGAGCACGTGATTTGTAATCTCGGGGTCGTTGGTTCGAATCCGACAAGAGGCTCAAAATTTCGGGTAGGTAGGTAAGTGGTTAAAACGGGCAGACTGTAAATCTGTTGCCTCACGGCTTCGGCAGTTCGAATCTGTCCCTGCCCACAATAAAATTTGCGGAAGTAGCTCAGTTGATAGAGCATCAGCCTTCCAAGCTGAGGGTCGCGAGTTTGAGCCTCGTCTTCCGCTCTAAATTTTACGTATTGCCTGTGTAGCTCAGGGGTAGAGCACTTCCTTGGTAAGGAAGAGGTCGCGGGTTCAAATCCCGCCACCGGCTCAAATTAACGACAATGGCGAAGCTTCGCCTCTCGGTGGAAAACTGTGCACCTGGGGGTGGAGTGGAGTACATAAAAAGCGTGAAGATTATTTAAACAAAAAAATAAAAACAAAGTTATGGCAAAAGAAACATTCGTAAGAACCAAACCGCATGTAAACATCGGTACTATTGGTCACGTTGACCACGGTAAAACAACTCTTACCGCTGCTATCACCAAGGTGCTTGCAGAAAAAGGTCTTTCTGAAGCTCGTTCATTCGATTCTATCGATAACGCACCTGAAGAAAAGGAACGTGGTATCACTATCAACACTGCACACGTAGAGTACGAAACTGCAAATCGTCACTACGCTCACGTTGACTGCCCAGGCCACGCCGACTACGTTAAGAACATGGTAACTGGTGCTGCTCAGATGGACGGTGCTATCGTAGTTATCGCTGCTACCGACGGTGTAATGCCACAGACTCGCGAACACATTCTTCTCGCTCGTCAGGTAAACGTACCTCGTTTGGTTGTATTCTTGAACAAGTGCGACTCTCCAGATGTTGACGATGAAATGATCGAACTCGTAGAAATGGACGTTCGTGACCTTCTCTCTGAATATGATTATGATGGCGAAAACACTCCTATCATCAAGGGTTCTGCACTCGGTGCATTGAACGGTGACGAAAAGTGGGTTAACTCAGTAATTGAGTTGATGGACGCTGTTGACACTTGGATTCCACTTCCTCCACGTGATATCGACAAACCATTCTTGATGCCTATCGAAGACGTGTTCTCTATCACTGGTCGTGGTACTGTAGCAACTGGTCGTATCGAAACTGGTGTTGTTAAGGTTGGTGACGAAGTTCAAATCATGGGTCTTGGTGCAGACTTGAAGTCAGTTGTAACTGGCGTTGAAATGTTCCGTAAGATTCTTGAAGAAGGTGAAGCTGGTGATAACGTAGGTTTGCTTCTCCGTGGTATCGATAAGACCGCTATCAAGCGTGGTATGGTAATCTGTCACCCAGGTCTCGTTAAGCCTCACAGCGAATTCACTGCCGCTATCTACGTATTGAAGAAAGAAGAAGGTGGTCGTCACACTGCATTCCGCTCTAAATATCGCCCACAATTCTACATCCGTACACTCGATGTGACTGGTGAAATCACTCTCCCAGAAGGTGTAGAAATGGTAATGCCTGGTGATAACGTAGAAATCAAGGTTAAGCTCATCGAACCAGTAGCATGTGATGAAGGTCTTCGTTTCGCAATCCGTGAAGGTGGCCGCACAGTAGGTTCTGGTCAGATCACTAAGATTCTTGACTAATATCCATTAGGATACTAAAATAAAACAAAAGGCCTCGCTAAATGAGGTGGGGCCTTTTTATACACGGGAATAGTTCAGTTGGTAGAACGACGGTCTCCAAAACCGTAGGTCGTGAGTTCGAGTCTTACTTCCCGTGCTAATTTTTGAGATAATATGGCAAAATTTAAATTACTTACGGATTTACAGGACAGCTACAACGAGCTTGTGTACAAGGTGTCCTGGCCCTCCAAGAAGGACCTTGCCAATAGCACAGTAATTGTTATGGTGGCTTCCATACTCATGGCAATTGTGATTTGGGCTATTGACGTGGTATTTGATTCAGTGATGAACTTGATCTACAGTCTCTAATGACTTCCTAACCTGCCGGCTCACTCAGCTTCTCCCTGAAATTGCCGGTGAGAGACTTTCTGAAAAAGGAAATTACTTAATTCTATTCTCAACAACTAAAACTTTAGTAACAGATTTCGTTTACAATGGCTGAAGGAAACAAACAGTGGTACGTTTTACGTGTAGTTTCGGGTAAAGAACTCAAGGTGAAGGAGGCTTTTGAAAAGGCTTGCTCCATCTATGACAATCTTAAAGAAAATCTCGAGCAGGTGTTGGTTCCAACAGAAAAGGTGTATGTCACCAGAGCCGGAAAAAAGGTCTTGAAAGAAAAGGTGCTGTTTTCTGGCTATGTTTATGTAAAGGTGTCGTTTGCTGAAGGTGTTGAGGATATGATGGTCAACACTACCAATGTGGTGAATTTTGTGCGTGAACGCGAGGGCGGTAAAAAGCCTGAGCCAATTCCAGAGGCACAAATTGCACGCATGATTGGCGTTGCTGAAGCCGATTCTGCTGAGTCGGAAGACAACGTGCCAAACGATTTCATCGTGGGCGAGATTGTGAAGGTGACCTTTGGCCCTTTCAATGGTTTCTCTGGTGAGATTGAAGAGGTGAACCGCGAGCGTCGTAAACTGAAGGTTGCGGTTAAGGTGTTTGGTCGTCGCACTCCTGTGGAGTTGGACAATTCGCAAGTAGAGCGCGAATAGTTGCAAATTATGTTACGAGTTGCAGCTTTCGCACTTGTTTTTTAACACAATAAAAAAACAAAACAATTAAGAACAAATGGCTAAAGAAATTGCTGGACAGATCAAATTACAGATTAAAGGTGGAGCAGCAAACCCTTCACCACCAGTAGGCCCTGCTCTGGGTTCTAAGGGTATTAACATCATGGAGTTTTGCAAGCAATTCAACGCCCGTACCCAACAAAAGGCTGGTAAGGTGTTGCCTGTAGTAATCAATTACTACACCGACAAGAGCTTCGACTTCATTGTTAAGACATCTCCAGTGCCTGTTCAACTTCTCGACGCTGCTAAGGTGAAGAGCGGTTCTGGTGAGCCAAACCGTAAGAAAGTTGCTTCAGTTACTTGGGACCAGGTAAAGGAAATTGCAGAAGACAAGATGCCTGATTTGAACTGTTTTACTGTAGCCTCGGCGATGCGCATGGTCGCTGGTACAGCAAGAAGTATGGGTATTACAGTTAAGGGCGAATTCCCTGAAAACGTTTAAAAACTTCGATTGACAATGAGTAAACTTACAAAAAATCAAAAGATTGCCAAAGAGAAGATTGAAGCTGGGAAATCTTATACCCTTTCAGAAGCTGCTGCTTTGGTGAAAGAAGTTACTTTCACAAAGTTTGACGCTTCAGCTGATATCGACGTACGTCTTGGTGTAGATCCTCGTAAGGCCGACCAGAATATTCGTGGCGTGGTATCACTGCCTCACGGTACTGGTAAGACCGTTCGCGTGTTGGTACTCTGTACCGCAGACAAGGAAGCCGAAGCAAAGGAAGCCGGTGCCGACTATGTTGGTCTTGACGAATATATCGAAAAGATCAAAGGTGGTTGGACCGATGTTGATGTGATTATCACTCAGCCTCAAAATATGGGTAAACTCGGTCCTCTGGGTCGTGTGCTTGGTCCTCGTGGCCTTATGCCAAACCCAAAGAGCGGTACTGTAACCCAAGACGTTGCTAAGGCTGTTAAAGAAGTAAAACAAGGTAAGATCGACTTTAAGGTTGATAAGAAAGGTATTGTACACACTTCAATTGGTAAGATTTCGTTTACAGCTGACCAAATCAAGGATAATGCTCAGGCATTTATCAACACTTTGATTAAGCTTAAACCAAGCACTGCCAAGGGTACATATATCAAGAGCGTTTATCTTTCAAGCACCATGAGTCCTGGTATCAAAGTTGATACAAAATCAGTTGATGCTTAATTTTTAAAACAGAAGAAAAATGAAGAAGGAAGATAAAGCAGTATTGATTGAGAAGATCAAAGAAACACTTGCATCATACAGCTGCGTGTATTTGACCGAAACTACCGGTTTGAATTCAGAACGCACTACCGACTTGCGCCGTGCCGCTTTCAAGGCCGACGTGAAGATGCTGGTGGTTAAGAATACCTTGTTGAAGAAGGCTATGGAGGCATCTGATGTCGACTACAGTGGCCTTTATCCTGCACTGGTTGGAAACACCACGCTCATGTTGAGCAACACTGGTAACGCTCCAGCTAAACTTTTAAAAGATTTCCGTCAGAAGAAAGAGACTCAGCCAGCTTTGAAGGCAGCATTTGTTGAAGAGGCTGTGTATATGGGTCCAGAACAGCTCGATACCCTCGTGGCTATCAAGAGCAAGAACGAACTTATCGCCGACGTTGTGGCTCTGCTTCAATCTCCAGCGAAGAACGTTATCTCTGCTTTGCAGTCAGGTGGCAGCAAGCTCCACGGAATTCTCGAAACATTATCAAACAAAGAACAATAAAAAAAATAACAACATTTAAATCATACAAAAATGGCAGATTTGAAAGCTTTTGCAGAGCAACTTGTTAACCTTTCAGTTAAGGAAGTAAACGAACTCGCTCAAATCCTCAAAGAAGAATATGGTATTGAACCTGCTGCTGCTGCTGTAGCAGTTGCTGCTGGCCCAGCTGCTGCTGGTGCTGCTGCTGAAGAAGAAAAGTCATCTTTCGACGTAATTCTCAAGGCTCCAGGTGCTGAAAAGCTCAAAGTTATTAAGTTGGTTAAGGAACTCACTGGTCTCGGCTTGAAGGACGCTAAGGACCTCGTTGATGGTGCTCCTAAGCCTATCAAGGAAGGTTTGGCTAAGGACGAAGCTGAAGGTATCAAGAAGCAACTCGAAGAACTCGGAGCTGAAGTTGAACTTAAATAATATCGCCTGAATATCAGGTGTTTAGGTTAAGAATCCTCTTATTATGTCGATTCTTAACCTTTTTGTGTCATATTAAAATTTTGAGTTCACTTAATCTATTTTTCAATGTCAGTTTCCAAAAACCCACGAGTAAATTTTGCACGTGTCAAGAATCCCTATCCTTATCCCGACTTTCTTGAAGTGCAATTACAATCTTTCAGAGATTTTCTGCAATTAGATACACCAACTGAGAAGAGAAAAAACGAGGGACTCTATAAGGTGTTTTCGGAGAATTTCCCAATCGCGGACACCCGAAACAACTTTGTGCTGGAATTCCTTGACTACTACATCGACCCACCTCGCTACACTATCGACGAGTGCTTCGATCGTGGTCTCACATATTGTGTGCCTTTGAAGGCCAAACTCAAGCTCTATTGCACCGACCCCGACCATGAGGATTTCGCTACCGCGGTTCAAGACGTGTACCTCGGTACCATTCCTTACATGACCGACAAGGGTACGTTTATCATCAACGGAGCTGAGCGTGTCGTTGTTTCTCAGTTGCACCGTTCACCAGGTGTGTTCTTCGGACAGAGCACACACGCTAATGGTACAAAACTCTATTCGGCTCGCATCATCCCATTCCGTGGATCATGGATTGAATTTGCCACCGATATCAACAATGTGATGTACGCTTACATCGACCGTAAGAAGAAATTGCCCGTAACCACTTTGCTGCGTGCAATCGGTCTTGAATCAGATAACGACATCATCAAGATTTTCGGTCTGGCCGAAGAACTCAAAGTAAACAAAACAAACCTCAAGAAGGCTGTGGGACGCAAGCTTGCAGCCCGCATCTTGAACTCATGGAACGAGGACTTCGTGGATGAAGACACCGGTGAAGTGGTTTCTATTGAGCGTAACGAAGTGCTTGTTGACCGCGATGAGATTTTGACAGAAGAAGTGGCTGCCAAGATTCTCGAAAGTGGCACAAGCGTGATTTTGCTTCACAAAGAGGATGTGAACACAAGTGATTACCAAATCATTTTCAACACCCTCAGTAAAGATACATGTCGCACCGAGAAGGAAGCTATCACCTACATCTACCGTCAGATGCGTAACGCTGACCCTGCCGACGATACTTCGGCTCGCGAATTGATTCAAAATCTTTTCTTCAGCGACAAGCGCTACGACCTCGGCGATGTGGGCCGTTTCCGTATCAACAAGAAGCTCGGCCTCGACACCGATCCTTCTGTGCGTGTGCTCACCAATGAAGACATCATCGAAATCATCAAGTATCTCATCGGCTTGATCAACAGTAAGACCGATGTGGATGATATCGACCACTTGAGCAACCGCCGCGTGCGCACTGTGGGCGAACAGCTCTACAACCAGTTCGGCGTGGGCTTGGCACGTATGGCTCGCACTATCCGAGAGCGTATGAACGTGCGCGACAACGAAGTGTTCACCCCAATGGATTTGATCAACGCGAAGACCATCTCTTCAGTGATCAACACATTCTTTGGTACCAACGCACTTTCGCAATTCATGGACCAGACTAACCCACTTGCGGAAATCACCCACAAGCGTCGTATGTCGGCACTCGGTCCTGGCGGTCTGTCGCGTGAGCGTGCCGGTTTCGAGGTTCGTGACGTGCACTACACTCACTACGGCCGTTTGTGCCCAATCGAAACTCCTGAAGGTCCAAACATCGGTTTGATTTCTTCGCTCTGTATCTACGCAAAGATTAACAAACTCGGCTTTATCGAAACTCCTTACCGCAAGGTGGAAAATTCGAAGGTCGATATGAATAACGACGATATCGTCTATCTCACCGCCGAAAGCGAAGAGGGCAAGATTATCGCTCAGGGCAACGCGCCACTGACCGACGACGGCTCATTCGTTCGCAACAAGGTGAAGGCACGCTTGGAAGCCGACTTCCCAGTGGTGGCTCCCGACCAGGTGGAACTGATGGACGTGTCGCCTCAACAGATTGCATCGGTCGCTGCTGCGATGATTCCATTCCTCGAACACGACGATGCTAACCGTGCCTTGATGGGTGCCAACATGATGCGCCAGGCAGTGCCATTGCTGCGCAGCGAAGCTCCTATTGTGGGTACGGGTATTGAAAAGCGCCTCGCTTACGACAGCCGCACTCAAATTCAGGCTGCCGGCGCTGGCGTTATCGAATATGTGGATGCCGACGTTATCCGCATTCGCTACGACCAGACTGAAGAAGAAGCTTTCGTAAGCTTCGACGAGCCTGTTGTAGAATATCGCTTGCCTAAGTTCCGCAAGACCAACCAAAGCACCACCATCGACTTGCGTCCAATCTGCGAACGCGGTCAGAGAGTGGAAAAAGGCGACATCCTTACCGAAGGTTACTCTACCGAAAACGGCGAACTCGCTCTCGGTCGCAACCTGAAGGTGGCGTACATGCCTTGGAAGGGTTACAACTATGAGGATGCTATTGTGCTCAACGAGCGCGTGGTGCGTGAGGATATCCTCACCAGTGTGCACGTTGACGAATACACCCTTGAAGTGCGCGAAACCAAGCGTGGTATGGAAGAACTCACCAACGATATTCCTAACGTGAGCGAGGACGCTACCAAGGACCTCGACGAGCGTGGTATTATCCGTGTGGGTGCTCATATCCGCCCAGGCGATATTATGATTGGTAAAATCACCCCTAAGGGTGAGAGCGACCCAACTCCAGAAGAAAAGCTGCTTCGTGCCATCTTCGGCGACAAGGCTGGCGACGTGAAGGATGCCTCATTGAAGGCCAACCCATCGTTGAAGGGCGTTGTCATCGGCACTCGTTTGTTCACTCGCGCCATGAAGAAGCGCACCCGCACCCGCGGTGGCGATCCTGAACTGGAAAAGATGGACCAAGAGTCGCAGGCAAAGCAAGATGAACTGAAGGCTCAGCTTATCGACAAGTTGCTCACACTCACTAAGGACAAGACATCGGAAGGCGTAATGGACTATGTGGATACCGATATCATTCCTGCCGGAAGCCCATTCGCAAAATCAATGCTCGAAAGCCTCGACTACGAGTCGGTGAACTTGAGCAAGTGGACTGCCGACACTCACACCAACGACTTGATCCGTGCCTGCGTGATGAACTATCTGCGCAAGAGCAAGGGCATCGAAACCGAACTTCGTCGCAAGAAATTCGATTATCAAATCGGCGACGAGCTGCCATCAGGCATCATGCAGATGGCTAAGGTTTACGTGGCTAAGAAGCGTAAAATCGGTGTTGGTGATAAGATGGCAGGTCGCCACGGTAACAAGGGTATCGTGTCGCGCGTAGTTCGCCAGGAAGATATGCCATTCCTTGCCGACGGTACTCCAGTCGACTTGGTATTGAACCCACTGGGTGTGCCTTCTCGTATGAACCTCGGTCAGATTTTCGAGGCAGTGCTCGGTTGGGCAGGCCGCGAGCTTGGTGTGAAATTCGCCACCCCAATCTTCGACGGTGCACAGCTTGAAGACCTCGACGCATGGACCGACAAGGCTGGTCTGCCACGAAGCGGTAGCACCCAGCTCTACGACGGTGCCACTGGCGAGCCATTCGACCAAAAGGCAACTGTGGGTGTGACCTACTTCTTGAAACTCGGCCACATGGTTGAAGACAAGATGCACGCCCGTTCGATTGGTCCTTACTCACTCATCACCCAGCAGCCACTTGGTGGTAAAGCCCAATTCGGTGGTCAGCGTTTCGGTGAAATGGAAGTTTGGGCAATCGAAGCCTTCGGTGCTTCACACGTGCTGCAAGAAATCCTCACCGTCAAGAGTGACGATGTGGTGGGCCGCAGCAAGGCTTATGAAGCAATCGTCAAAGGTGATCCGATGCCAACCCCAGGTATTCCAGAGTCGCTCAACGTGCTCTTGCACGAATTGCGTGGCTTGTGCTTAAGTGTGAAACTTGATTAATAACGTCTCTCATAACATATCATCATAATGGCTTTTAGAAAAGACAATAAGATAAAGAGTAACTTTTCGAAGATTTCGATTAGCCTCGCTTCTCCTGATGAGATTCTGGAGAACTCATACGGTGAAGTGCTCAAGCCCGAGACCATCAACTACCGTACGTACAAGCCCGAGCGCGACGGTTTGTTCTGCGAGCGCATTTTCGGTCCTGTAAAGGACTACGAATGCCACTGCGGTAAATACAAGCGTATTCGCTACAAGGGTATCGTGTGCGATCGATGCGGTGTAGAGGTAACAGAGAAGAAAGTGCGTCGCGAACGCAGCGGCCACATCCAGCTCGTGGTGCCAGTGGCTCACATCTGGTATTTCCGCTCATTGCCCAACAAGATTGGTTATCTGCTTGGCGTGGCTACAAAGAAGCTCGATGCAGTTATCTACTATGAGCGTTACATTGTAATCAAGCCTGGTCAGGGCCTGGTATTGAATGATAAGGAAGTGCAAAAGCTCGATTTGCTCACAGAAGACGAATACTTGAGCATTCGCGCCAGCCTTCCAAAGGACAACGACCTCCTGGACGACGACGATCCTAACAAGTTCGTGGCTAAGATGGGTGCAGAGGCTGTTTACGACCTGCTCGTGGACCTCGACCTCGACTCACTCTCTTACCAGCTCCGCGACCAGGCAGGCAAGGAAAACTCACAGCAACGCAAGACTGAGGCACTCAAGCGCTTGCAGGTAGTGGAATCGTTCCGCGAAAGCAAGAACCTCAACCGCCCAGAATGGATGGTGCTGCGAGTGATTCCAGTGATTCCACCCGAATTGCGTCCACTTGTGCCACTCGATGGCGGCCGTTTCGCCACCAGTGACCTCAACGACCTCTATCGTCGTGTGATTATCCGTAACAACCGTCTGAAACGCCTTATCGAAATCAAGGCTCCTGAAGTGATTCTCCGCAACGAGAAGCGTATGCTTCAAGAAGCCGTCGACTCATTGCTCGACAACTCTCGCAAGAGCAGCGCTGTGAAGAGCGAGTCGAACCGCCCATTGAAGTCGCTCAGCGACAGCCTCAAGGGTAAGCAAGGTCGTTTCCGTCAGAACCTCCTCGGTAAGCGTGTCGACTATTCTGCACGTTCGGTAATCGTTGTAGGTCCTGAATTGAAGATGGGCGAATGCGGTATTCCAAAAGACATGGCGGCAGAACTTTACAAGCCATTCATTATCCGCAAACTCATTGAGCGCGGCATTGTGAAGACTGTGAAGAGCGCCAAGAAGATTGTGGACCGCAAGGAACCAGTGGTTTGGGATATTCTCGAAAACGTGATGAAGGGCCACCCAGTGCTCCTCAACCGTGCACCAACACTGCACCGCCTCGGTATTCAGGCATTCCAGCCTAAGCTTATCGAAGGTAAGGCAATCCAGCTCCACCCACTCGCATGTACGGCGTTCAACGCCGACTTCGACGGCGACCAGATGGCTGTGCACTTGCCACTCGGCAACGAGGCAGTGGTGGAAGCTCAAATGCTCATGCTTGAGCCTCACAATATCCTCAACCCTGCCAACGGTGAGCCTATCACCGTACCTTCACAGGATATGGTACTCGGTCTTTACTACATCACCAAGCTCCGCAAGGGCGACAAGGGTGAAGGCCTCGTATTCTATAGTGCAGAAGAAGCACAAATCGCCTTCAACGAAGGCAAGGTGTCGATGAACGCAATCGTGTCGATTCGTGTTGAAGAACCCGACGAAAATGGCAACCCTGTATCACGCATCGTGAAAGACACTTGCCTTGGTCGTGTGCTGTTCAACAACTTCGTGCCTTACGAAATGGGTTACATCAACGAACTCATCTCTAAGAAGAGCTTGAAGAAAATCATCACCGCGGTTATCCGCAAGTGTGGTGTGCCACGTTCGGCTAAGTTCCTCGACGATGTGAAGAACATGGGTTACTACATGGCGTTCAAGGGCGGTCTGTCGTTCAACCTCACCGACGTGCTCGTGCCTGCTGAAAAGGCCGACATTATTAAGGAAGGTGACGCACAAGTGGAAGAAGTGATGAACAACTACAACATGGGTTTCATCACCAACAACGAGCGTTACAACCAGGTGATCGACATTTGGACCAACGTCAACAACCGCCTTACCAAGCTCCTTATCGAGCAAATTTCTGCCGATAAGCAAGGCTTCAACTCTGTGTACATGATGCTTGACTCTGGTGCTCGTGGTTCGCGCGACCAGATCCGTCAGCTCTCCGGTATGCGTGGTTTGATGGCTAAGCCTCAGAAGTCGGGTGTGGAAGGTGGTCAGCAAACCATCGAGAACCCAATTCTTGCAAACTTTAAGGAAGGCTTGAGCGTGCTTGAGTACTTTATCTCTACCCACGGTGCCCGTAAGGGTCTTGCCGATACCGCGTTGAAGACTGCCGATGCAGGTTACTTGACCCGTCGTTTGGTTGACGTGGCTCACGATGTGGTGATTACAGAACAAGACTGTGGCACACTCCGTGGCTTGATTTGCCGTGAAGTGAAGAAGAACGACAACGTGGTGGCTTCTCTTGGCTCACGCATCTTGGGCCGTGTATCTGTACACGACATCATCGACCCAACCACTAAGAACGTGATTGTGAAGAGCGGTGAGGAAATCAGCGACAAGGCTGCCGCCCTCATCAACGAGCTTCCTATCGAATATGTGGAAATTCGCTCAGTGCTCACCTGTGAGGCTAAGCACGGCGTGTGCGCTAAGTGCTACGGCCGCAACCTCGCTACTCACCGCATGGTGCAGAAGGGTGAGGCTGTGGGTGTGATTGCCGCACAGTCAATCGGTGAACCTGGTACTCAGCTTACCCTCCGTACGTTCCACGTCGGTGGTGTGGCAAGCAATATCGCTGCCGTAAGTAACCTCGCTTCTAAGTACGATGGTCGTCTGGAAATCGACGAATTGCGTACAGTGAAGGATAAGGATGGCGTAGATGTAGTAATCGGCCGCATGGCAGAACTCAAGATTGTGGACCTGAACACCGACATGGTGCTCACCACCGCCAACATTCCTTACGGTTCGAAACTCTTCTTCCACTCAGGCGACACAGTGAAGAAAGGCGACATCATCAACACATGGGACCCTTTCAACGCCGTAATCGTGAGCGAAGTGAGTGGCACATTGAAGTTCAACAACCTCGTGGAAGGTGTTACCTACCGTGTGGAAGTTGACGAAACTTCAGGCAACAGCGAAAAGATTATCATCGAATCAAAGGACCGCACCAAGATTCCAGAAGCATTGTTCATCGATGAAAACGGTGAGGTGTCGAAGACTTATTCACTGCCTGTGGGCGCACACTTGATGTGCGACGAAGACGAAAAGTTGAGCGCAGGTGAAGTGTTCGTGAAGATTCCTCGTTCGTCGGGTGGTGGCGCAGGTGATATCACCGGTGGTCTGCCACGTGTGACCGAGCTCTTCGAAGCCCGCAACCCATCTAACCCAGCTGTGGTTAGCGAAATCGACGGTGTTGTGGAATTGGGCAAAATCAAGCGTGGTAACCGCGAAATCAAGGTCACCAGCCGCTTGGGCGAAGAAAAGAAGTATCTCGTGCCACTGTCAAAGCAGATTCTTGTGCAACAAGACGACTTTGTGCGTGCCGGTACTCCACTGTCCGACGGTGCAACCACACCTTCCGACATTCTCCGCATCATGGGTCCAACAGCGGTTCAGGAATATATCGTGAACGAGGTGCAAGACGTGTACCGCTCACAAGGTGTGGGTATCAACGACAAGCACTTTGAGGTAATCGTGCGTCAGATGATGCGCAAGGTCACTATCCTCGAACCAGGTGACACTCGCTTCCTCGAACTCCAAATCGTGGACAAGCGCGACTTCATGGAAGAAAACGACCGCATCTGGGGCAAGAAGGTGGTGATCGACGCTGGCGACAGCCAAGAAGTGCAGAATGGTCAGATTATCACAGCGCGCAAGCTCCGTGACATCAACTCTGCCCTCAAGCGTCGCGACCTCAAGCAAGTGGCTGTGCGTGAAGCGTTGCCAGCAACTTCTGAACAGATTTTGCAAGGTATCACCCGCGCCGCACTCCAAACTTCAAGCTTCATGAGTGCCGCATCATTCCAGGAAACCACTAAGGTGATCAACGAAGCCGCTATCAAGGGTAAGGTTGACTACTTGGATGGCATGAAGGAAAATGTGATCTGTGGTCACTTGATTCCTGCCGGTACTGGTATGCGTGAATTGCAGTCGATTATCGTTGGCGACAAGGAAGAAATGGCGCGCGCAGGTAGAACTACCGACGTGCTTGCTGAAGACCTCGCTGGTCAATCAGAGTTCCTCAAATAATGTGATTTAGCGAAACAAACTATTTCAATCCAAATAAGCAACCGCTTGGAAGCCTCCACGCTCCCAAGCGGCTTTTTTTACGCTCTCACCCCCTCCTCGAAATCCATCCCCACGGATTAGTGTTTATGCCACGGATTAATGGGTGGGGGATTTTTAGCCACGAATTAGCACAAATTTTCACAAATTGAATTTTTTGTGCGTTGTGGGTGGGGGGAGGTGACACCGATTTCATCCATTAAAATCTGATTTCCACCGATTTTTTTTTGATGTGGGGTAATGGGGTGTGAAATTGCAAAAATGATATTGATATAACGCCTTTACCGTGCGTGGCAATGCCTTGGCGTTTTGTCGGTTGCGTTTGAAACATGCCGAAGGCATGTCCCTACGTTTTGATGCTTCTGTAACGGATTTGTGCGTGTGATGGTGAGGGGTGGTGGTGATTTTGGGGTGAATGGGAGTTTTGTATGTTTATTGTGGGGGAAAATGGTGGGGGATATGGGTGGTGTGGAAAAAAATAAGTAACTTTGTATCACCAATTTGGTGTTGGGCTTGTGTCAAATCACCAAAAACGATAACGCCATAGCGTAGCGACATGCCTTTGGCCATGTTTGCAGCGCGATGATGATACGTTAGCGATTGCTGTAGAAACATGCCAAAGGCATGTCCCTACGTTTGGGCGAAATATTTTGGCACACTCTCAATGAAAAGGGAATCAGGTGCGAATCCTGAACAGACGGAGCTGCTGTAAGTTTCCTGAGATAGTGTCGTTTCACACAATGTGCCACTGGTAAAAAATCGCTCTACTTGAGCGACTTTATCACCACCGGGAAGGCGTGAGGCGATGGAAACGAAGTCAGAAGACCTGCCAAATTTTGTTTTAAGACCCGTTTGCTCTATGTTGAAAAATTTATTTTTATTAATGAGCGTAGTGTGCTGTGCCTCCACCTCTTGGGCGCAACACAAAACCACTGTGCCAGTTTCAAAACTCGACTCAATGCAGTATCTTGAAAATGTGGTGGTCTATGCTAAGAAACCGTATCAAGAGGTGATTCCTGCCCAAACGCTTAGCGGTAAGCGATTGGAGGGGCTCAACAGTCACAGTGTGGCTGATGCTATTCGTTATTTCTCTGGTGTGCAAATCAAAGACTACGGCGGTGTGGGCGGCGTGAAAACCGTTGACATTCGCTCTATGGGCACCAACCACATGGGCGTGTTCTACGATGGTATTCAGCTGGGCAACGCCCAGAATGGTCAAATCGACCTCGGAAAGTTTTCGCTCGACAACATTGACGAGATTTCGCTCTACAATGGTCAGAAAAGCGAGATATTCCAGCCTGCGCGCGATTTCGGCTCAGCCGGCACCATCTATATCCGCACCCATCACCCACGATTCGAGGAAGGGAAGAACGACAATTTCAATGTCACGCTCCGCACAGGCTCGTTTGGGCTTGCCAACCCCTCAATCCGCTGGGAGCATCGCTTCTCGCCCAGCCTGAGTATGAATTTCAACACCGAATACACCTACGCCACCGGTCAGTATCACTTCCGCTATCACAAGAAGTTCAGCGACGGCACATTGGCGTGGGACACCACCGCTGTGCGTAAAAATGGCGATGTGAAAGCCTTGCGAATGGAGGGCGGACTGTTTGGCAACATTCCCCACGGCGTGTGGAACCTGAAATTCTATTACTACGACAGCGAGCGAGGTATTCCGGGTGCTATCGTGAACAATGTGTGGAAAACCTCGCAACGCCAGTGGGACCGCAACTTCTTTGTGCAGAGCACATTCAAGAAAGAGGTGAGCAGCCGCTACAATCTGATGGTGAACGCCAAGTATGCGCGCGACTATATGCGCTACCTCAACCCTGACACTACGCTACTCTATCTCGACAACAAATTCTGGCAAGACGAAATCTATATCTCCGTAGCCAATAAGTTCGACATATTGGAAAACTGGGAGGCCGACCTCTCGGTGGACTACCAATGGAACTACCTTAATTCCACCCTTGCAGATTTCGCCTATCCCAATCGCCACACCACCCTCGTGGCACTGGCAAGTGCCTACACCTACCAGCGATTCAAGGCACAGGCATCGGTGCTCTACACCATGGTCAACGACCGTGCCACCGCACGCAGTGCAGGCGAGGTGATGGCGCGCCACAGCGCATGGAAGCATGAGTTCACCCCGGCGGTGTTCTTCAGTTATCAGCCTATGGAGGAACGCGACTTCTTCTTGCGCGCCTTCTACAAGCGCATTTTCCGTATGCCTACATTCAACGACCTCTACTATACCGACATCGGCAACGTATCGCTCAATCCTGAGTTTGTGGACCAGTATAATGTGGGCTTCCAGTGGCAGACCATCCGCCCTGACGGCTTCTACCGTGGTGTGCGCGTGACTGCCGATGCCTATTACAATTATGTGACCGACAAGATTATTGCCGTGCCAAAGGGCACTGGCATGTATCGCTGGATGATGATGAACATTGGCAAGGTGAAGATTCGCGGTATCGACCTCACGGCACGCACCACGCTCAATTTCCCATTTGATGTGATGATGGACATCAGCATGAACTACACCTACCAGAAGGCGCAAGACTATTCCTATCCTGATGATTATGGCGATGGCGGATCGTACAAGGGGCAGATTGCCTACATTCCATGGCATAGCGGCAGCGCCACGGTGAATGCCGTGTGGCGTAAGTTCACGCTCAACTACAGTTTCATATATGTGGGCGAGCGCTACCACAACAGCAGCAACATTCCTGCCAACCACGAGCAACCGTGGTACACTCACGACATCAGCGCCAACTACGCCTTCCACCTCGGCAAGGTGAACATGAAGGTGACTGCCGAGGTCAACAACCTGCTCAACCAGCAATACGATGTGGTGCTCAACTACCCGATGCCTGGCCGCAATTATAAACTAATTCTTAAATTTGATTTCTAATGATGCGATATATCTATATACTACTGGCGGTGCTTGCTGTGGCTCTTTCGAGTTGCCGCAACGAGGATATTGTGTTCATTCCCGAAGAAGTGCCCACCACGCAGCCCGAATACACCGATGTTGACGGCTTCTATCTGCTGTGCGAGGGAAATATGGGCTCAAACAAGGCGACGCTCGACTGGTTCGATGCGCGAACCGGCATATACACTCGCAATATTTTCCCGAAAGCCAACCCTTACGAGGTGAAGGAAATGGGTGATGTGGGCAACGATTTGGGCATTTACGGCTCAAAACTGTATGTGGTGGTGAACGTATCCAACAAGGTGCTTGTGCTCGATAAGCGCACAGCGAAGAAACTGGGGCAAATCGATATTCCCAACTGCAGATTTGTGAAATTTTACAAGGGCTACGCCTACATTACCAGTTATGCCGGTCCGGTTCAAATCGACCCCGACTATAAGCAAAAGGGATACGTGGCGAAAATCGACACTGCTACCATGAAAGAGGTGGACCGCTGCATTGTGGGCTTCCAGCCCGACCAACTCGACATTGTGAACGGCAAGATATATGTGGCAAACTCAGGCGGTTATAGGAAGCCCAATTACGAAAACACCTTGTCGGTGATTGATGTGGCTACGTTTAAGGAAGAACGCCGCATTCCCATTGCCATCAATTTGGGCTTGTGTAAAGCCGACCGCCATGGCGTGCTGTGGGTGGTGTCGCGCGGCGACTATTATGAGGTGCCCAGCCGACTCTATGCCTACGACACCCGAAAAGACCGAATTGTGAAAACCTTTGATGTGCCAGTGAGCAACTTTTGGCTCGATGGCGATTTGCTGTATGTGGTATCTACCCAGTGGAGCTACATTACGATGAGCAACGAGGTGACTTATGCCGTGATAGATGTGAACAAGATGGATGTGCTCACACGCAACTTTATCACCGACGGCACCGATAAGCAGATTAAGATACCCTACGGCATCGCCGTGAATCCTGCCACAAAGGATATATATGTGACCGATGCCAAAGATTACATTCATCCTGGCCATCTTTACTGCTTTGGTCAGGACGGTAAGAAAAAGTGGGATGTGCGCACAGGCGACATTCCGGGGCATTTTGTATTTTTAGGTAATAATTTAAATGAACAATAATATGAAGAAGAATTCTATTTTATTGGCGCTCTCTGCTTTTATGAGCCTCTCTGCTGTGGCGGAGAATCAGCCTTTTCTCACAAAGGTGTACGACTTTATGCCGGCTCCAGGGCAGTTTGTGAACACGCTTCCAGCCTTCAATGCTGGCGACACGAAGGCCGATGTTCTGGCTCGTGTGGCAGAAGATATTTGTGGATATTATGATGTGGAAGACGGTGATTCCACTATGGTGTATAAGCCTGCTATGATTAGCCTTGGTGCTTGCGGCGGCTATGTGGTGGTGGGCTTCGACCACCCCGTGGTGAATGTGAAAGGCGACTACGATTTCCAAATTTTCGGCAATGCCTTTCTCTCAGACCAGTATAGTTCAGGTGGGAGCAGCGAACCGGGCATAGTGATGGTGAGTTACGATGCCAATGGCAACGGACTGCCCGACGACCCATGGTATGAGCTGGCTGGCAGCGAATACAATTCGCCAAAAACTCAGCACAACTACACCATTACCTATTACAAACCCGATGAGAACAAGGTGAAAACACCCGACCCAAACAACAAGAGCATCATCGACAACACCTATATCCGCTGGACCAGCAACGATGTGAACCCCGACAGCATCAGCGGCTATGTGTATAAAAACTCGTTCCACGCTCAAAGTTACTGGCCACAGTGGGCAGAGGGCGAAACCATCACTTTCACTGGCTCGAAATTGTGCAACAATGCCACCGACGAAAGCGGCAAGGGCACTTACTGGGTGCAGTGGAACAAGGGTTGGGGATATGTGGACAACCGTCCCGACTACGACCCATACTCACCACGCACCGACTTGGATCCGGCAGTGATGAACCGTGGCTTTAAGATTGATTGGGCAGTGGATGCCAACGGCGTGCCTGTTCATCTGCCAATGGTGCATTTCATTAAGGTGCACAACGCTGTGAACCAGTATTGCGGCTGGCTCGGTGAATCTTCCACCGAAGTGGCTGGTGGTATTGATTTCCACCCCAACCAGGCACTTCCAGAGGTGACCGCTGGCGACACCAATGGCGATGGCGTGGTGGATGTGAGCGACGTGACTGCTGTAATCAACTTCATTCTCGGTCAGAAGCAAGCAGGCTACAATCCTGTGGCTGTAGATGTGAATGGCGACACCGTGGTGGATGTGACCGACGTTACAGCCCTTATCAATCTGATTTTGAAATAACGACTATTACTAAATATTATTTATCGCAATTCATACAATTATGAAAAAAACATTACTTTTTTTGATGTCGGCTTTTGCTGCCACAGCAATGTCGGCAACCGATTATGTGCTGGATTTGAGCAAGCCTGCTTATCCAGAAGTTATCAATTTCACCGCCAATGGCAATGCCCAAGTGTGGAGCGACACCTACAATGAGAATGAGTATATTCTTGAGTTCTCTCCCTACATGTTCAGCCACCTCGCCAGCGGCTCAAGCTGGAATGGCACATACTGGGACGGTTTCACCATCGTGAAGTGCGGCGACAACGCTACGCAGACCAACTGGATTGCCAACCAGTGGGGAAACATGGCTGGTGGCGGTATCAACGCCAACGGCAAGGCCGATGCCTCTGTGCCTTACATGTTTGCTTACTGCCCCGATTTTGTGCCAAACATCTGCACAATGATGTACGACGACGAAAAGACCTACTATGTGAAGGGCATGTATGTGAACATCGCCGCTTACAGCTATTATGCTTGCAAGAACGGCGCATCGCCAGCCAACGCATTTACCAAAGAGGGCGATTCATTCAAGCTCACCGTATCGGGCAAGGACGAAGCCGACACTGAGAAATCATGCTCTATCGAGTTGGCAGGTTTCCACAACGGCAAATTCTCTGCGCTCACCGATTGGACTTGGTTTGACATGAGCACCCTCGGCAATGTGAAAGACCTCAACTTTGTGCTTTCAACCACCGACATGGGCACTTACGGAGCCAACACTCCATTCTATTTCGCTATCGATAAACTCACCGTTACCGATGTGCCACCAGTGCCAACCGCAGTCGATGATGTGACCGCCGCTAAGGTTGTGGCTTCGGTGAAGTATGTGAACCTCGCTGGTCAAGTGAGCGACAGCGCATTCGACGGCGTGAACATCGTGGTGACCACCTACACCGACGGCACCACCCGCTCCGAAAAGATGATGAAATAATCGGCATCACCAATGCCCCAATAAAAAATGCGCCCTTGCGACGGAATCCCCCTCGCGAGGGCGTATCTCATTTATGCCAACAAATAATGGGGATGTGTCAAATTTGTGATTTCATCATTTCGTAGCGACATGCCTTCGGCATGTTTCCAATGCGTTGGCATCGGCTATTGAAACATGCCGAAGGCATGTCCCTACGTTGTGATTATTTAGTAATGATTGAAAAAATCCCGTAGGGATTTGATGTGTGTAGGCAGGTATGCAGCGAAGGTTATGCGAAATGAGCTAAGCGAAATGGAGCATAACCGAAGCGAAATGCCTGCAAATGTCGCATAACAAATTTGCATCCCAGCGGGATGCGATTTCGCCATTATAGCGTTATTTGATGTTGTCGCATTCCGCTGGAATGGGTTCAGTGGATAAATGCTGGGGGCACAGAAACAAAAACATAAAAAACAGCCTTTTAGCGATGCCAGTGCTTCGCACCTGTCGTTAGTGCTGTGGCATGTCT
>SFGS01000023.1 GCA_004557565.1 Bacteroidales bacterium | reverse complement strand
CCACATTGCCCCAAGGCTGTTTTTTATGTTTTTGTTTTTGATTCCATTCACAATTCGGCAACATTGCATAATCTATCCCCAGGAATTTTCCACTGAACCAAAAGGTGGGGGAGAGGGGTGTAAAAAAAGAAAGCTGCTTTCCACCTTGTGGAAAACAGCTTCAAACTCTTTTTTTTGCTAATCGCTAAGATTATGCCTTAACTGAGTCAGCGGCAACTGGAGCAGCAGCGCTATCAGCAGCAGCGCTATCAGCAGCTACAGAATCAGCAGCGCTATCAGCAACAGCAGCTACAGAATCAGAATCAGCAGCAGAAGCTGAACCAGCACCCTTGTTGCAAGAGAAGAAAGAAACACTAGCGATAACAGCAAGTAATAAAACTAACTTTTTCATTTTCGTAAAAATTTAAAATAATAAAACAATAATTTTCGTTGTTCAGTTTAAAATCGATGCAAATTTAAGACAAAAAACTCATATGCAAACTATTTTTCAAGTTTTTTTTTGTTTAAATTGCCTCAGTTGCATTTAATTTTTGTAAAAATTTACCTTTTAATTTGTCTAACTCTCTAATAATCTGCAAGATAATTAAAGATTTTTTGGTTTAATCGCCAAATGTTAAACCTTGTTAAACGTAAAAAGGTGGGTAGTTTTCTTATAATTTATAAGGAAAAATGCGTGATTTACCTATTAATGACTATATAAGAAGCGTTTGATGCTACGTTTTGGAGTTTTTTCAAACTCGTTTGCGATAAGTTCAATTCTTGTGATGCGTTCGTAAGGGGCTACGAGCTTGTTAAGCTCGGTGCGAATCTCTTCCATCTTCTCTGGAAGCTGGTCGCGCGTCACGCCCATAGCGTCCATTGTATCGTAGTCGGGGTAAACGAGACCCACGAGTTTTCCGCCACGGTCCACCACCAGACTTTCGTTCACGAAAATCATATTGTTGAGTTTAGCCTCGATTTCTTCAGGATAGATGTTCTGTCCGTTTGCGCCAAGCAACATTGTCTTCAAGCGGCCACGGATAAACACGGTGCCGTCGGCGCTGAGTGTGCCCATGTCGCCAGTGTGCAGCCAGCCATCGTCGTGAAGCACCTTGTCGGTGGCCTCATAGTTGTGGTAGTAGCCCTGCATCACGTTTTCGCCACGCACGCAGATTTCGCCAGGAATGTTTTCTGGGTCTTCGCTGTCGATGCGGCATTCCATGATGCCAGGAAGAACGCGGCCTGCGCTATGAGGCACAAATTCGCGCCATGGGGTGTGGCTCACCAGTGGAGCGCACTCGGTCATGCCGTAGCCCACGGTGAATGGAAAACGGATTTTATAGAGAAATTCCTCTACTTCGGCGTTGAATGGCGCACCGCCCACGATGATTTCCTCGAAGCAGCCACCAAACGCATCAATCAACTTCTTGCGAATCTGGTCGTAAATCTTTTCGTTGAGGTATGGCACAGCCAAAGCCCAGCGGAGCATACCCTTGCTGATCATTGGCACAATCATCTTAGAGTAAATCTTCTCAAGCACGAGAGGCACCAGAATCACGAGGTTTGGCTTCACTTCGCCCATAGCCTTCACAATCACCTTTGGCGAAGGGATGCGGCCGAGCAATGTGATGTGGCCACCGATAGCCAGTGGCGCAAGCATGTCGAACGCGCAGCCGTAGGCGTGGGCGAGAGGCAGGAATGAGAGGTGGCGTGAACCGCTGTAGCACAATCCGGAGTTGATGCCATACACGATATTGCCGCAAAGGTTGTTTCCGGTAATCATCACACCCTTGCTGAAGCCAGTGGTGCCAGAGGTGTAGTTGATGTCCATCAGACGGTCGCCAGGCACTTCGGGGTATTTCACGTCGTCGATGGTGAAGCCGTTGGGGTAAGCGGCAGCGAACTTCTCTTCGAGCGAAGCCAGCACATCAGCCACCACTTCCTCTTCCTTTTGCTCGTAGAGCGTGCGGTCGTCGAGCGAGAGAGCGGCGCGCACCATGCGCATATTCTCGAAGTCGAGGCTTTCCCAGTTGCTTTTGCTGGCGAAGAGCAGTTTTGCCTCGCTATGATTAACGATGTGTTGCGCATCGTTAGGGTTGAAGTCTTGAAGAATAGGAACAATTACAGCACCATAGGTGATGGTTGCCAAAAAGAGAGTCACCCAAGTGGGGTTGTTCTTGCCGATAATGGCAACGTGGTCGCCTTCTTGAATGCCGATTTCCTTGTAGAAAAGATGAATTTTTGCAATGTCGCGTGCGAAATCAGCGTAAGTGATGGTCTCTTTTGTGTTGTAATCAGTCAAGCATGGGCGGTCCCAGTTGTCTTTGAAACTCTGCTCAAAAATCTTGACAGTATTTTCTTTCATCATAATAGTCAATAATTTAAATGTAATTGCGACTGCAAAGTTACTCATTATATTTTAATTTTTTGCACAAAACATCCCCAATTTGTGCAAAAAGGGCAGGGCAATATATATATTTAAGAAGTTAAGGAGTTAAGAAGATTAAGAAGTTAAGACGGCACCATCGCCTCTTGAAACGATGGTGCCCCTATCTGTCCCGTCGGACTTGTCGGACCGGTCTGACTTGTCTGACCAAAAACTCGTAGACCTGTTGACCTGTAGACTCGTTGACTTTTATAGAATTTCCGGTGGGGTGGTGGGAATGTGGGTGCTGAGCACTCGCCATGGCTTGGGGTAGAGGTTGTTGGCACGGTTGCCGAGGTTGTTGGCGAAG
Organism: Bacteroidales bacterium; assembly: GCA_004557565.1. GTDB lineage: Bacteria > Bacteroidota > Bacteroidia > Bacteroidales > Muribaculaceae > Sodaliphilus. The sequence goes on along the minus strand of SFGS01000023.1, from coordinate 29,120 downwards.
CCGATGGGCTTGTCTCGGTAGGTGAGCAGCGCATAGCCTCGTGATGCGTCGGGTAGCACTATCGCCTCGCCACGCATATACGCCATGGCGGTGGCATAATCCACCTCGCTTTGGGCAAATGCCTCGTTGGAAAGGGCGGTGGAGAGTGCCAAAGCATGGCTGGGCACGCAGTTTTTCCCCTTCACAGTGCCAACCGTCACGCCAGCCTGAAGCACACGCAAGTCGGCAAACAGCGGCATCAGCGGAGCGATGTCGGCAGGAATGGCAATTACCTCATCATTCGCCACGCTCAGGGCGTACTGCTTCGGATTTTCAAGCCAAGCATCCACGCCTCGTGGCACAGGAATGGACTTCGCCTTTGCGCCCTTGCTCTTTTTTGCGCGCAACTCGGCACGGCGTTCGTCGTCGGGCTTACGCAGCACCGCCATAAACAGTCCTTCGCCATTGGTGCGGTGAGGCATGAAGCGGTAGCAATGGTAGGGGCTGTCGATGGCTGGGTGAATGTGCCAATCAGCCTCCACCGGAATCTCCACCGATTCGGCACCGTACTGCTCCACGATGTGCGCCACCATTTCCTCGTTTTCCTCACGGTTGTAGGTGCAGGTGCTGTAGATGAGCACACCTCCGGGGCGGAGTGCCTGCCAAATGTCGGCAATGATGCTTTTCTGCAACGTGGCGCATTGCTTCACCAGGGCAGGAGTCCACTGGTTGCGTGCTTCCTCGTCTTTGCGCATCATGCCCTCGCCACTGCACGGCACATCGGTAGCCACCACATCGAAGAAGTGATGGAGTTTGCCCAAGTCGTGTGGAGCGTTGTTGGTGACGATGCAGCGCGGACTTCCCCATTTCACGATATTCTCATACAGCACACGCGCACGCGCAGGCATAATCTCGTTCGCTACCACCATCGAATCGGCAGGCAGCGCTGAAATGGCTGTGGTGGTTTTTCCGCCCGGTGCGGCGCAGAGGTCGAGGTAGCGCACAGGTTCCTTCACCACATGCTTAATCACATGGTGGATAAACATCGACGAAGCGTCTTGCACATAATATCGGCCCGTCTGGAAATCGATATCGAAAGTGAACGGCATACGCTCCTTCAGGTATCGGCCAGTGGTGCACCATGGCACACGATCTACGGCATCATCGCTCAAACTGATGCCACGGCCATCGTTCACACGAATCGCCACCGAAGGATCGGTGGTGGTGATTGCTTCCAGCAGAGCATCGCACTCGTCGGGGAGAATGTGGCGCATCTGCGCTATAAAATCGTCGGAAAGTTTTATCATATCGTCCGTCATTTAAAAAGGCTGTGCCGCGATGTATGTGTGCGGCACAGCCTCCGATATTTTGCTATCGAGAGCCTGGTCAAAGCCGGCTCCGTGCGTATGCTAATCGATTAGAGAAGAGTGGCAGGGTCGAGGTTCTTGCCTTCGATATCCTTGAAGTAGCGGTAAGTACCCACCTTCAATTCCATAGTTGCGTCTTCGTCGCAAATGATGATAGCCTTGCGGTGCATTTGGAGCACGCTGAGAGTACACATTTGTGAAACAGCGCCTTCCACAGCGTTGCGCAATGCAGGAGCCTTCTTGTAGCCGTTTGCGATAATCATCACGCTCTTAGCGGCCATCACGGTGCCAACGCCTACGGTGAGAGCGGTTTTAGGCACTTTGTTCACGTCGTTGTCGAAGAAGCGGCTGTTGGCGATGATAGTGTCTTGAGTAAGAGTTTTCTGACGAGTGAGTGAAACGAGTGAACTACCTGGCTCGTTGAAAGCGATGTGTCCGTCAGGACCTACGCCACCCATGAAGAGGTCGATGCCACCAGCAGCGGCGATGCGTGCCTCATATTCTTCACATTCCTTATCGAGGTCGGCTGCATTGCCGTTGAGGATGTTCACGTTTTCCTTCTTGATGTCGATGTGGTTGAAGAAGTTGTTCCACATGAAAGAGTGATAGCTTTCAGGGTGATCTTCAGGAAGTCCTACATATTCGTCCATGTTGAAAGTCACAACATTCTGGAACGAAACCTTGCCAGCCTTGTTGAGCTCGATGAGTTTCTTGTACATGCCAAGTGGTGAGCTACCAGTAGGGCAACCAAGCACGAAAGGCTTTTCTGGAGTTGGGTTTGCAGCGTTAATGCGTGAAGCAACGTAGCACGCTGCCCATTCTGATACTTTGTCGTAATCAGGTTCGATGATAAGTCTCATAATCGAAAGATTGTTTTTTTAATTAGTTAGTTAGTATATTCCTCTTACAAAGTTACGAAAAATATCTCAATGCGCCGTGCTAATTCGCCGCCTAAATTCAGAAGGAACTTTTAAAAGCAGTGGCGCTTTTAAAAGTTAAGGAGTTAAGAAGTTGAAGAAGTTAAAAAAGTTAAGACGATAGTTTCCGATTTGGTAAAGTCTTTTTGCACGATGGGGCGTTTTCGAATACGTCTGACCTGTCAGACAAGTCCGACTCGTCAGACCTCAACTCGTTGCGTCGTTGGCTTTTTAAAATCGGGTTTTAATGGATTTAATTGGTGTGCTTTTTGGAAGTCAACGAGTCAACAGGTCAACGAGTTGTTGAGGTGGCGAAGATTCGAAATTTCGAGTTTTCGAGGATTCGATTTTTTCGATGGGGGTTGGGGAGAGGGTGAAAAAAAAGTAGGAAGGAAGCGGGGTGGGGCGCTTCCTTCCTACTTGGGGGATTAATTTGAGGTTATCTTCTTCTTTTTTTCTTTGAAGTGGTTTCCTCTTTTTTAGCGTTTTTTTTCTTTTTGTTGGCTTTTGGCACTTTGAGCTTGTCGCCAGGGTGGAGCATGTCGGCATCCTTCAACTGTGGATTAGCCTTGCGGAGCTGGTCGGTGCCCAAACCGTAGCGGTGGGCGATGCGTTCGAGCGATTCGCCTTCACGCACGATGTGGCTTGTTGGACGGGCATCTTCCTCCTTCTTCGCTTTTCTTTTGCTTCTGCGGTCGCTATCGCGGTCAGCCTTTCTGCGCTTCGACGATTTCACCTCGTCGCGGTCGTCTCTCTTGCTGCGCTTGTTTGTTTTCGCCTTAGCCTTTGATCTTGCCGACTCTTCTTCAGCCACATGGCGAGTGGTGCGCTTGCTTGCTGTAGCCTTTTCCTCCTCTATAGCCTCTTTTTGCTTCTTGCTGTTGCTTGCAGTGGTCGGAGCTGTTTCAGCCTTTTGCTTCTTGGCTGTGGCTGGAGCAGGAACAGGGGTTTCGGCCTTTTGCTTCTTTGAAGCTGTTGCGCGACCGTCGATCTCATCGTTCACGCTGTAAGATTTAGAGCGTTGCGATGTGGTGGTAGAAGTGCTTGCAGTGGTCTTTGACGCTTCCTTCTTAGGTGCTGCTTGCTTGGCGGCTGTGCTTTGCTTCGCTTGTGCCACAGCGTAAGAAGTGGAGGTTTTTGGCTGCTCGGCTTGTTGCTTTCGCTCACCGGTGATTTTCAGCACCTGACCACGGCTCACGTGCTTGCGGTTGAGATTGTTGAGTGCCATCAGTTCTGCCACACTCATATTATACTCGTCGGCGATGCTCTCGATGGTCTCGCCGCGTCTCACCTTGTGGTATTTCGCTTCCACACTCTCATTGTTGCTCACAGGGGTGGCGCTTACCGTAGGCTTAGCCTGTGCCACTTGGCGCTGTTCCTGTTTGGTCTTAACCACGCTCTTGGCAGTCTCTTGAGGGTCGACCATCTGTTGTGTCACAGAAGATGCGTGGTTGCCTGGTTCCACCACATCGCGAGTGGCATAGATGTCCTTGCGATAACTCATGATGCTGTCTTCCACCATAATGTAGCTATAGATTTGCTGTGATGGCAGCGCAAGCGAGTAGGGGTGAGTGTCGCCAGGAATGATGTCGTGGCGATATTGAGGGTTGAGAATGCGGATTTCCTCGATAGGAATGTTGAGCACGCTGGAAATCTGGTTGAAGTTCACGCGGTGGTGCACCATCACCGTGTCGATAATCAGCGGCTTTTTCGACAAAGCAGGATTGATGTTGTGCTTCTGATAGTTGTTCATCACGTAGGTGGCAGCGATGAAAGCAGGCACATAACCACGGGTTTCGCGAGGCAGATATTCATAAATCGACCAAAAGTCGGGGTTTTCGTTATCTCTGCTCTTGGCACGGCGGAGCGCCTTGTTCACATTGGCAGGGCCGCAGTTGTAGGCGGCGATGGCCAGCGACCAGTCGTTGTAGATGCCGTAGAGCTGCTTGAAATAGCTTGCTGCCGCATTACTTGAGCGGTATGGGTCGCGACGCTCGTCGACCAGCGAGTTCACTTCCAGTCCGAGCCCCTTGCCGGTGTCGACCATGAATTGCCACAGACCGGCGGCACCTGCGCTCGACACCACGTTAGGGTCGAGAGCCGACTCGATGATAGGAATAAACTTGAGCTCGTGTGGAAGTCCCTCTTTTTCCAGAGCGCGTTCGAAAATAGGCATGTAGTAGGGCGACATACCCAAGATTTGCGACACCATGGTGCGCTCTCTTGTGATGTAGCGGGTGATGTAGGATTTTACCACCTGATTGTAGGGGAGTTCAATTCCCGAAGGAATGGCTCTGAGGCGCTGAATGTATTCAGCGTCGCTCACTTCGTTTGGCGATTTGCTCTCCACGCTGGCATCGACCACCGCATAGTTTTGCAAATACCAGTTTTTCTGCATTTCCTGAGTGTTGATTTCAAAGCTGTAAGGATACACGATGGCCTCGTCGGTGATCGATTCCTTCAGCGATAAAATCGATTTCTTCTTTGGCGCAGCCGACATGGTCAATGCCGCAATCGCCAACACGATTAATGCGTTAAATCTGAAATTCTTCATACTTTATCGTCGTTTGTTTTTAATTCAAAAAGTAAAGGCACACTGAAGTCCGAGCGACGGTATTCGAGACTGCTTCGTGTCGATAGCGGCAGGGGCCACGTCCATCGTAAGGTCGGAGGAAATGTCGAAGTGTGCGAGTGAGGCGTCGACGTAAGCATCGACAATATTGATGAAATACACAGCCACCATGCTGATGATGCAAATGTCGCGATAGCGGCGGTAGTATGTTCGCTTGTTTTTCAGAGCGCGCGTGAGCCATTCCTTGTCGAGGTCGCTCTCCTTCACGGTTTTAGGGAAGAAGTTCATGTAACTGCGCGTGTTGGGGTCGTTGTCGGTGATGTCGCGGTAGGCTTTGGTGTAGTCGCCGAGCATACGGTTGTTCCATGCCGTGCCGTAGCCGAGCCCCACGAAAGCACCCACCACAATCGGAATTTTCCAATAGCGGCGGTTGTAGATTTGTCCCAAGCCGGGGCAGAGTGCCGAGAGCCACATGGCGCGCTTGGGGTCGGGGTTGAACACACGGAGTTTGCCCAGGTTGGTGGCGGCTGCCGTGTCGGGCACGAAGGTGGCTTGCGCCAGAATCAGCGAATCGTTGGGCTCGAATTTCACGGTGTCGCCAGCCTCGTCGAGCACAGGGGTGCGCTCGTAGGTGCTGGGTTTTACGGTGACGGCTGCCGAATCGGGGGGAGTGCTTGCCACAGCCTTATGCCCTCCGGTGCGAGTGCGTGTGGGCTTTTCGATGCCGCCAGTGGTCTGCGCCATGCTGCCCACAGGGCAAAGCATAAGCAGGCATAGTGCAATCACTGTGCCTACAAATGTGCGAATATGTGGGTTAAATACCTTTCTCACAAGGAGTTGCTTGCCTCTCCGCCCACTATTGAGCAGGTGGGGAAGCTATAATTATTGTTTTAATGTGTCAAAGATACGAATAATTCTCTCTAATTCCTCTTCGTTTTTGAAAGGAAATGAGATTTTTCCTTTACCGTCCTTATTGCAGGCAAACGAAACAGCCACGCCAAACGACTTGCTCAGGTGCTGTTTCAGCACATCGTAGTCGGCGTTGTTCACCTTTTTTGCAGGTGCTTTTGGCTCGGTGCTGCCTTCTTCGTTCATTTCCTTTGCCCTTTGCTCCACCTGACGCACCGAGAGTCCTTTTTTCAGAATCTCGTTGTAGAGTTTGAGTTGCATGGTGGGCTTTTCCACCGAGAGCAATGCTCTTGCGTGGCCCATGTCCACAGCCTTGTCGCGCAAGCCGAGTTGCACTTCAGCCGGCAGTTTCAGCAGGCGGAGGAAGTTGGCGATGGTGGCGCGCTTCTTGCCAATACGCTCGCTCAATCGCTCTTGGGTGAGGTTGTATTGGTCGATGAGTTTGCGGAAGGTGAGCGCAATTTCGATGGCGTTGAGGTCTTCGCGCTGAATGTTCTCAATCAGCGCCATCTCGGTGAGTTCGCTGTCGTTGGCGGTGCGCACGTATGCTGGCACTGTGTCGAGACCGGCGAGTTTGGCAGCACGGTAGCGTCGCTCACCCGAAATAATCATATAGGTGCCGGCTTCTGCGCTGCGCAGAGTGAGGGGCTGGATAATGCCCAACTCGCGTATAGAGGTAGCCAATTCCTCAAGTGCCTCCTCGTCGAAGTTGATACGAGGCTGGTCGGGGTTTGGCTTGATGAGGTCGATTGCTATTTCATTGATAGCCGAACTGCCGCTCGGCTGCACATCGTCCATTGAGATGAGTGAGTCGAGTCCGCGTCCGAGTGCATTTCTCTTGATTGCCATAGTGGAAACTTTGATTTAATGTGGTTACTTTTTCTTACGGTTTTTACTAATCAACTCTTTCGCCAACTGAGTGTGGCTGGTGGCACCACGGCTGGTGGGGTCGTAGAGAATGGCTGGCAAACCGTGGCTTGGAGCCTCGCTCAAACGAATGTTGCGTGGAATCACAGTGCTGAACACCATGTCGCCGAAGTGGCTTTTCAACTCTTCGTAGATTTGGTTGGCAAGGCGGAGGCGTGCGTCGTACATGGTGAGCAGGAAACCCTCGATTTGGAGCGATGGGTTGAGTTTCGACTTGATGATGCGCACGGTGTTGAGCAACTTGCTGATGCCTTCAAGTGCGAAATACTCGGCTTGCACAGGAATAATCACCGAATCGGCAGCTGTGAGAGCGTTCACGGTAATCAATCCGAGTGAAGGGCTACAGTCGATGAGAATGAAGTCGTATTCTTCCTTTGCGCTTGCCAAAGCCTTTTCGAGCACGCGCTCGCGGTGGGGCTTGTTGATAAGTTCGAGTTCCGCACCCACCAGGTCGATGCGGCTACCCACCAAGTCGAGCCCCTCCACGCAGGTTTTCACCTGTGTGCCGAGAATTGGATAATCGTCGACCAGACATTCGTAAATCGACGACGACATCTGTTTTGGGTCAACGCCGAGGCCCGATGTGGCGTTTGCCTGTGGGTCGGCGTCGATAAGGAGCACTTTCTTCTTGTTCACAGCCAATGAAGCTGATAAGTTGATGGCAGTGGTGGTTTTACCCACACCGCCCTTTTGATTGGCTATTGCTATGATTTTTCCCATAATCTTGCGGGTGTTTTTATTTACTCTGCAAAGGAATTACTTTTTGTTCAATTACAAGTTAAAAAATGCGTTAAATTGAAATAAATGTTGATAACTCGCCACTTTTGTTAATAACTATGTGCTTGTTAACAGGCGTTTGTGATGGGCAGCGCTTGATTTCCTCCCTTTTTCAACATTCGTATTTTTTTGCAAATATGCAGCGACTTGGTATGGTGATCAGGTCGCTGCATATATATTATATAGTGTGTAGAGTGCCGAGATTCGGTGTGCGCTTCGGCACTGCTGTCTATGTCGGGGGGGGATTATGTGTCGAGGGTAGCGTAAGTGGCGTTGTCCTCGATAAACTGGCGGCGTGGTGGCACCTCTTCGCCCATGAGCATGGTGAACACGCGGTCGGCTTCTGCCGCATCGCTGATGGTGACACGCTTCAGCATACGGTTCTCTGGGTTCATAGTGGTGTCCCAAAGTTGCTCTGGGTTCATTTCACCAAGACCTTTGAATCGCTGAACACGCACATTCTTTTCTTCGCCAGCGCCATACTTGTCGATAAACTGACGCACCTGCATATCGGTCCAGCAATATTCAGAGTTATTGCCCTTGATAGCACGGTAGAGTGGTGGGGTGGCGATATAGAGGTGACCGTTCTCCACGATTGGACGAATGCAACGGAAGAAGAAGGTCATCAGCAGCGTGGCGATGTGGGCACCGTCCACATCGGCATCGGTCATGATAATCACACGGTGGTAGCGGAGCTTTTCGGGGTCGTAGTTGCGTGGGTCGGTGATACCGAGCGCACGGAAAATGGTGACTACTGATTCGCTTTCGTAGATTTTGTGCTCAAGCACCTTTTCCACGTTCAAAATCTTACCACGCAGTGGAAGAATGGCTTGGAACTGACGGTCGCGGCCTTGCTTTGCCGAACCACCTGCAGAGTCACCCTCGACGAGGAACAACTCCGACTTGGCAGGGTCCTTGCTTGAGCAGTCGGCAAGTTTGCCTGGCAGGCCAGAGCCAGCCAATGGCGACTTGCGAATGATTTTTGCGCGAGCGTTTTGTGCCGCATGACGTGCCTGTGCAGCCAAAATCACCTTTTCGATGATGGCTTTGGCAGGTTCGGGGTGCTCTTCCAAATAGCTTTCGAGCGCAGCCTTCACGGTGGAGTTTACTGCGGTGATAGCCTCGGTGTTGCCGAGTTTGGTCTTGGTCTGACCCTCAAACTGAGGTTCGAGCACCTTCACCGACACCACAGCAGTCAAGCCTTGCAGGAAGTCTTCCTTCGAGAGTTCCACCTTGGCCTTTTCAAGCGCTTTCGACTTTTCGGCGTATTTCTTGAGCGAAGTGCCCAAGCCCATGCGGAAGCCCTGGAGGTGAGTACCACCCTCAATGGTGTTGATATTGTTGACAAACGAATAGATGTTTTCCTTGAAAGTCTTGTTATAGGTCATTGCCACTTCCACAGGAATTTCGCCTTCGTTGTTGGTGATATGAATCACGTCGCTGATGAGCGGTTCCTTGCCTTCGTCGAGGTAGCGCACGAAGTCGTCCAAACCGGTTTCGGAGTGGTAAATCTCGGTGCGTGGCACACCGTGCTCGTCCTTGTCGCGCAGGTCGGTGAGCGAGAGGGTCACGCCGGCGTTAAGGTAAGCAAGGTCGCGGAGGCGGTTGCTCAAAATGCTGAACTGATATACTGTGGTTTGGAAAATGGTGGCATCGGGGTGGAAGATAACGGTGGTGCCGTGATCTTCTTCAGCACATTCTCCAATTATTTTCACTTCGCTTGTGGGCTTGCCAAAAGCGTATTCTTGCATATATACTTTGCCTTCACGGCGCACTTCGGCGCGAAGGTAGTCGCTAAGTGCGTTCACACAACTTACGCCCACACCGTGCAGACCGCCCGACACTTTATAGGAGCCTTTGTCGAACTTACCGCCGGCGTGCAGCACAGTCATCACCACCTCAAGTGCCGACTTGTGGAGTTTTTCATGCTCGTCCACAGGAATGCCACGGCCGTTGTCGCTCACGGTGATGGAGTTGTCTTCGCCAATGGTCACAGTGACCTTGTCGCAGAAACCTGCAAGGGCTTCGTCGATAGAGTTATCTACAACTTCTGATACCAGATGGTGGAGTCCTTTCACGTGTGTGTCGCCAATATACATTGACGGACGCTTGCGCACAGCTTCAAGGCCCTCGAGCACTTGAATGTTAGACGCTGAATACTGTTCTTCTTGCTGTTCGATTAATTCTTCTGACATATATTTCACACTTTTCGCAAGGGTCAAAACATCTGTTTCTGAGCCTTTTTAGAGGGTTCGTAGCGCATGTTTTGATGCTTGCGTCATAAAACATACAAATTTACGAAAAAATCCCTCAATCACCAAATTTAAAGCCCTAAAATCCACAAATTTTTCCCCCACCACATCACCCCAAATTCACCCCACCAAATCCCCACCAGACCCCCACCCAATTCCTATCTCCAAAAAGCACCATCAAAACCGTCCCTTTGATGGTATTTGTCTTAAAACAACTGTGTGTAAGGTGGCTTTGGATATAAAATAAAGAAAAAAATTGTGTTGGGAATGAAAATGTGTGAGGTTTCGTTTTTTTGGTGTTTATTTGTTATATTTGCAGTTGAAAAACCTATAGATTATGGATAAAAGGCATTTGTTTTCTCGTGCGTTGCTATTTGTGGCAATGGTGCTCTTGCTTGGCGTGGCTCAGGCTCGTGCGAATGTGTTCAGTGATTTTAACGAAAAGGAGCAACAACTGTATCAGAATGCTATCCACTTTATGGATAATGGAATGGTGGATACTGGCATTGACTTGCTCAAGGGGTTGGATAAAGCGCATCCTTCCAACAGGGCGGTCGTCTATGAAATTGTGTATGGATATATTGTTAAGCAAGATTATGAAGAAGCATATCAGTGGGCGAAAAAGCTGTTGAAGCTAAAAGATGCAGATGCCGACTCATACTTTATTGCAGGTAATGCCTTCGATTATGTGGGGAAGCGCAAAGAGGCTATTGAAATTTATGAAAAGGGTTTGAAGAAGTTCCCTAACAGTGTCCGCCTGTGGGTGGAAAAGGGCAATATGGCATATATGATGAAGAACTACGATGAGTCTGTGGGATGTTATGAACATGCCATTGATGTTGATCCGAATTACGACGCGTCGTATTATCGTCTTGCCAACTTATATGCTATGTCAACCGACCCTGTTTGGGCTGTGATGTATGCTCAGAATTACCAATTGCACGCGAGCAAATATGAGCGACTGATGGAAATGGGGAAACTCATCTATGATTTGTATCGCGAAAATGTGACTCGCAAAGATGGCAAATGGGAGGTGACTTTCACTAAAAAAGTGAATTTGTCGGCTTATGCTTCGCTTGATTGTGATTTGCCTTACAATGGATTTTTTTATTATACGCATAAGGTTGTGCTTGATGAGGGTGGTTTCGCAGGTGATACACTCACACTTGCTGATGTGGCGAGGCTACATCGCAAATATGTGGAGATAGCCGACACAACGGCACACGACTATTACAATGTGCCGGTGCTGGATATGGAACGAGCAGCGCTGCACGAAGGACATTTAGAGGGCTATATTATGTGGATGCTTCGTGGAGCCGACGTGGGATTTGGAAACAAGTATTTTGGAACCGCGCAGTGTGATTCGGTGGTAAACGCATTTGTGGAATGGTATAATAATGATTATAACAAAAGAGGTTACAGAATGGGCGAGACTCGCCCCAAAACCACGGTTACTGCACTTGTGCCAGTGCCTCGCGTCGACGACCTGAAGGATGAGAAGGCTTGCAGGGTGCATCGTGATGAAATTCGCGCCATTGCTAAGTGGGTGCTTGATGCTAAGCCAGATACAACCAGTCTGTTGCAAAAAAAGATGTCGGGTGCAATGTTTGCATGGGTAATGAATACCGAAGAGGTGTCTTTGGTTATGGGTATGAATCCATTGCAACTTCAAATGCATATTCTGCCATATTTTATGGCTGCGACTATTGAGCATTTGCTCGGTCAAAATAAGAGGGAATTTGACTGCTCTGATTTTGTGAAAGTGATGATGAAGGTGGTTTACTATGCTCGCAAGTATAAGGATTTGCTTGGCTTGACTGAAAAAGAACTGAAAGTGATTAATCAAGACGATGAGACGCTCAATGCCTTATTCAAGGCTGATTTCGAGAAAGTGAGCAAAAAGAGAAATATGAAGAGTTGAAGAAGTGAGGACCTTGTATCCTCTCTACAATCATCTGAGAAATAATTAGGCATTTTTCGCAAAAAACACCATCAAAAGAACCCTCCCTTTGATGGTGTTTTTTTTGGTAAGATGTTGTTAGATAGTGATTTGTGGTCTGTTTTTTTGGGGTTGGATTGTTAGATTCCTTTTGTGAGGAATTGGCGGAGGTGTAGGTGTGTCACGCCTTTGTAGTCGCTGCTTTTGAGTAGTGGCGATGCCGAGATAACGTATTTTGGATAGTTGTCGGGGATAAGGCAGAGATTTCCGAATTCCCTTTCTTTTGTTTCTTGATTGGCGATTAGATAAGCCACTTGCACATACGCTTTTTTGCCAGGTTTTGTGCACACGAAGTCGATTTCACCAGCCCTTAGTTGCCCCACTTTCACGGTGTAGCCCAGATGCAGCAAATGCAGATACACCACATTTTCAATCACTTTTTCAATGTCGGTGTCGCGCTCACCGCCAGCAATGAAGTTGCGCAAACCGATGTCGCCGAAATAGCATTTGCTGTTCGACTCCAGTAGTTTTTTGCCGTGAATGTCGTATCGGTCCACTTTGTGGGTGAGATACGCCTCGCAGAAATACGACATGTAGTTGAGCACAATGTTGGTGGAGACTTCCACGTTTTGCGACCTCATGTATTTCACTATACTGTTGGCAGAGTTAAGTTTGCCTATGGTGTCGGCCATAAACACGACGAGGTTGCGAATGAAAGGAATGTTGCGAATGGTGTGTCGCTCAATGATGTCTTTCAGCATAATGGTGTTGAACACCCCCGAAAGGTATTCGCTCACCATGCCTTCATTGTCAATACCTATGTCTTTAAGTGCAGGAAGTCCACCAAAATTGAGGTATTTCCAAAGTGCTTCGTCGCTATCTGTTAGGTTATGGAACTCAAGAAACTCGGTATAACTAAGGCTTTGAACATGAATTTCTTCATAGCGTCCGGCAAGCAGTGTGCTCAGTTCGCCCGATAGCATTTTTGAGTTAGAACCAGTGATGATGATGTCGGTGGAGTCTTCCGTGCGGAAACTTCTTACCGAGTGTTCCCAACCGGCGATGTCTTGCACTTCGTCGATAAGAATATAGTTGTGCTTGCCAGCGACGAAATGCTCGTCGATGTAGCCGTTGAGCTGCTCGTGATTTTGTATGTAATTAAAGTCTTTCTTTTCCTTGTCGATATATATGATGTTGGCATTTGGCTCTGTTTTGTGACGAATCACAAAATCCTTTAATACAAAACTTTTGCCCACACGACGCTGACCTACAAGGACAATGATTTGCCCTTTTCCAAGCCAAGCATCCACTCGCTTCGCATAATATGTTCTTGAAATAATTTCCATAACTAAAATTCTTTCTCACCGCAAATATATAAATTTTATCATTTATAGACAACAAAATTAGCATAAAATGCGATTTTATCATTTATAGACAACAAAATTGCAAAAATCGTGGTTTTGTTGTTTACGGACAATGAAATTGCGTGTGGGGGTGTGGTTTGTGGGGAGGAGAAATGAATAGCGAGGCTGTGTCGATGGGTGACACGGCCTCGCTTGTATGTTTCGCCTTGTGGGGGGCGGTTAGAGGGCGGATTTTAGGCGGGTGATGAATTCGTCTGCTTGGGCGATGGTGAGGGTGAGCGGGGGGAGCAGGCGAATCATGTTGGTGCCGCTTGCACCAGTGAACACGTGCTGCTCGTGAATGAGGCGGCTACGCAGTTCTTTCACCGGATAGTCGAACTCCATGCCTATCATTAAGCCACGGCCTCGCACTTCCTTGATGCCAGGAATCTTTTTCAGTTCCGTGAGCAGGTGTTCGCCCACTTTTCGTGCGTTCTCCACCAGTTGCTCTTTCTCGAAGATTTCGAGCACGGCGATGGCTCCGGCGCAGCCGAGGTGGTTGCCGCCGAATGTGGTGCCAAGCATTCCATAAACAGGCTTGAACTCTGGACTACAGATGAGTGCGCCCATGGGGTAGCCGTTGCAGATGCCTTTCGCCATCGTCACGATGTCGGCTTTGATGCCGCTCCACTGGTGGGCGAAGAATTTGCCCGTACGGCCGTATCCGCTCTGAATCTCGTCGAGGATAAGCACCACGCCACTTTCTTGGGTGAGGGTGCGGAGTTGGTGCATAAATTCGTCGGATGGAATCTGAATGCCGCCCACGCCCTGAATGCCCTCGATAATTACCGCTGCCACATCGCCCTTGGCGATTTCAGCCTTCACGGCATCGATGTCGCAGAACGGCACGATAGTCACGTTGGGCGTGGCATTGACGGGGGCTTGGATTTTGGGATTGTCGGTGGCTTCAACGGCAAGTGAGGTACGCCCATGGAACGCCTTGCTGAAGGCGATTACGCGCGGTTTGCCAGTGTGGAACGATGCCAACTTCATCGCGTTTTCGTTGGCTTCCGCACCAGAATTGATGAGGAAAAGTTGGTAATCGTCGTAGCCGCACGCCTTGCCCAGTTTTTCTGCCAAGCGCACTTGCAGACTGTTGATTACTGAATTGCTGTAGAACACCAGGTTTTCGGCTTGCTTCTTCAGTGCGTCGATATAGTGGGGGTGGCTGTGGCCGACCGAAATCACGGCATGGCCACCGTAAAGGTCGAGATATTCGGTGCCGCTGGCATCGTAGGTGTGGCAGCCCACGCCCTTCACAATCTCGATATCGAATAATGGATATACGTCGAATAATTTCATGACTTTCTTCTTTTGGATTATCACACAGATTCAACAGATTCAACGGATTTTTTTATTCAACAGATAGTTTTTTTCTGTTTAATCTGTTGAATCTGTGTGAGATTGTTAAAATGCTGAGGCTTTGAGGGCGAGCCCGGTGCGCTCTGGCAAGCCGAAGAGCAGATTCATATTGTGTACGGCGGTGCCAACTGCGCCTTTCAGCAAATTGTCGATAGCAGATGTGATAAGGATTTTGCCGTCGATTTTATCAACGTGAATCAGGCATTTATTGGTGTTCACCACATCTTTGAGGTCAATTTCCTTGTCGGTCACGAAAGTGAACGCGTGAGGAGCGTAATATTCCTCGTAAGCGCGCTTCACATCTTCCAACTCGGCATCGCTACGCAGGTAGAGCGTGGCGAAGATGCCACGCGAGAAGCAACCACGCATCGGAATGAAGTCGAGTTCGCTATCAAAACCAGGCTGGAGCAGCGTGAGCGACTGGCGGATTTCGAGCAAATGCTGATGCTTGAAAGGCTTGTAGATGCTCACATTGTCGTTGCGCCATGAGTAGTGCTTCGTGGGCCCTGGTTTCACGCCAGCGCCGGTGCTGCCCGTCACGGCATGGATATGCACATCGGCGTTGAGCCAGCCGTTCTTCGCCAGTGGGAGCAATGCCAACTGAATGGCGGTGGCAAAGCAGCCGGGGTTGGCGATATGCTTGGTGGCGGTGGTGATGCGCTCGCGGTTCAGTTCAGGCAAACCGTACACGAAATCGTGCACACCGTCGGCTATGCGGAAATCTTGCGCAAGGTCGATGATACGGAGCGATTCGGGAATCTCGTCCTTATGCTCTTCGAGGAAAGGCTTCGAGAATCCGTGAGGCGTGCAGAGAAACAGCACATCGATTTCGCTCAACGGCGTGTCGGCCACGAACACAAGGTCGGTTTCGCCGATGAGTCCTTGGTGCACGCTGTCCACACGGTTTCCGGCGTTGCTGGCGCTGCTTATCCATTTCAGTTCCACCTCAGGGTGGCAAATGAGAAGTCGGGTGAGTTCGCCGGCGGTGTAGCCGGCTCCACCTATGATACCTGCTTTAATCATCGCTCTACAAATCCTCCTCTTTGCCGTTCTTGATTTGGTTGTAGTGATACACCTTCAGCGGATTGGCGTAGATTTTGGTGAAGCCCTTCACATCGTCGGCGCTCCACGCCTTGTTCATTTCGCCATATTCGCCAAAGTTGGTCTTGCTCAAGTCGTAGTCGCTCTCCACGCCCACCAGTTCATAGCGGTAAGGCTTCAGGTCGATAATCACACGGCCGGTGACATTGCGTTGCGACTCCACCAAGTAAGCCTCGATGTCGCGCATCACAGGCTCCAGATAGTAACTTTCGTGGAAGAACATGCCGTACCAGTTGCCCAGTTGCTCCTTCCAGTATTGCTGCCACTTGGTGGTGGTGTATTTTTCGAGCAACTTGTGGGCGGCGATAATCAGCAATGGAGCCGCAGCCTCGAAGCCCACACGACCCTTGATGCCGATAATGGTGTCGCCGAGGTTGATGTCGCGGCCTATGCCGTAAGGAGCCACCATCTCTTCAAGGTCTTGAATTGCCTTCACCTTGTCGGGGTAGGCGGTGCCATTGATGGCAGCGATTTCGCCCTTTTCAAAGTCGATGGTGATGCGCTTGTCCTCTTTGGCTGTCATCTGACGCAGGAATGCGCTTTCGGGCAAATTCTCGTTGCTGTGCAGCGTTTCCTTGCCGCAGATGCTTGTGCCCCACAAGCCTTCGTTGTAACTGTATTCGAGTTTCTTGAAGTCGCCTTCGAAACCGTGGTCCTTCAAGTAGTTGATTTCATAATCGCGAGTGAGCGAGAGGTCGCGCGTAGGGGTGATGACCTCGATTTCGGGAGCCAGCACTTGGAAAGTGAGGTCGAAACGGATTTGGTCGTTGCCTGCGCCTGTGCTACCGTGTGCCACGCAATCGGCACCAATCTCCTTGGCGTAGTTGATGATAGCGATGGCTTGGAACATACGTTCCGAACTTACAGAAATAGGGTAGGTGCCATTGCGTAGCACATTGCCCATCACCATATATTTGATGCTTTTTTCGTAATATTCTTGCGTCACGTCGAGGTTCACGTGCTTCACAGCACCCAGTGCCAGCGCATTTTTCTCGATAGTCTCCAACTCTTCGGCGCTGAAGCCGCCAGTGTTGGCTGTGGCAGTGTAAACGGCGTAGCCGCAGTCTTCTGAAAGATATTTCACGGCGAAAGAAGTGTCGAGGCCGCCGCTATAGGCGAGCACCACTTTCTTGCGCTCTTTGTTTTTGCCTTTTGTATTCATGTCGGTGTCGTATGTGATTTCTTCGTTGATATGTTCGGCAGGGTCGTAGAGCAGTGCAGTGCACAGGCATTTAGCTCCGCCATTGCGTTGTAGAATGTCGAAATTCACGCAACTTTCGCAACCTTTCCAGAATTGCTCGTCGCGGGTGAGAACTTCAAAAGTCACGGGCTTGAAGCCGAGTTTCGTGTTCATGTTGAGCACGGCAGCGCCAGTGGTGAGGCTGAACACCTTAGCAAGCGGATAGCGTTCGCGAGCTAAGGCGAAAACTCGTCGTTTGATCATAGTAGCCACGCCGATACCTCTAAAATCGGGGTGAACGATAAGTCCTGAATTGGTTACAAACAATTGGTGGTCCCAGCTTTCGATGTAGCTGAACCCTGCAAATCGGCCGTGGTAGAGCGCCAAAACTGCTTTGTTTTGTCGCATCACTTTTTCCAGATACTCGTGTGTACGGCGAGCGATACCAGTGCCACGAACCTTGGCGGCTGCCGCCATCGTGTCGATAATCTCATCTATGTATTTGAGATGCGACTCTCCAGCCACCACAATTTCAATGTCTTTGATGTCAATCATTTTTTTTGTTACTACGAATCAAATTTCTAAATTCCGTTATTATCTAAAGTCACAGCCCGCACATAAATATATGTGAGGCGTGTCGAGAAAAAATCAAATTAGTGTGTAGTTTCGTGTGTGAAAGCGTGTCACCTTTCAGAGAAAGGCAGTGAATGGGGGCTTAGCCGATGATGTCGGCAGGCAGGAATCGGGCAAAAAACTCGTTCGATTCCTTGCGCGAGATGCCCTCTCTGAGCAACACGAACACCGTGTCGGCACCAGCGATAGTGCCCAGCACCATGTGGGCGTGGCTCATGTCGATGTCGTATGCCAGACCGGTGGCATAGCCGTTTCGGGTCTTGATTACCGCAATGTTGCCAGCATAGTCAAGCGACACAAACCCGATTTGTGCACCGCCTGTAAGTCCCTTCTGCCCTTTCATGAGCATAGAGTCTTGCAGTTCGTTGCTGTCGGGGATGATATACATGTATTCGCCCGCATCGTTAGCCACTTTCGTCACCTTTAGTGTCTTCAAGTCGCGCGACAGGGTGGCTTGCGTCACCTCAATACCATGCTGCTTCAGCAGTTCGGCAAGCTCGTTTTGGCTTCCGATGCAGTTCTTTTTTACTAACTCTATAATTACTTGGAGTCGATTTCTTTTATTCTTCACGATAGCAATGATTTGTGAGTTGGTGGATAAATGAAATTTTTTGGCTCAGTAGCGTATTTAAATTAATTATTGGGGGCTAAACAGTGCTGTAAGTACTTGACTTTCTTTCCCACATCAATCAGACAAAGGTAGTAATAAAAATTGTAATTAGAAGAATTTTGCCAATATTTTAATGAATTTTTATACAAATCCCCACTCCAACTTCACATTCAAAACAAATAATGGCATTATATGGTGGTTTTATTCACAAAAATAATTCGGGAAAATTTATGGGGCGTAGGGTCGGGCATCGGAGATGTCGAATCGTGAGTGGAATCAAAAACAAAAACATGAAAAACAGCCTGATGATAAAATGATTTACAGGAAGGAGGTTGTGTCAAATCTCCCAAACGATTTTGCATGGTAGGGACGCGATACTTCGCGTCCGCGACAAATTGTTGATATCCAATATAATACTACAATTATGGGCGGACGTGAAGTATCACGTCCCTACCGGGTTTTTCGTCGTGAAACGGCGAGTGGTTTTTATCCTTTTGGCACGCCAAAAGACTGTTTTTTATGTTTTTTGTTTCGGTGCCCCCAGTATCTATCCGCAGAATTGTGTCAACCCTTTCTTTATAACAGACCGAAAGAACCGTCCCTTTGGTGTGTGGGAGGGGTGGGGGGAAATAAAAAAAGCCTCCTTTGAAAGGAGGCTTTTGGTGACCCCGGAGGGGCTCGAACCCTCGACCCATTGATTAAGAGTCAATTGCTCTACCAACTGAGCTACGGAGTCATGATGTTTATTCGTTTCCGAATTGCGAGTGCAAAGTTACGACAATTTTTGAAACCTGCAAAAAAAATCTGTGTTTTTTTCAAAAAAAGTGCATTTTTTGTCGTTTTTCTTGTTTTTTCGCCTTCTTGTGCCTCTGTTTTGTGCGTTTTTGGTCCGAAATTCGGATAAAAAGGAAAAAGCGATGGCTTTGGCAAAAAATTGCTATCTTTGTAGAAAATAGGCAGCATCTCAGCAGAGCAATCAAGCAAGCTTGTTGCTCTGCGTTCGATTTGCACTATCTTTGTAGAAATATAGATATAAATATGTCAAATCAAGAAAAACGACCGCTGATTTTGATCAGCAACGACGATGGATTCTCGTTCAACGGTATTAAGACTCTTATAAAAGTGGCTCGCAAATACGGCGATGTGGTGGCTGTGGCTCCTGCCATGCAGCAAAGTGGCAAAGGGTGCTCCACCACATTCTTCGATCCTCTGCGCGCGTTGAAGTTGAAAGAAGAGGATGGCTACACCGAGTATCAAGTGCCAGGCACGCCCACCGACTGCGTGAAACTCGCCCTCGACCAACTGCTTGGCGGCCGCAAACCTGATTTGGTGCTTTCGGGCATCAACCATGGCTACAACTATGGCATCTGCACACTTTACAGCGGCACGATGGGCGTGGTGTTTGAGGCTGCGGTGCATCATTTGCCTGCTGTGGCATTCTCCGCCGAGCCGTTTGCCCCCGAATCCGACTTCAACACCTACGAGCCGTGGATTGAAAAAGTGATCGAAAGGGTGCTCGAAAGCGGATTGCCCGACGGCATCTGCCTGAACGTGAACATGCCCGAAAATGCAAAAGGCATGAAGGTGGTGCGCACAGCCATGGGCAGATGGGTGAAAGAGTTTGAGCACCGCATGGACCCTCGTGGCTTCGATTATTACTGGGTGACAGGTGAATACCGCCTCGACAATCCCGACGATGCCGAAACCGACGTGCGCGCTGTGGAAGATGGTTGGGTGGCAGTCACCCCATGTCGCGTAGATCCCACCGGTCACGGCGTTTTAGACCAAATTTCGGCATTGCTCAAATAGGTTTTCTGCGCCACACTATTAAATCACATTGATTATAATGTGTAAGTCGTGATAATTTTGTAATTTTGCACGATATTTCAATTTAACAAAACAAGAAAACAGCATAACTATAATGGAAAGAAAGGTTAGAGTGCGTTTTGCACCATCTCCAACAGGTCCGCTTCACATCGGTGGAGTGCGTACTGCACTGTATAACTATCTGTTTGCTCGCCAGCACGGTGGCACAATGATTCTCCGCATTGAAGATACCGACTCAAACCGTTTCGTGCCAGGTGCCGAAGCGTATATCAACGAGGCACTTCACTGGCTCGGCATTGGCATTGATGAAGGCGTGGCTGAAGGTGGCGAATACGGACCCTACAAACAAAGCGAGCGTCGCGACATCTACCGCAAGTATGTGAAGCAGCTGCTCGACGACGGCAAGGCGTATATCGCATTCGACACCCCCGAAGAACTCGACGCAAAGCGTGGCGAAATCAAGAACTTCCAATACGACGCATCCACTCGCATGAGTATGCGCAACTCGCTCTCGCTCCCTGCCGAGGAAGTGCAAAAACTCATCGATGCCGGCACCAACTATGTGGTGCGCTTCAAGATTGAGCCAGGACGCAACGTGGTGGTACACGACCTCATTCGTGGCGATGTGACCATCAACTCTTCCATTCTCGACGACAAGGTGCTCTACAAGCGTGCCGACGACCTGCCCACCTACCACTTGGCAAACATCGTGGACGACCACTTGATGGAGGTGAGCCATGTGATTCGTGGCGAGGAATGGCTGCCAAGCGCACCATTGCACGTGCTTCTGTACGAGGCATTCGGCTGGGCCGACACCCAACCTGAATTTGTGCACCTGCCACTGCTGCTCAAGCCCGACGGCAAAGGCAAATTGAGCAAGCGCGACGGCGACCGTCTTGGTTTCCCTGTTTTCCCACTCGAATGGCACGACCCCAAGAGCGGCGAAATCTCTTCAGGCTATCGTGAAAGCGGCTATCTGCCACAGGCAGTGGTCAACTTCCTCTCGCTCCTTGGCTGGAACCCAGGTGACGACCGCGAAATCATGAGCATGGACGAGCTGATTCGCGACTTCTCGTTTGCACACTGCTCAAAGAGTGGCGCAAAATTCGACTTCGAAAAGGCAAAATGGTTCAACCACGAATATCTGATGGCTACCGACGACGCGGCTCTTGCCGAACTGTTCAAACCAGTGCTCGCCGAGCATGTTGACGTGGCTCAATTCACCGACGAATACATTGCCGAGGCAGTGGGCACGGTGAAGAACCGCATCAACTTCGTGAAAGACCTTTGGACCAATGCCGCATTCTACTTCCAGGCTCCTGTGGAATACGCTCCAAAAGACGTGAAAAAGCGTTGGAAAGAAGACACCCCAAAACTGATGGGCGAACTCATCACCGTGCTTGAAGGCATCGCCGACTTCACCGACGCTGCTGCCACCGAAGCCACCGTGATGGCTTGGATTAAGGGCAACGAATACCACATGGGCAACGTGATGAACGCGTTCCGCCTCACTGTGGTGGGCGAATGTAAAGGCCCTCACATGTTTGAAATCACTCGTTTGCTTGGAAAGGAAGAAACCATCGCCCGCATCAAGCGTGGCGTAGAGGCTATTCACCTTCCTAATGAATAATATACAGTAGGCACAGACATGGCTAAAAAGTGGTTGGTCGTGATGGCGATGTGGCTTATGGGCGTGGCTTATGGCAATGCCCAGGAAGTGGTGTGGAGTGTGGATTTTGATTCACACTTTGCCAACCGTGAGGGTGGCGACGAACTTCGCCCCGACCAAACTTTCCTCTTCACCCGCTTGGCACCCGAAATCGGCATACAGTTGGGCAATCAGCGAAACGGCCACACGCTCAAAGGCGGTGTGAGCTGGCTACAACCGCTCAACTCCGACGCTGCCGATGCCAAGGTGTCGCCCACGCTCTACTACCAGTACCGCCATAAGGGCTGGAGCGTGAATGTGGGTATGATTCCACGCACCGAAATGGTGGAGCACGCCCCACGCTACCTGTGGAGCGACTCGCTGGCTTACCGCCAGCCCAACATTCGCGGTGTGCTTGCCCAGTATCAGAAGCACCCCGAACGTGGCTATGCGCAACTGTTCTTAGACTGGCGACAGCAGCAAGCCGACTTCCGTCGCGAGGCATTCAATGTGCTCATCAGCGGAAAGGCGTATGTGGGCAATGTGTGGTTTGGAGGCCATGTGCAATACAATCATCTGGCAAAATCAAAACTGGCACCAGAGGGCGAAGGCGTGAACGATGATGTTACTGTCAACCCTATGGTGGGCTTCGATTGGAAAATTGCGCCAAAGGCATCGCTGAAAGTGAAGGCTGGTGCCATCATCAACCTTGAGCGCGACCGTTCGGAAGAGAACGGCTGGAAAGCACCTTGCGGCTTCATCGGCAATGTGCAAGGTCGTTGGAAATGGCTTGAGGCAGAGCAGAATGTGTATGCCGGTGGCAATCTTTTCCCACTTTGGAACAAGTATGGCAGCGAACTCAATTTGGGCGACTCCTACTATTGCTCCAAATTCTACAGCCGCACCGACCTGCGTGCCCATATCGTGCAGACGCGCTTCGTCGACCTCAATGCGTCGCTCATCTTCCATGCCACAGATAAGATAACAGGATTTTGGCAACAGGTGAGTTGCCGCTTTTACATAGACCAAGACCTTTGGAAGCATCGTCGTAGCAAGAAATACTTGCGTGGCGGCAGAATGCTGCAAAGCAATTTTTAGAGAGAGTAATGAGAGCAATATATAATTTAGGAATTAAAGCGTATAGGCTGGGTGTGCGTTTGGCTGCATTGCGCAACCATAAGGCACGCTTGATGATTGACGGGCAAAAACGCACTTTCGACTTGCTGCGCGCCACGCTTAATCCCGAAAACAAGAATATTTGGATTCACGCTTCATCGCTTGGCGAATTTGAGCAGGGCCGTCCGCTGATTGAGCGCATCAAGAGCGAAAACCCCGACGCACACATCGTGCTGAGTTTCTTTTCGCCCAGTGGCTACGAAGTGCGCAAGAATTACGACAAGGTGGACGTGGTGTGCTACCTCCCATTCGATGTGCCATCGGAAGTGAGGAAGTTTATCGACTTGGTGAATCCCTCGATGGCGATTTTCGTGAAATATGAGTTCTGGGGCAACTACCTGAGCGAACTGAAGCGCAGAGCCATCCCCACCTACATCATTTCGTCCATTTTCCGTGAGGGGCAAATCTTCTTCCGTCCGTGGGGCGGCATGTTCCGCGACATGCTCCGTTGCTTCACACGCATTTATGTGCAAAACGAGGAATCGCGCCAACTGCTCAAGACCATCAACATCGACAATGTGGAAGTGGCTGGCGACACTCGCTTCGACCGCGTGGCAGATGTGCGAGGCGCAGCCAAGGAATTTCCTGTGATTGAATCGTTTGTGGCTAACAGTTCCTTCACTTTGGTGATGGGCAGTTCGTGGCAGCCCGACGAGGATATTGTGATGCCGTATTTCAACGAGCACCCCAATATGAAGTTGATAGTGGCTCCACACGAGTTCGATGCCGCACGCCTCAGTGCCATTGTTGGCAAAACCCGCCGCAAGGCAGGACTTTACAGTGCCACAAGCGCAGAGAATGCCGCCGAACTCGACTGCTTGGTGATTGACTGCTTCGGCATTCTTTCATCGCTCTACCGCTATGGCCAGATGGCATATATCGGCGGTGGATTTGGCGCAGGCATTCACAACATCAACGAAGCAGCCGTGTATGGCATACCGGTGGTGTTTGGTCCGAAGTTTGGCAAGTTTGCCGAGGCGCACGACCTCATAGCCTTCGGTGGTGGCCATTGCATCAACAATGCGCAAGAGTTTGCCGACCTGATGGACAAGATGCTCAACAATCCAGCCGCGCTCGAAAACAGTGGCAACATTGCTGGCAACTATATCTCCACCCACATCGGGGCCACCTCGCGCATCTACCGCGAGTTGTTTCCCAAACGCTGTCAATAGTTTGTGACCACACTCATATCACCTCATCACAGCACCCCAAAAGCATCAATCGATGTCTTTGGGGTGCCGTTTTGTTAGCACCCACCGGAAAAACGTATCAGTGGAAAATGATTATACATCGTTGCCGTGTCGTGAATGGAATCAAAAACAAAAACCACTCGCCGTTTCACGGCGAAAAACCCCTGACGATAAAATGAATTCTTGAAAGGAGGTTGCATCAAATCTCCCAAAAACGATTTTGCATGGTAGGGACGCGATACTTCGCGTCCGCGTCAAATGATTGATATTCAATATAGTATCACGATTATGGGCGGACGTGAAGTATCACGTCCCTACCGGGTTTGGTTTTTCGCCGAAGACGAGCGGTTTTTGTCCTTTTGTCGATGCCACCGACCTCGACAGGTGCGAAGCACTGGCATCGGCTAAAGGCTGTTTTTTATGTTTTTGTTTTGATTCCACCCAGTAATTTTCTATTGAACAGGGAAAATCGGTGAAAAACGGTGGGTTTCGGTGCAATAAAGTGGACTGATTTTCGCCGAATAAATAATTTTTATTTATCTTTGTAAAGTTCATAACGCAATACAAGTTTTGCCGCTCTTGATAACGGTGGCAATCATTCAACAACACTATTTTATGAGAACCGATATCAACTCAAAATTAAAGCTGGGACAATTGTCGAAACGCTATTATTGCCCTGAGAGTGAAGTGGATTTGGCTTCGCTCACACGATTTGAAAAGGTATATACCAAAATCGTGGAAACCCCCAACGAAGGTGCTGCCGATGCGGCACTCGACATCGCTGAGGCTATTGAGCGGTGCGTGGAAGAACGCGGACGATGCGTGATTGGCTTCGGGGCAGGCAAAGGCGTGCTCGAAGTGTACGACGAGCTGGTGCGTCTCTATTTTGCCGACAAAGTGAGTTTCGCAAAGGTGGTGGCGTTCAACATCAGCGAATTGGGCTTCGGTCAGCAGGCCACCGAATCGCAAAACAATTTCCGCCGCTTGCAGGAACGCCTGTTCAATAAGATTGATATCGATCCTTCAAATGTATATACTATCGATGAGGGTGCCACAAAGGAGAATGTGCACCGCTACTGCAAGCAGTACGAAACACTCATCGACTCGTTTGGCGGCATCGACTTGCTGGTGTGCCAGCTGACCAAAAACGGCGGCTTGGCATTCAATGAGCCAGGCTCGCAATCCACATCATCGTGCCGATTGGTGCTGTTGAGCAACGATACCCGTCAGCGCATCGCCGACAGTTACCAGTGCGAGGTGGCTCCCGACACGGCAGTGACGCTCGGTATGTCGAATCTGCTTGCCGCACGCAAGGTGATTTGCGTGGCGTGGGGTGAGGCAAGTGCCGAAGCCGTTTACAACACGATTGAGGGACGCATCGGCGACAACACGCCAGCCTCGTTTCTGCAAATGCACCACGATGTGAAGTTGCTCGTCGACCTCGATGCAGCGTCGCTTCTCACTCGCATCAGTTTCCCATGGAAGGTGACCTCTTGCGAATGGACCGACGTACTGGTGCGCCGCGCCATCGTATGGCTCAGTCAGCAGACAGGCAAGCCCATTTTGAAACTCACCAACAAAGACTATAACGACAACGGCTTGAGCGAACTCGTGACCGTGTTTGGTTCAGGCTACGATGTGAATATCCGCATCTTCAATGTGCTTCAGCACACCATCACCGGCTGGCCCGGCGGCAAGCCCAATGCCGACGATGCCTCACGCCCAGAGCGTGCCACACCTTATCCCAAGCGAGTGGTTTGCTTCAGCCCACACCCCGACGATGTGGTGGTGTCGATGGGCGGCACGCTTCGCCGACTGGTGCAGCAGGGGCACGATGTGCATGTGGTGTTCCAGACAAATGGCGATATGATGGTGAACGACGAGGATTTGGAGCGCACCATCATGCTCACCAACCGCTTGGCTAACCATTTCGACTACGGCTCAACCAAGCGCGATGAGGTGGTGAACAATATTACCGAAACGCTGCGCTCAAAGAAGCCGGGCGATGCCGACACTCCCGAAATCCGCTATGCGAAAGGCGCGATTTTGGAATGTGAGTGCGTGACCAGTTGCCGCTTCTTGGGTGTGAACCCCGACAAATTCCACGAGTTGAACCTGCCATTCTACTCCCGTTCGCCATTGGGCAATGGCAAGGTGACCGAGGCAGATGTTACTCCTATCAAGGAACTCTTGCAAGAGTTGAAGCCCCATCAGATTTTCTTTGCCGACGACTACGACCCCAATGGCGTGAACGAGCGTGCTTCCGAAGCGCTGATACTGGCGGTGATGCAACTCAAAAACGAGCCTTGGATGAAGGATTGCCGCCTGTGGATGTATCGCGGACAATGGGGACAATGGGAAATTGACAACATTGAGATGACAGTGCCGATGAGTCCAGAGGAATTTGGCGTGAAGCGTCAGGCTATTCTCAAGCATCAGTCGCAAGTGCACGATGCACCATTCCGCGACCCCGAAAACGGACAACTCGCTTGGCAAACCAGCATCGACCGCAATACCGCCCTTGCCGACCTCTACTCACGCCTCGGCTTGGCAAGTTACGAGGCAATGGAAGCCTTCGTGCGCTACCACATTGAGGATTAGGGGCGCAGGCTCGCTGGCGCTCGCAGTCAACGAGTAAACGAGTCAACAAGTCAACAAGACTACGGATCAACGAGATTTTGAGATTTTGAGATTTTGAGAAAGGCGATGGTGATGTCTTAACTTCTTTAACTTCTTCAACTTCTTTAACTTCTTCAACCCCTTAACTTCTGAAAATTAAATTACGATTATGGCTAAAAAAGATAAATTGAAATCCTACAAGATGGAGCGTCGCGAGCTCCATGATAAGGTGATTAACTTTTTCAACACGGAAGAGAATGTGCCTTACAACTACAAGCAGGTGTCGGAGAAAGTGGATGCCAACACCCCACGCTTGCGCGCTATGGTGGTGGAACTGCTGGAGCAACTCGCCATCGACGGCTTCCTCGCCGAAGTGACTCCTGGCCGCTTTAAGGCTGTGATGCGCTCAGCTGTGGAAGAGGGCATTTTCATTCGCCGCAGCAATGGCAAAAACAGTGTTGATACCGCCAACGACGATGGCAGCCCTATCTTCGTGGCAGAGCGTAACTCAATGCACGCCCTCAATGGCGACCGTGTGTTGGTGCATATCAGTGCGGCACGCGAAGGCGTGGAGCCTGAAGCCGAGGTGATTAAGATTCTCGAACGCAAAGAGCAGGTGTTTACCGGCACGCTGCAAGTGAAGAAATACTTCTCTATGCTTGTCACCGACAGCAAGTTCCTTGCCACCGACATCTTCATTCCTGCCGAAAAAACTATGGGCGGAAAGACTGGCGATAAGGTGGTGGTGAAAATCATCGAATGGCCTGAAGACGCCAACAGCCCTGTGGGCGAGGTGATTGATGTGCTGGGCGAGGCTGGCAGCAACAATGCCGAAATCAATGCCATCATGGCTGAGTTTGGTTTGCCTTACAAATATCCGCAGAATGTGGAAAAGGCTGCCAACAAAATCAGCGATGTGATTAGCGAGGAGGAAATCGCACGCCGTCGCGACATGCGCGATGTGACCACCTTCACCATCGACCCAGCCGATGCGAAGGACTTCGACGATGCGCTCTCTATCCGCAAACTCGACAACGGCAACTGGGAAGTGGGTGTGCATATC
Source organism: Bacteroidales bacterium (assembly GCA_004557565.1). Taxonomy (GTDB): domain Bacteria; phylum Bacteroidota; class Bacteroidia; order Bacteroidales; family Muribaculaceae; genus Sodaliphilus. The sequence goes on along the minus strand of SFGS01000023.1, from coordinate 1,669 downwards.
GCCGACGTTACCCACTATGTGACCCCTGGCAGCGTGATTGAGAAGGAGGCTGAAAGCCGTGCCACGTCGGTGTATTTGGTTGACCGCACCGTGCCTATGCTTCCCGAACGCCTCTGCAACTATATTTGTTCGCTCCGCCCCGATGAGGAAAAACTGGCTCACTCCGTGATTTTTGAACTCGACAGCGAGGCAAAAGTCATCAAATACGAGATTTGCCACACCGTGATTAAGAGCGACCGCCGTTTCGCCTACGAAGATGCGCAACAGGTGATTGAGACTGGTAAGGGCGATATGTGCAACGAAATTCTCACGCTCAACGACCTTGCGCAGAAACTCCGCACCAAGCGTTTTGCCAATGGTGCAGTGGCGTTTAACCGCGAGGAACTGAAATTTGAGATTGACGAGAATGGCAAGCCTCTGGCTGTGCATGTGCATGTGTCGAAGGAGGCCAACAAACTCATCGAGGAATTTATGCTTTTGGCTAACGAGAAGGTGGCTGAGCATATCGGCAAGGTGAAGAAGGGCAAGGCTAAGGCTTTCGTTTACCGTATTCACGATGTGCCAAATTCAGATAAACTTTCCAACTTTGCCGACATCGCGTCGCGCTTTGGCTACAAGGTGAAGACGCAAGGCTCGGTGAAGGAGGTGAACCGCAGCATCAATGCGCTGTTGGAGCAGGTGAAGGGCAAGCCTGAGGAGGAAATGCTCTCTATCCTTGCAATTCGCTCAATGGCGAAGGCCACCTACTCTGCCACCAATGTGGGGCACTACGGTTTGGCTTTCGACTACTATACTCACTTCACATCGCCTATCCGCCGCTATCCCGATATGATGGTGCACCGTCTGCTCGATCGCTATGCGGCTGGTGGACGCAGCGTGAGTCTGCCTGCTCTGGAGGACGAATGTCACCATGTGAGCGCACAAGAGCAACTCGCTGCCGATGCCGAGCGCGCCAGCATCAAGTATAAGGCTGTGGAATTTATGGGCGACCGTCTGGGCGAGGTGTTCGACGGACACATTTCGGGCGTTACGGAATGGGGCTTGTATGTGGAATTGAACGAAACCCACTGCGAGGGTATGATTCCTGTGCGTGACCTCGACGATGACTTCTACGAATTTGACGAGAAGAACTATTGCTTGATTGGCCGCCGCCGTCGCCACAAATACCAGTTGGGCGACAATATCACCATTCAGGTGGCTCGCGCCGACTTAATCAAGAAGCAACTCGACTTCGTGTTGGTAGATGAGCGCAATCCTGCCGGCACACACCGCATCGACAAGGCTCCTATCACCCAGCAATCGCGATTGCAGCAAATGGCTGAGAGCAAGAAGGATCGTCAGCGCAGCGACTACGAAGGCGGCAAGGCTTCACGCCGTCAGCAACGTGGCAAGCGTGGCAATTCGGCACGCCGTGGCGCAGCCGAGCGCAGCAAACGCTCAGGCGCAAAACGCTCCGCCACCAAGCGCCGCAAATAATCCCGATAAAATCATATAAAATCAGGGCTGTGGAAATTAATCCGCAGCCCTGATTGTTTTTGCAATATACTATGGCACATTAGGTTCAGTTGATAAACAAACCAAAGGGACGGTTCTTCTATGTTGTAAACCAAGGGATTTTGGTAATTTAATATTTATTTAACATTTTGAAGAGCAATAGGATAGGTGTTTC
>SFGS01000100.1 GCA_004557565.1 Bacteroidales bacterium | reverse complement strand
AAGAAATCATGTTATCATCAGGGGTTTTTCGCCGTGAAACGGCGAGCGGTTTTTATCCTTGGGGCAAAGTGGATAGCCCTCGTAAGAGGGTGGCGGAGGAATTGTGTGGTTGGCGGCATGGAAACTCGTTTTCAATGACGCAAAACGCACAGTCGCACCGCCAAATGCGAAGCATTCCACGTTGCTCCAAGGCTGTTATTTATGTTTTTTGTTTTTGATTCCATTCACGGTTCGGCAACAATGCAGAATCTATCCCCAGTAATTTTCCACTGAACCTTCAATTCTTCGAATAATTCTAATTGTTGTTGAGGATAGGTGTGGTTGGGGCAAAAAAATTAGTGGCAGTTTCACAACTACCACTAACACTAAACCTTAAAAATCTAATTCTATGAAAAAACTTACGGCAAATGTACATCACTTTATTGATTTGCACAAGAGCTTTTCCAATTTTTTTTAATATATTTTCAAAATGATTGAAAATTTATGGATTTTTGGAGTTTTCAGAAAAAAATACCTACCTTAGCACCATATATCAAACGCTATTTGAACCGTATGCCCCGATTTGAATTAAATATCCTCGGCTGTGGCTCTGCCACGTCAACGCTTCGACATTTGCCCACCTCGCAAGTGCTGAACGTTCGCGACAATGTGATGATGATTGACTGTGGCGAAGGCGCCCAACTTGAAATGCGTAGGCGGAAGCTGAAATTTTCCCGACTGACCAACATTTTCATCTCGCATCTGCATGGCGACCACTGTTTCGGTTTGCCCGGATTGCTATCTACTCTGGCGCTCCTTCAGAAGTCGAGCAGCGTGACGGTGCATATTTTTGAGGACGGCGCGGAAATGTTTAGCAGCATGATGGATTATTTCTGCCGCGACAGGTGCTACGAGTTGCGTTTCAATGTCATCACGAAAGAGCCCCGTGTGATTTATGAGGATTCTGCCATCACGGTGCGCACGTTTCCGTTGCGCCATCGTGTGCCAGCCGTGGGCTTCGTGTTTGAGGAAAAGGCGAAGATGCGGCATGTGAATGCCGAGGCGGTGCGAACCTTTGAGGTGCCGCAGCATTTTATGAATAGTTTGCGTCAAGGTATGGACTACGTTACACCTGCCGGGGTGGTGATTCCGAACGAGAAATTGACCACCGCCGCCGATGCATCGGTGAGCTACGCCTACGCCAGCGACACCACTTACAGCGAACGAGTGATTCAGGCTGTGGAGGGCGTGGACTGGCTGTATCACGAGGCCACTTATGGCGATGAGTGTGAGGCGCAAGCGCGTCAGCGATTCCACAGCACGGCACGCCAAGCCGCCATGGTGGCGAAAGAGGCAGGTGTGAAGCAACTCATTTTGGGCCATTACAGCTCGCGCTATACCGACGCGCGACCCCTTCTCCAGCAAGCGCAAGAAGTGTTCCCCGCCACCCGACTGGCTAACGAGGGCGATTGCATCGATCTAATGAACTATTAAACCCAAATCGGTCATTAGTTCGCTTGTTTTTAATTCGTAATAGCTCGCTATCACTCATTAAAAGACAAGCAAAATCCATTCTTCTAAAACTCCGAAATACCACAAGCCCTAATGACCAATTTGGGTTAACCCCAAATTTGGATTAAACAGGTAGGGACGTGATAATTCACGTCCGCCCAAACAATTGCTGATTTACTGGTTAGCAACCATTTTGAGCGGACGCGAAATATCGCATTATCCGTTTTTTAATTACCTATGGTGAGGTTGGTGTAGAAGCGACCGTTTTGGTCGGTGTAGTAAGTGAGGGTGACATAGCCTTGACCTTCACCACCCCACCAACTCACGGTACCCTCGTAAGGAGTGGTGCGCGCATCTACTGGGCTGCCATAGGTGCCACAGAGTGTGTTGTAGAGGCGGTTGTACATCGTAAGGTCGCGGAATGCAAACGAATTGCTGAACATTGCCGATGCAAGTCCGCCGCCAGGCGCGTAGTTGAGCATCACGTTAGGCCAACTGTAGTTAAGCATTGGCACATCACGGAGATAAATCACATTGTCGTAGTAACCGTCGATGTTGTAGCCGTAGGTGAACAGGTGGTTGATTGACACCGAGAACACTGTGCCGAACTGAATGCCGAGCACACGGTAGATGCGTGGTGCCGAACTATACCATACCCATCCTGCTGGAACCACTGGGCGATGCACTACCCAAGGTGTTGGGCGCCATGGGCGATATGGTGGACGGCATGGGTGGCTCCAACTCCAACTGTTGTGGCGATAGTAATCGTGGTAGCGACGGTTGAACTGGTTGTCGTAGCCACGAGGATTATTGTGGTGTGGGTTGTGGTAGCCTGGACGACGCCCATCGTAGTCCCTGCCATAGTCACGGTGTCCACTGTAGTGGTTGCCATAATTGCCGTTAGGACGGTCGCCACGGTCGTTGCCGTAGTGGTTTCCGTTATTACCATTGTTGTTGCCGTTTGGGCGGTCGCCACGGCCATTATTTCCTTCAGGACGATAGGTTTCGTCGAAGCGGTTGCCTACACCGTTTTGAAACGCATTGTTATCGCTGCGCTTTTGTGGCGTGGTGGTGCCGTAGCCCGGACGACGCTGAGCCGTGCCCACATTTTGCTGACGCACACTTTGATTGGCGTTGTTGCCGGTGTTGTAGCGTTGTGGGGAGGTATAGTCGCTACGCTTTTGTGGCGTGGTGGTGCCGTAGCCCGGACGACGCTGCGCCGTGCCCACATTTTGCTGGCGCACGCTTTGATTGGCGTTGTAACCGGTATTGTAGCGTTGTGGAGTGGTGTTTCGCTCTGCCGAACGAGGGGTTACGCGCCCAGTCTGCACATCGTTGTAGCGACGTGGTTGGGCAGTCACCCTTTCAGTTGAGCGGCTGGTGGTGGCACGTCCGTAGCCTTGTGGTGTGCGACTTGGCGCCACGGTGCTGCGCTCCGACGAGCGGCTTTGCGTAGCGCTCGACCTGCCGTATGACGAACGGCTCTGCGTGGCTGTTGCACGCTCATTACTACGCCTTTCAGTGGCTGTAGTCCTACTTTGCTGCACGGAAGGACTTTGGCGAGTGCCGCCAAATCCACCGCGACGGCCTTGTGCGAAAGAGTTCACACTCACTGCCATGCCACCGATAAGCATGAGCGAAAGTATCGAGTTGCGGAGTGAAAGAGTTGTCATAAGCATATAGTATTGTGTACAAGCAAATGTACTGGTTTTAAATTCCTTTTGCACTTTAGACTCCCCCATCAACACCTTGGTTTAACCCCACCCCCATTTTTACAAATTTTAACCCCGGATTAAATACCTTACTGCACAAAAAAAGTGGGGACGGGGGTGGAGGGGCCGTTCCCACTTTTTGGGTGAGGTTTGTTATTTTTTTGGGGTTATTTCAAAATCTGGTTGATGAGGGTGGTGACGTCTGACACGTTGATTACGCCGTCGGCGTTGAGGTCGCAGAGTTCGGCGGGGAACGATGCGGTGCCCAGAATCTGGTTGATAAGGGCGGTGACGTCGGACACATCTACTGTGCCATCGCCGTTTACGTCGCCAATTTTAGCCACCTTCTTATACACGAATGAGCGTGTGGCGCCGTAGTCGGTGGCGCGGAGGGTGCCGCCTGTGTCGATGTACGACGATTTGGCACGCACATAATACGTTTTGCCATCTTCGAGCAGCACATTGTTCACCTTCAGTTCGCCGAGGGTGAGGGTGGTGGCGTTTTGATAATTTTTCATTGTTTCAACGAATCTTGCGCGTCCCCATGATGTGGCTGACGAACTGATTTCCACAATCATGTTTTCGGCTGCCACTTGGCGTTCGAGTTCTATTCGCTGGTTGCTGTTGAGCGTGGCGCCATCGGAAGCAGGGGTCACATACTTTGGCGCTACCGATTCGCCGTAAACGGTGGTGAACTCCACTGTTTTGCTCACTTCGTCGCCGAGGGTGATGCGTACATAATAGCGTGTGCCACAGTGGAGAATGTAGAGCGGCACAGCGATTTTATTTTCAGTGCTCACGCCGCTGAACACGGTCTTGCCGTCAGCAAAATTCTCGTCGGCGCTGATTTCCACCTTCACCTCATCGATGCCGGTGTTGGTCCAGAGAATGGTGGGGGCGTTGGGCACATCTTGCATCAAATTGGTTGGATAGGTCACTTCCAGGCGGTGAGGAGTGAACGCACGTGCCGCGCTGACACCGTCGTTGAAGTTGAGCGCACAGGCGTGCACTCTCCAATAGTGCTTCACATCGCTGCTCACGCCCTCAAACGAGGAGGAAACGGCGGTGGTGTCGGTCGTGGCGAAAGTGTGGGTCACATGCTTGAAGTCGGCATCGTCGGCAATCTCCACAGCATATTGCGAAGCGCCCTTCACGCTGTGCCAAGCGAATGTGAATGGGTCGCTCACCTTCGCGCCTTCCTCTGGCGAAATCAGCACAGGTGCATCGAGTGTGGCATCTTGTGCGCCGAGGAACTTGGCGGTGTATTCGTTGCCGTAGCGGTCGAGCACGCAGATGGCATATTGATAGCCGGCGCGGTAGTTTTCGGGAATGGCGTATCGGGTGTCGTAGGTGATGCCGAGCAGATATTGCACATCTTTCTTAAATTCGGATTGTGGCACAGATTCGGGCACGGCATACACGGTGTAGCGCACATTGTCGAAGCCCGTCCACGACAGGTCGTAAGCCACCTTGCTCACATTCGACACGGTGCCAGGGTTGGTTGCCGATTTCCATGTCATGGCTGGTGGAAGCGCAGGGTAGGCATACACGGTGCGCTTCAAATAGTGGGCAAACGATTCCTTTGCGCCGAGGTTATAGAGGTATTTGCATGAATAGTAGATGCTGCCTGGAGCGTTGTCGTAGTTGGTCTCGCGGTTCATTTCCACCTGAGCCACATATTCGTCGTAAGAGGTGCTGTTGGGACCGCTTGCCTTTGTGGCAGGAGCCTTCTCGCCCTTGCTTGCGCCGGTGAGCGACTCAAGGCTGTGAGAGATATACACGTGGCGGCCAAACTTATGCGCCACCTTGCCCCACCAGGGGGTGATTTTGGCGTAGTCGGCTGCGCTGTTGCCTCTGGTCCAGTAAACCTGTGGCGACATGTAGTCGATGCTCTTGGCTTGATACCATGCGATAGGGTCGGAGAAAATGCTGCTGTATTGCCAATCGCTGCCAGGACATGGGTCGATGCCGTATTTCTTCGCCACCGAACTACTGGAGCAAGCCACGCCAGCAGGCGAAATGCCATAGCGCACCCATGGCTTCACGGTTTGAATCATATCGTAAACGGCTTTCACCATGCGGTTCACGTTGTCGCGTCGCCAGTCGCCGAAGCTCAGGCTTGTGCCCGAATTTTTCCATTCCGAGTAGTCGCCAGCCGAACTGTTGGTGGGAATGCCGCTGGGGTAGAAATAGTCGTCGTAGAGAATGCCGTCCACATCATAGTTGGTGATAATCTCGCGGCACACATTCACAATGCGGTCGATGGTCCACTGCTGGGCAGGGTCGAGGATTGTGGTGGTGGTTTTACCATTGTTGTGCGAGAGTAAGTGACCGCTATTCTTCAACTCCTGGTCCAACTCGGTGTCCCAGTTTGCGCCTGTGGAGAAGCGGTAGGGGTTTACCCACGCATGGCACTCCATGCCGCGCTTATGGCAACCGTCCACCACATAGCCCAGAGGGTCGAAGCCTGGGTCTTTGCCACGGGTGCCGGTCAGATAGCTCGACCATGGCTCGTAACTTGATTTGTACATGGCGTCGCACATAGAGCGAACTTGGAAGTTTACTGCGTTGAAATTGTTGTTGGCGAGCGAGTCGAGCATACGGTCGAGCTCTGCCATTTGGGTTTCGGCTGATGCACCGGTGGTAGGCCAGTCGAGAGCCCACACAGTGGCCACCCACGCCGAGCGAAATTCACTTTTCGCCACATTGTAAGCGAAGCCGTTGAGGGCTGAAAAAGCAATAATTGTGGCAAGTGAAAAAAGTTTTAGTCTAATGTTTGTCATAATGGATTGTAGATAATATTCTGCAAAGATAACCGATTTCCCCCGATTCCCGAAATTTTCGCCCCACTTGTTGACTCGTAGACTTGTTGACTCGTAGACTTTTTTTGGCTCAGTGGATAAATGCTGGGGGCACAGAAACAAAAAACATAAAAAACAGCCTTTTAGCGATCCCAGTGCTTCGCACCTGTCGTTAGTGCTGTGGCATATCTGATTTCAAGCCGGAGCTTGAATCAGCCACACCACAACCCTAACGCCGCCCTCCCCAGCGAGGGCGGTGGCATCGCCAAAAGGATAAAAACCGCTCGCCTTCGGCGAAAAACCAAACCCGGTAGGGGCGTGATACTTCACGTTCGCCCATAATTGTGATACTATATTGAATATCAATCATTTGACGCGGATGCGAAATATCGCGTCCCTACCATGCAAAATCGTTTTTGGGAGATTTGATGAGGCTTTTTACCAAGAAATCGTGTTATCATCAGGGGTTTTTCGCCGTGAAACGGCGAGCGGTTTTTATCCTTGGGGCAAAGTGGTAAGCCCTCGTGAGAGGGTGGCGGAGGGATTGTGTGGTTGGCGGCATGGAAACTCGTTTCCAATGACGCAAAGCGCACAGTCGCACCGCCAAATGCGAAGC